>JAANWZ010000020.1 GCA_018263585.1 Calditrichota bacterium | reverse complement strand
CTGTGACAGCGCGCAGCGATGTCGCAGGGCTCATCGACAGGTGGATCATCCGCGCGGGCAAGCCCGCACGGCCGGTACCGAATCTCGCCCGCACGGGCGGAAAACCGCCTGTCACCAGCCCCGGGGTCGGCGACCCCGGGCTACGTCATTCCGCCGTCTCGTATCCCGAACGGTTTGCCGTGGTAGTGTCGGTGGGGGCGTCGAGGTAGTCGTACTCGGGCAGCGTCGGCGCACGGCGTGCCCGGCCGCTCGAGCCGGAAGCAGTGTCCCGCCCGGCGGCTGCCGTGTCCGCATCCACCGCCTGCCCGGGAGCGTGAGTCGTGCTCGTATCGACAGCGGCCGGGAGTTCGCCTCCGGAGCCGGTCCGTTGCAGCCGCGGCAAGGGTTCCGGCGCATGCTTCTCCACGTCCTCGTACGGCGTGCGCGGCTTATCCGCGCCGGTAGTTTCCGCCGTCGCGGACGTGTCCGGCAACTCGCCGAAATACCCGCGATACGCTGCCAGATAAGCCGCCTCAGGGGTAAGTTTCGGAATGAACGCACGTTCGCTCCCGTCACCGTCGAAGCGACGTGGCGCGCCTTTCAGTCGCGGCCACTGCCCGCGCTTCGCGAGCAGGTCGGCGTAGGAGTCCGCTTCGTTGAGCCGTTCCACGCGCTCCGCGAGTTCATCCGCGAGTTCGAGCACGACATCGCGGAACAGTTCGGTCGCGCGGTCGAGGAAATCGGTGCCGGGGCCGACTTTTTCGAGACGGTTCACGCTCCAGTAGATCCGTCCCGTGTACGGGTCCATCATTCTCATCTGCGCGCCGATACGGCCGCTCCGCCTGCCGAGGAACGGCAACCCGCCCGTGCCTTCCTCCCACCGGTAGATTTCGACGCTGGCAACCGCGTCCACGCCCGCGTTGTCACGGACCGCCTGCTTCGCCTCCGCGGAAAACGCCTCGTCGAGAGAAAGCGGCTGCTCGGATAGGATCTGTTCAAACCGGTGCAGATCAAGCACTTCGTAGAACCGCAACAGTTCGGTGGCGAACATCGCGGACACCGTGCGCGCGTTCACGCGGCGGAGGGAGGCGCCGGTGTGCGCGGGGAGCACGACCACCCTCAACGTGATGCGCGGATCGTAGTCCGGGTCGATGCGGATGTCGGTGCGCGCGAGCGCGGGCGCGGCGAGCATGAATGCGAGCGCGAGTGCCAGGGTAGTGCGCATGGTTCACCCTCGAGAGACGGTTCTCTCAACTCTTCGGCATTCGGGCAGAGAAACTTGACCGTCCGCTCGAGGTTTTGAGAGCCCGGCCGGCCTCCGCGCGGGTCACTACCGCGCCGCGAGCGGGATCGAGCACGGGTCGATCCCCGCCTCGCGGAGCAGAAGCCGGTAGAGGTCGATCGTGCGGCGGATCGCGAGCTCCTGGGCGAGTTCACGCTCCGCGATCCGGCGGCTCGCGGCGCCGTACCTGTGACGCCGCTCGCGATCGACGATCAGCTCGCCGAGCGCCTCCGCGAGCGCGGCCGAGTTTCGCGCGGGGACAAGTGTCCCGTTGATCCCGGCGTGGATGAGGTCACGGCAGCCCGGGACGTTTGTCGCCACGAGCGGCAGCCCGCTCGCCGCCGCGTCGAGCAGGAATTTCGGCATTCCTTCACGGTAGGATGGCAGGCACGCGATGTCGGCGGAGGCGAGCACGGGCGCGATGTCCTCGACGTGACCGTGCCATTCAACGATTCCCTGATCGTGCCACCGGCGAAGTTGCCCCTGCGAAATCGAGGTCGGATTCCCCGGATCGGGCTTTCCGCAGAGGAGAACCCGGCACGCAATCCGTTCCGCCTGCAGGGTGCGCGCCGCCTCCACGAGCTCGACCACTCCCTTGTCTCTCAACATGCGCGCGCCGAACACGATCACCGGCGGATCGTTGTCGCGCTCGCCCGGTTTGAACCGGTCGAGATCGGTGCCCACGCCCGGGATCAGCGCGGCCTTCTCTTCCCGGATCACCTGGAGATCGGTGAACAGGGTGCGGTCGTCATTGTTCTGAAACACGATCCGCCGCGCGCGCGGGGTGTGTGACCAGCGGATCGCCGCCAGCGAAACGCGGCGCACGAAGCGAGTCACCGGGCCGGCGTGCGTGAACAGGTACCCGAGACCGGTGATCAGGCTGAGCACGGAGGGAACCCCGGCGATGCGCGCCGCGATCGAGCCGAGCACGACCGGCTTCGGAGAAATCAGGTGAACAAGCCCGGGTCGCTCGCGGCGAAACAGGCGAGCCAGCTCGATCACGCCGCGAAGCTGGCGGAGCGGGCCGAGGTTTCGCACGCGCAGTTGTGAGAGCGGGAGCACGTGCACCCCGGCGGCTTCGATGCGCTCTCGGTGCTCATCGACGAGGCAGGCGAGCGCGACATCCGCTCCCCGCTCCACAAGCTCCACTGCGAGCGGGAGGAAGTGGAGGTGAAAGAACCAGTCGGTCTGCGTGAAGAAGAGGATCGTGCAGCGGCGGTTCGACATTGATCGGCAGCCTCCGGGGATTGAACGGGAAAGGTACGCAGCGCGCGGAGAACCGGCAAGGGACAGGAGCTGTATCCCTACCGCGCGCGAACCGGTTCGTGACCGGCGCCCGCTGTCTGCGCCCGTGCGATCCGGGAGCCTCGCGCGGCGCAAGTCACTATATTCGCCGGAAGGATTCCCCCGGGACACGCTGAGGCGGAGCTCGACGAACCATGCCGCAGATGCCTTTCAGCAACGGCTCACCTCTTACCGGACGCGGCAGCCGGCGCAGCATCGCGTCTGTTTGGACCGCGTTCTTCGCCGCATCGCTTGAAACAGGTATCTTCCTCGCCCAGGTCGCCGCGGTTGCCGGGTTCGTCGTCGCCGTCGTCCAGACCGCCCGCCGGCGGCTCGCGCTCCCTCGGATGCCGGCTCCGCTGTTCTGGCTCGCCGGGCTGCTCGCCTGGCTCATCGTATCGTCGCTGGTGAACGGAACCGCCGGGTCGTCGCTCGCGTTCCTCGCGGCGAAGTTCGCGATCCCGCTGTGCGGTCTGCTTGCCGCGCTGCAGCTCCTGCGCGAGGAAAAACCGCGCCGCTGGCTGATGACAACCCTGCTCGTGGCGGCGGCGTTCGGCGCGGTGAACGGGTTCGTGCAGTACCTGTTCGGCGTGGACCCGGTCTACGGGCAACCGATCGAAGTGATGCCCGGCGGGATCAGCGACTACTACCTGCCGGTCGGACTGCTCAACATGGCGCTCACGTACGCCGGGATGCAGATGATGCTGTTCCTGTTCCTGCTGCCGTGGGCGCTGAGGCTGAAGGGCCGGCCGCGCTGGGTCGCGTGGGTTCTGCTCGCACTCGTGGCGATCTCGGTGGTCGTGGCGTTCCGGCGCGGGCCGTGGATCGGGCTGGCGGGCGGAATCGTGCTCTATCTGCTCACTCGCGGGCGCCGGGTCGCGGTGCCCGCAGTCGCGGGCGGACTCGCGCTGCTCGTTGCCGCGTACGCCGGGTCAGGCGCGTTCCGCGCGAGAGTGCTCGATGCGACCAACCTGCGCACAAACAGCGAACAGGAACGGTTGCTGCTCTGGAACGCGTCCTGGGAGATGGCGCGTGATCATCCGCTGACAGGGGTGGGTCCGGGCAACTGGCGCAGCTCGGCCGCCGCGTACATCCCCGAGCGGCAGGCGTGGAGTTCGCTCGCGCACCCGCACTCCGACCCGTTCTACCTGCTCGCGGTCGGCGGGTTTCCCGCGTTGCTGCTCGCGATCGGCCTTGCCGCGAGCTTCCTGTTTTCCCACGCGCGCCCGCGCTACTGGAACGCGCGCGACCCGGGTCTCGCGCAACTGATTGTCCAGGGAGGGGTGCTCGCCTGCGCCGGACTGCTGCTCGCCGGCCTGTTCCAGTGTTACCTGCTCGACGGGGAGATCATGATCGCGCTCGGCCTGCTCGCCGGGGCTGTGTTCGCGGCGGCGGACACGCGCTGACCGGCGCGGTCAGTGAAGTCACGACAGAAGAGAAAAGGGCCGGCCCGATCCCGGGGCCGACCCGTCGCTCGCTGCGGAGACATCCGGCGCCGATCAGAACATCGTCGTGAACACGAGATAGATGTAGCTGGCCGGGTCGCTCTGGCGGTAAGACACGTTTGAGAACTCACTGACCGCGTCGTTCACGTTCCACGCGAAGTCCTCAGTGGGAATGAAGAAGTTGAACCCGCCGTCGATGTAGAACCCCTTCTTCACCTTCACCTTCACGAGCAGATCGACCTCCTGTCCGAGCTGGCGAAAGCGGATCACATCCTTCTTCGTGTTGTTGTTCGGTCTCGGATCGTAACCCCGGTTCGTGACGAAGCGGAAGTTGTGCACGTCGAGCTTCAGCTTCATCCAGTCCATCGGCATCAGCGAACCGGTGATGTACGTGTCGATCAGCCCGTTGCCGACGTTGGCGAAGTAGTCCATCGAGCCGCGGAACTTGTGCGGCGTGAAGTAGGGCTGATAGAAGACAAAAACATCCGTGGGGTCGTCGACGCCTTCGCCAACCCCGGTTACATCGAACCCGAGCCCGGCGGTCGGTTTCATCTCGTGGTCGAAATGGTAGCGCCCCTCGGCCGCCGCCATGAACGAAAACAGCGAGTACGAGCTAGGGAACGCGCCGAAGTCGTTCACCTGGCCGACCTGCACGGCGGCGTCGCCTTCGACCGTGATTTTGCCACCACCGACGTCTTCGAACGTGTAGTTCCCATACACGCCGGGGGTCACCCAGAATTCCTGCTCCTTCTGTGATGGTTTCTCCGGCGTGTCAGCGTCCGCGTCGAACCCGAGATCGTACGAATCCCAGTCCACGAGCAGGATCGGCTGCAGGCGACCGTCGAGGAAGCTACCCGCGAAGCCGAACAGGTACCGCTTCAGCTTCTCGTACCCGGGCGGCTCCCAGTACCGGTACACTCCGGAGCTACTGAATGTGGAAGGCAGCCGATAGTCGGGAAACGTGTCCCCGAAGGAGAAATCACGAATCACGGCGGAGAAGAAGTCGAGCTTCATCCCGGGCTCGTCGTACATCACCCGGAACCCGTCGTACATGTTCGGCCCTTCGAGCCCCCAGGCGGAGGCGCCCATCAGTCGGTCGCGCCCGTAGGCCATCTCGAAGCGCCCGATCTGGAAATCCACCCCCCAGTCGAACACGTCCGTCGCGAAAACGTAGCCCTCCTGCAGGGACAGATAGCTGGACGACCTCGATCCGACCGTCGTCGCGTCCACATCCCCGGTGGCAGGCACACCGACGTACCGAGAGTCTTTCAGCTTCGCCCGGAACAGGACGTCGTCGGTTTGCTGGATTTTGAACCCGATCATCAAGCGCATCGTCGAATAGTAGGCCGGAGGCGTGTTCGTCCAGTCGAAGTCACGCTCGTCGAAGAAGGTCCGGAACCTCAGATTCCCATCGATGCTGACCCGCTCGTTGATCGGAATGTCCGCCCGCGCGACGCCGACGAACATCGGCACAGCCATCAAGATGGCGAGGAACCCGATCACGATGTTTCGCATAGCGGATGTCTCCTATCCAAGAACAAACCTCTGTCGTTGCCGTCCCTGCTCACAAAGGTCTGCCAACATGAACAATACCATCGCAACAACTACTTTCGCAACACGATTCAGCAAAACAGTGCAATTCATGGAAGACCGGCTAACTCCGGACGATCTTCTTGAAAACGCTCTACTTGCCGTGGAAAACAATCGGTCCGCCGAGGAGGGAGCGAGCCATTTTCCCCCCGAGCGTGGCACCGCTACGCTGAGCAATGGGCGACGTTTCGCAGTCTCCCCACGGTCCAAACATACGCCTGATCAAGGCTGCGACGCCAGTGACTCGCGTGCTGATCGGAGCTCTCGCCGCCCCACACTCCGGGGGCGCTTGCTCGCAAGCGTCACGTCCCGTGCCCCCCGCGTGCGAGGCCATCGCCCGCAATCTACTTGACAAGCGCACCCACCGCGTCGAGCTTTGCTGAACAGTACCGGTGCAGCGAACGAAAGGCAGGGCGATGAAAATCGCGGTCGCGCAACTGAACCCGATCATCGGCGACGTCGGCGGGAACATCCGGCGCATGGAAGAGACACTGGTGCAGCTCGAACCGAACCCGGTGTCTCTCGTCGTGTTCCCGGAACTGTTCCTCACCGGCTACCCGCCGCGCGACCTCGTCACGTTTCCCTGGTTCATCGACCGCGTCGAAGCCGGCGTGCGGGACGTGCTTGAACTGTCGCGCCGGTTCCCGCAATTCGGGATTCTGTTCGGCGCGCCGCGGCGGAACCGCCGGCGGATGGGCAAGGGCCTCGCGAACGCGGCGCTGCTCGTGCGAAACGGCGAGCTCCTCCACGAGCAGCACAAGCGGCTGCTGCCCACGTACGACGTGTTCGACGAACGCCGCTACTTCGATCCCGCCGATCCGGACGGCTACCGCACGGTCGAATTCAACGGCGAACGGCTCGGGATTTCGATCTGCGAGGACGCGTGGAACGACCCGGAGTTCGAGCGCACGTTGAACTACGAGGAGAACCCGATCGAGCAGCTCGCCGGTCAGGGCGCGACGCTGATGCTCAACATCACCGCGTCCCCGTACACGATGCACAAGGAGGTGGACCGGTTCACCCGCAACGGGTTCCACGCGCGCAAATGGGGCACGCCGTTTCTCGCCGTCTGCCAGGTCGGCGCCAACGACGAGCTCATCTTCGACGGCCGCAGTCACCTGTGCCGCTCGGACGGCTCGCTCGCGTGCCGGCTGCCGGCGTACGAGGAGAAGGTCGAACTCGTGGACACGAGCGCGGGCTGCGCGGGCGAGATCGCGCACGAGCTGCCGGAACTGGAGTCGCTGCGCCGCGCGCTCGTGCTCGGCGTGCGTGACTACCTGCGCAAGTGCGGGTTTGAGCGGGCCGTCGTCGGCCTCTCCGGCGGGATCGACTCCGCGCTCACCGCCGTGATCGCGGTCGATGCGCTCGGGCCGGATCGCGTGCGCGGCGTGACGATGCCCTCCCACATCTCCAGCTCCGGCTCGGTCGCGGATTCGCTCGCACTCGCGGAGAATCTCGGCATCCGCTGCGATCAGGTGCCGATCGCGGACATCTACGACGCGTTCATCGACACGCTCGCCCGCCCGTTCGCCGGCCGGGAGCCGGATGTCACCGAGGAGAACCTGCAGGCGCGTATCCGCGGCACGATCCTGATGGCGTATTCGAACAAGTTCGGCGCGCTCCTGCTCACTACCGGAAACAAGAGCGAGCTCGCGGTCGGCTACTGCACGCTTTACGGCGACATGGACGGCGGCCTCGCCGTGCTCAGCGACGTGCTCAAAACGAACGTGTACCGGCTCGCGCGCTGGTACAACCGCGAGCGCGAGTTGATCCCCGATGCGATCCTCGAGAAGGTGCCGTCGGCAGAGCTCGCCCCCGGCCAGCGTGACCAGGACACGCTGCCGGAATACGCCGTCCTCGACGCCATCCTCGCCGCCTACCTCGAGCAGGGCGTCGGGCTGGAGGAGATCGCCGCGCGCGGCCACGAGCGCGAGACGGTTGACTGGGTCGTGCGCACCGTGGAGAAGAACGAATACAAGCGCTGGCAGGCCCCGCCCGGGCTGAAGATCAGCCGCAAGGCGTTCGGCGCGGGCCGGCGGATGCCGATCGCCGCCCGCCGGAGCTGAGCGCGCCGTTGTCCGCGCTCCGGACAGGAAAACGCGCCGTGAGACCCGAGGCTGAAGCCCCGGGCCACCCACAGGGAAGTATGCCCGCGGGGACGGCCCCGCCGAAGGCGGGCGTCACCGCGGCTGATGAACCGCGGGATTCGCGGGTTTCCATCCCTGCGACATCGCTGCGCGCTGTCACAGGGGCACATGTAGGGTCCGCGCCTGACGAGCAACCGCGAGCACGAGGAAGAAAGGGGGACGCTTGCCAGCAAGCGTCCCCGGAAGCCGCAACGTGCGCCGCGCTGCCCGGTCACGCCCCCCGTTCCGCGAAAAACCGCTGCTCCAGCCCCTTGTGACGCGCGAGCAACTTGCGCAGCCACGAGAGACGGATCTCGAGTTTCTCTTCGTCACTGAGCCGCCACTCGATCCCGCTCTCCCGCAGCCGCCGGGTGAGCTCGTAGAGCACGAGCGCGACCGAAACCGAAATGTTGAAGCTCTCGGTGAATCCGAACATCGGGATGCTCACGAACATGTCCGCCTCGTCGAGGAATTCGGGTGTGAGGCCGGTCTCCTCGGTGCCGAACGCGAGCGCGAGCGGCTGATCGACCGGAACTTCCGCGACTGTCACGTCATCTCTGTGCGGAGTCGTCGCGGCGATCCGGTACCCGCGCCGGCGGAGCGAATCCACGCATGCGCGCACGTTGTCCGCATCGAACTCGTCGTAGCAGCGCAGGCTCACCCACTTCGACGCGCCCACCGACACGCCCGGGTTGAGCGTGTACCGGTTCCGGTTCTCGATCACGTGCAGGTCCTGGATCCCGAAGCAGTCGGCGGTGCGGATCACCGCGCTCGCGTTGTGCGGCTGGTAGATGTCCTCGAGCACGACCGCCAGATGGCGGGTGCGGTTCGCGAGCACCTCCTCGAACCGCCGCCGCTTGTGCTCGGTGATGAACCCGCTCAGGTATTCGACGAGCGCCTGTTTCGTGTCTCGGTCCATCGGTTCTGCGCCGTTTCCGTGTGCGGCCGGATGGATGACAGTACGCGCCGCGAGGGCTCGAATCAAGATGATAAGCAGCGAGCCGTTCCTCCACCGCATCGCCCGGCCCGCGAGCTCACGGTTGCGCCTGTGAGATTTGCGCCGGATTTTTTCACATCCGGTTATGTCGTTCGCTCAGCCACGTGCACGGACCGGATTCTGAAGCACATCCGCGCGGCAAAGGCGTCATTCTGAACCCGGCTTCGCGCGTCTGTGTGCGTGAAGGCGGGTGAAGAAGGTCCGGCTCATCCAAGGATTATTTCTCGAGTTTCATGGTGTTTTCCACGCTTACCGAACCTGGACCTTCTTCCCTCCGCCCGACAAACGGACGTCGGGCTTCGGTCAGAATGACTCCCTTGCCACCCGCGAGATTGGTCCCAGCTGAGCCAAATGGAGAACCGGATTTTTTCACAAGTTCGCACGGGTTCCGGCGTCAGCGTCGCAGCGGAGGAGCAATGGCGAAACAACACATCCTCGTCGTCGAGGACGAGGAGGACATCCGCGAGTTGGTCCGGTACCATTTGGAGCGGGAGGGGTACCGGATCACCGGCGTGGCGACGGGCGAAGAGGGCCTGCGCATCGCGCGCGAACGGCGCCCCGACCTGCTGATCCTCGACCTGATGCTGCCGGGGATCGACGGGCTCGATGTGTGCCGCTCGATCCGCAGCGACCCCGAATTGAGCCGGATGCACGTGGTCATGCTCACCGCGAAGGGCGAGGAGCCGGACATCGTCGCCGGGCTCGAACTCGGCGCGGACGACTACATCACGAAGCCGTTCCGACCGCGTGTGCTGGTCGCGCGGGTGAAGGCGGTGCTCCGGCGGGCGCGCGGTGAGGAGGCGAACGCCGGCGAACGCGTGATCGAGCGCGACGGGCTCACGATTCACCCCGGCCGCCACGAAGTCCGTGTCAGCGGAGAACCGGTCGAGCTCACGGTCACCGAGTTCAGGATCCTCCACATGCTCGCGAAACGGCCCGGCTGGGTGTTCACGCGCTACCAGATCGTGGATTCCGTGCGCGGCGAGGAGCATCCTGTCTCCGATCGCAGCGTCGATGTGCAGATCGTCGGCCTGCGTAAAAAGCTGGGCGCAGCCGCGAACCTGATCGAGACCGTGCGCGGCGTCGGCTACCGGTTCCGGGAATCACGATGAACCGCCGACGTCTGCTCTGGCAGCTCTACCCCTCCTACCTGCTGATCACTCTGCTCTCGTTGCTCGCGGTCACGATCTACACCGCGCGCACGCTCGAATCCTTCCTGCTCGATGAGACGAAGAGCAACCTGGAGGCGCGCGCCCGGCTGATCGAGCCGGAGATCACGATGCTGCTCAGGGACGGGCTGTTCGAACGCCTGGAGCAGGTCGTGCGCGTGCTCGGCGAGCGCAGCGGGACGCGGATCACGATCATCCGCCCGGACGGCATCGTGCTCGCCGACTCCGAAAAGGACCCGGCGACGATGGACAACCACGGCGACCGGCCGGAAGTCGTCGTCGCGCTGCAAGGAGGCGCAGGCAGCAGCACTCGCTTCAGCGATACGCTGCTGCAGGACATGATGTACGTCGCGATTCCGCTCCACGACGGCGACGGGGAGCTGTTCGCGATCGTGCGCACCTCGGAGTCGCTGCAGGCGATCAACCAGGCGATCCATGTGCTGCTCGTGAGCATCGCGATCGGGAGCCTGATTGTCGCCGTGCTCGCCGCGATCGTGAGCTGGGTGAGCGCACGCCGGATCAGCCTCCCGCTCGAACGGATGAAGCTGCGCGCGCGCCGGATCGCCGCCGGCGACATGAGCGGCCGTCTCCCGGAGGAAGGGTCCGAAGAGGTCGCCGCGCTCGCCGCCGCGATCAACCTGATGCTGATCCGGCTCGACGACCGCATCCGCATCATCGAGCGCCAGCGCCGCGAACAGCAGGCCGTGTTCGCGAGCATCTCCGACGGCGTGCTCGCGGTGGACGCCGGCGGCCGCCTGCTCACCGTGAACCGCGCCGCGGCGAGGATGTTTGATCTGAGACGGTCCCAGGTGCGCGGCAGGACAATCCACGAGGTGATCCGGAACGAAACCCTGCGCCGGTTCATCCTCGAGTCGCTGCGAACCGAACAGGAACTGGAGGACGAGATCATGCTCGGCGAGCTCGACCCGCGCTACATCCAGGTCCACGGCCGGCCGCTCCGTGACGAGAACGCCGTCTCGATGGGCGCGGTCGTCGTGCTCAACGATGTCACCCGGTTGCGGCGGCTGGAAAAGGCCCGGCGCGATTTCGTCGCGAACGTCTCCCACGAGCTGCGCACGCCGGTCACCTCGATCATCGGCTACGTGGAAACGCTCGCGGAGGCGAAGGAGGATCCGGCCGACTTCGAGCGGTTCATCGGCGTCGTCCGCAGCCAGAGCGACCGGCTCGCCGCGATCATCGAGGACCTGCTCAGCCTCGCGCGCATCGAACGGGACGCCGAAACCCGCGGCATCGAACGGTACGAGACGACGGTCAGGGAGATCGTGGACAGCGCGGTCGCATCCGTCGAACAGATCGCGGAGACGAGACGCATCCGGATCGAGCTCGATGTCCCCGGCGGGATCAGGGCGCTGCTCAACCCGCCGCTCGTCGAACAGGCGCTCGTAAACCTGCTCTCGAACGCGATCAAGTACAGCGAGGCCGGGACAACCGTGCGCGTGAACGTTGACCGGACGGAAACACACGTGCACATCCGGGTCGCGGACGAGGGCGTCGGCATCGAGCAGATACACCTGCCGCGCCTGTTCGAACGGTTCTACCGCGTGGACAAGGGCCGCAGCCGCAAGGAGGGTGGCACCGGGCTCGGCCTCGCGATCGTGAAGCACATCGCGCTCGCGCACGGCGGCCGGGTCGGAGTCGAAAGCACGCCGGGGAAAGGCAGCGTCTTTTCCATCTACTTGCCCGTGTCGGAAACGCAAATCCGCCAGCTCTCGCTGCTCGAGACGATGTGAGCGGGCCACCGACCGCAGCCGTGCGGTACCGCTGCGTGCTGTCACAGGGGCAGATGGCCCCCGGTTTCACACACCGTCGGATCAACCGCACGGGCGACACTGTTGTGATCGGCGCAGGGGGACGGTTGCGAGCAACCGTCCCCGGATCCGGCCTTGCCCTTGACTTCAGTCAAGGCACAGGCCCGCGGTTGCTCGCAACCGCGGCTCATACAACACTTGACTATCCTCGACTGAAGTCAGGGGCAAGGGAAAGTGCATGAAACCCGGGACCTCAGCCCTGTCTTTTACCCGCATCTCTCCAGAACACGCATCACGGTAGGGTTCCGGGGGTATGAAGATGGGTCTGTGGATCGGGTTTCGAGATGGGTCTGTGGATCGGGTTTCGAGATGGATCTGTGGATCGGGTTTCGACCCCGGCAGGGGTCGCACGTGAATAGCCCCGGGCGTCAGCCCGGGGAACGGCGCGGCGCCAATAAACGGAACCCCGAAGGGGTGGCACATGATTGTTATTATTGAAGATATCTGTCACCGTACGCGGTTGACGGAGAACGTATCTGGGAGACGGGCGCGGCTCCCATCCCGGGGCTGACGCCCCGCGCTATTCAGATGTCGCCGCTTCGCGGCTGAATCACTCATTATCATCCACTGCTCCTCCTTTACCCATGCGACATGCGGGAGAATTGAATAACAGACAGGGCTGAAGCCCCGGGCCACCCGTCCACCTGTCCGGGCCGGACACCCCACATGTCTCTCCCTGAGAGTCCTTACACGCCGCTAACACACGTCCAACGCCGCGGAAACCCGCCGCCGCTATCTATCCCGCCGGAAGCGGGGATGAACTCCCCGCGCGTCCCCGCACCGAATGGGACGTGATCCGCCCACGGTCAGTGAACGAGGAGAGCAACGGTGATGATCTCGATGCGCGGCATGCGGCGATTTCTCGCGGGCGCGGTCGTACTGTCCGCGACCCTGATGCCGGCGTACGGCGCGACGCTCCGCGGCGTGGTCAGCGACGCGGAGACCGGCCGGCCGCTCACCGGCGCGAACGTGGTCATCGAAGGCGCCCGTCTCGGCGCGGCCACCGACCTCGACGGCGCCTATCTCATCTTCAACGTCGAGCCCGGCGCCTACCGTGTCGCGGTCACGATGCTCGGCTACGAGCGGCGGACGGTCAGTGATGTCAACGTGGCGGCCGAGGGCGCGACAACGCTCGATGTCCGTCTCGAGCCGGCTGCGGTCGAGCTCGCGGAGGTCACGTTCACCGCCGGCGCCGAACAGGGCTCCGAGCAGCGCGAGCTCGAGGATCGTCTCGAGAAGAACGAGATCAGCGACGCGATCTCGACGGAGACGCTGCGGAGGTTGCCGGACCCGGACGTGGCGAACGCCGTCCGCCGTGCGACCGGAGTCGCCGTGGACAGGGGCGACCCGATCGTGCGCGGCCTCGGCGCGCGCTACTCGAAGGTGACGATGAACAATGCGGCGATCTCCGGCACCGAGCCGAACCGCAGCGCCGTCTCGCTCGAGCTGTTCCCGTCGTCGCTGATGGACCAGGTGACGATCAACAAATCGTTTCTCCCGGACCAGAACGGCGAGTTCGCGGGCGGCGTGGTCAACATGAGTACGCTCCGCCTGCCGCGCACGCTGCAGGTGAGCGCGTCCGCGTCGGCGAGCTACAATTCGCGCACCACTTTCGGCGAATTCCACAGTTACCGCGGCGGTGAACTCGACTGGCTCGGGTTCGACGACGGCGCCCGCGCGATGCCGGAGCTCGTCGCCGGCGCGGACCGCAAACTGCGCGAGGGCAACTTCACCCCCGACGAACTCGCGCGCATCGGCAAGTCGTTCTCGAACACGTGGACACCCGCGAGCACGACGGCCTCCCCGAATCAGAGCTACTCGGTTTCGATCGGGAACCGGTCCAGGCTGTTCGGGCGTCCCGCCGGCTACATGGTCACCGGGCTCTATTCACGGTCGAGCCGGACGATCGAGGCCGACCGGAACGTGTTCAAGGGCGGTCTCACGCCCGGCGCGGTCGAGCTGTGGCACGATTACCAGTTCCGAACCTACACGCGCGCGGTCAACCTCGGCGCGATGGCTGCGGCGCGGCTCGCGCTCTCGCACCTCTCGAACATCAATTTCAACCTCCTGTTCAGCCGGGACGTGAGCGACGAGACCCGTTTCTTCAGCGGCTACAACGACGACCGGCAGACGGAAATCCGTTCGACCCGCCTGCGCTGGCTCGCCGAGCAGACGGTGACCGGGCAGTTGTTCGGCACGCACGCGCTGCCCGGGCTGCTCGCTTCGACGCTCGACTGGCGGATCACGTACAGCCGCGGTTCGCGTGATGAGCCCGACACACGCGAGACGCAATACGAGCGCGACGGACAGGGCCGGTGGCTGTTCGCCGACGAAACCTACAGCGGGAGTCGGATCTTCAACGAGCTCGACGACCGCACGCTCAGCGGCGGGATCGACTGGACGGTGCGCCCGCTCGGCGACGAGCACGGTCTCGAGCTGAAGACCGGAGCGTACGCGATGCAGAAGCGGCGCGTGTCCGACTACCACCGGTTCGAGTTCGAGGAGTCGGCACTCTCCGAGTTCGACGCGGAGTTCCTCTCGCAGGATCCGGAGCAACTGTTCGCGCCCGGGAACATCAACCCGCTCGGCTGGCAGGTCACCGAGTACACGCGTCCGAACGACAGTTACAAAGCCGCCCAGGACCTGTACGCCGGCTACCTGATGGCGGACGTTCCGCTCGGCGCGCGGCTGTTTCTCTCCGGCGGCGTACGTTACGAGCACTCGACGCAGCGGGTGAGCAGCTTCGAACCGTTCCGGCCGACCGCGGACGAGCAGGCCAGCGAGCTCGCGACCGGTGACCTGCTCCCCGCGCTCAGCGTGCGTTACACGCTCCACCCGCGGATGAACCTCCGTTTCGCCGCGAGCCGGACGATCTCCCGGCCCGATTTCCGCGAGCTCTCCGAGTTCGAGTTCACGGATTTCGTCGGCGGCCGCGCGGTGATCGGCAACCCCGAGCTCGACCGCGCGCTGATCCGCAACTACGACCTGCGCTGGGAGATGGTGCACGGGGTCGCCGATCTCGTCGCGGTCAGCGTGTTCGTGAAGGAGTTCGAAAACCCGATCGAGACGGTGATCGAGGCGACCGCGCAGAATCGGATTTCCTACGCGAACGCGGAATCCGCGCGCAACTACGGCGTCGAATTCGAGCTGCGCCAAAACCTCGCGCGGGTCGCGGACCAGTTGCGCGCGTTCACGCTGACCACGAACCTGTCGCTGATCGAATCGAGCGTGGACGTGAGCCGCGCGGCCGGCCGGATTCAGACATCCGGAGACCGCCCGTTGATGGGCCAGTCGCCCTACCTGTTCAACGTCGGGCTCGGCTACGTGCACCCGCGCTATGGCACGCAGATCAACCTGTTCTACAACACGTTCGGCGAACGGATCGCGGAAGTCGGCGCGAACGGGCTCCCGAACGTGATCGAACAACCCCGGCACGATCTCGACGTGAGTGCGCGCCATCCGCTCGGCAACCGTCTCTCGCTCAAGCTCGCGGTGACCAACGTGCTTGATGCGGAGCATCGCTTCGAACAGGGATCCGGCGTCACCGAGCGCTACCGCGCCGGGCGCGTGGTCTCGCTCGGGATCAGCTACACGAACTGATCCGTCCTCCAGTGCCGGTTCAGATTCGGTTGGAGTGTCTGTCATTCTGAACGCCGCGTCAGCGGCGTGAAGAAGGTCCAGTTCCAGCACCGGTCAATCGAGACAGAAACCCCATCGTACTCGGACCTTCTTCCGCCCTTCGGGCGTCAGAATGACACAACCAACGAGCATATCGGATATGAACCGCGTCTCACATGAATCGAATGTTCGCCGGCTGTCATCCTGAGCTCGCAGCGGCGCTCGTGAATTACGATGCCGCCATGCATTGTCATCCTGAACCAGAAGCGCCGCTTTGCGGCGCGAAGGGTGAAGGTTCTCGAAGTTGTTCTTGCGGAATACCACCCAACCATGAAGGAGACCCCTGATGCACGCAGGGAGGTTGAGACGGATGACGTGGCTCGCGGCGCTGGTCGCCGCCGCGCTCGCGGTTGTGCTCACCGGTTGCGACGACGACGGCGGCGGCGGGCCGGTCGGGCCGAGCGGCGACCCGGACGCGCCCGAGCTGCTCGCGCCCGCGGACGGCGCACAGATCGACCTCGCGGAGCTCGCGGACACGGGCGCCGAACTGCTGATCGACTGGTCGGACGTGGACGGCGCCGCCTTCTACCGGCTTGAGATCGCCGCCGACGCCGGCTTCTCGCAGAGCAGCCTGATCTACGAGGTGGACGTGGACAGCGTGGATGCGGGCGGCGCGAGGGAGCTGCCTTCCGAATTCGTCCCCCAGGTGAACCGGCTCGCGATCAACGTCACTCATTACTGGCGGGTGAAGGTCGTGTGGGCGGACGGGTCGGAGACCGGCTGGTCCGAGGTCTATTCGTTCCGCCCGTTCGCGGAAGCGGTCGGCGTCGATGAAGTGCTCGCCGGCGAGATCACCACCGACAAGACTCTCTCGGGAGACAAGGCCTACCTGCTCCGCGGCGGCGTGTTCGTCGGTTTCGACGAGCCGGCCCGGCCCGAGGTCACGCTCGTGATCGAGCCGGGTTGCACGATCATGGGCGAGAGCGCGAGCGACGGGATGCTCGTGATCCGCCGCACCGGCCGCATCGAAGCCGAGGGGACCGCGTCCGAGCCGATCGTGTTCACCAGCGACCGCGCGAACCCCGGCCGTGGCGACTGGGGCGGCGTGATCATCAACGGCGAAGCCCGCCTCAACACCGGCGCGGAGGCGTACGGCGAGGGCGACACCGGCCCGTACGGCGGCGAGTTCGACAACGACGACTCCGGCGTGATCCGGTACGTGCGCATCGAGTACGCCGGCCGTGAAATCAGCCCGGACAACGAACTGAACGGGCTCGCGCTGCAAGGGGTCGGCTCCGGGTCCACGATCGAGTACATCCAGGTGCACATGAACAAGGACGACGGGATCGAGTTTTTCGGCGGCACCGTCAACGCCCGCTACATCTACATCACCGGCTGCGCGGACGACCAGTTCGACTGGACCGACGGCTGGCGCGGGATGGGCCAGTTCTGGGTCTGCCAGCAGTACACAGACGACGCCGACCAGGGCATCGAAGCCGACAACAACGGCGAACAGAACACCGCGACCCCCGTCTCCGGCCCGACCCTCTACAACCTCACTCTGATCGGCGCGCAGGGAGCGAGCGGCGAGTCCGACATCGGCGTGCTCCTGCGTGAAGGCACGGGCGCGACGATCGAAAACGCGATCGTGATGAACTTCGGCGAGGCGGCGGTGGACATCGACGACGAGTTCACGTTCGAAAACGCGTGGGATGAAGGCGCCGGCTCACTCAACGGCCGGCTCGTGCTCGATCACAGCATATTCTACACGAACAACGCGCTGACAACGGGGGATGACGAGTCAGGCTATCCGTTCACGACCGGAGAGTTCCTGATCGAATACAACGCGCACAACTGGACGACGGTCGATCCGGAGCTCGCGCACCCGTTGAACGCGGCCGCGCCGGATTTCGCCCCCGCCGGCGGATCGCTCGCGCTCGACCCGGGAAACGCCGCCGACCCGACCGTCGCGGACGGCTGGTTCGAGCCGGGGCAGTACGTCGGCGCGTTCGACGGGTCAACGAATTGGCTCGCCGGCTGGACGCGCGGGCGGTAGACTGACGGGTGGCCCTGGGCTTCAGCCTCGGGTCTCATATGCGGTAGGATCACACACCCTTGCCCTTGACTTTAGTCAAGGATAATCAAACGGTTGTGTGGCGAGGTTCGATCACCCGTTGATCAGCCGCGCTGACGGCCTGCGGCGCGTCCCCGCGGGCATGGCGACGGCGGGTGGCCCGGGGCTTGCCCCAAGTTTCATACACGTTCTCGTGCCCGCGTTTGCTCGTCAAGCGCAGCAGCAACGGCGTCCCGTGTGCGTGCGAGCGAGACATCATCGTGCGCGAGGCTGACAAACCACGCCTCGAACGGGCTCGGCGGCAGGTGCACGCCCTCCGCGAGCATCGCGCGGAAGAAGGTGGCGTACCGGTCGCGGTCGCAGGCGGCGACATCGTCCATGTTCCGCACCGGGCCGGGGTGGAAGAACAGGGTGAGCATCGAACCGATCCGCTGCACGGTCGCGGGGATCGCGCGCCGCCTGCACTCATCCGCCAGCATCTCCGCGAGGTTACGGGCGGCTGTGTCGAGGCGTTCGTACGCTGCGTGGTCGAGCTTCGCGAGCGTCGCCGCGCCGGCCGCCATCGCGAGCGGGTTCCCGGAGAGCGTGCCCGCCTGGTACACATCACCCTCCGGCGCAATCCGTTTCATCAGTTCCCCGCGTCCGCCGAACGCGCCCACCGGCAGCCCGCCGCCGATCACTTTCCCGAACGCGGTCAGGTCGGGCCTGCCGCCGTGCAGCCCCTGGTACCCGCCGCGCGAGAGGCGGAACCCGGTCATCACCTCGTCGTAGATGAGCAGTGCGCCGTATCGGTCGCACAATTCGCGGAGCCCGTCGAGGAAACCCGGCTCTGCGGGGATTACGCCCATGTTGCCGGCGGCCGGTTCGACGATCACCGCCGCGATCGCCTCCGGCTCCGCCTCGAACAGCCGCGCGACCGACTCCCGGTCGTTGTAGCGGGCGACCCGTGTGTCCGCCGCTGCGCCCGCGGTCACGCCCGGGCTGTCCGGGAGCGAGAACGTCGCGACCCCCGACCCCGCCTCGATCAGGAACGAGTCGCCGTGTCCGTGATAGCCGCCCGCGAACTTGACGATCAGATCACGGCCGGTGACCGCGCGTGCGAGACGGACTGCGCTCATCGTCGCTTCCGTGCCCGAGTTCACGAACCGCACCTTCTCCACCGACGGCACACGCGCGACGATCATCTCCGCGAGTTCGACGTCCGCCGGGGACGCCGTGCCGAAGCTCGTCCCGCGTTCGGCGGCGCGCGTGATTGCGGCGGTCACATCCGGGTCGGCGTGCCCGAGGATCATCGGCCCCCACGAGCCGACGTAGTCGATGTACTCGTTGCCATCGACGTCGCGCAGCATGCAGCCGCGGGCGGATTCGATGAACGGCGGCTCCACACCGACCGCCGCGAACGCGCGCACCGGCGAACTCACCCCGCCCGGCATCACCGCCCGCGCGCGCCGCAACCACTCGCGCGACCTGTCCATCTCGAGTCGTTTCACCATCATCTTCCTGCGAGCCAGCCGGCGACTTCCCCGGCGTAGTAGGTGAGGATGAAATCCGCGCCGGCGCGTTTGCACGCGAGCAGGCTTTCCTCGACCGCCCGGCGCCGGTCGAGCCACCCGCGCGCGGCCGCCGCCTCGAGCATCGCGTACTCGCCGGACACGTGATACACGCCGGTCGGATACTCGAACGCGTCCTTCACTCGGCGCACGAGATCGAGATACGGCAGGCCGGGCTTGATGATCACCATGTCCGCGCCTTCCTCGATGTCGAGCGCGACCTCGCGCACCGCCTCGTCGCCGTTCGCCGGGTCCATCTGGTAGCCGCGCCGGTCGCCGAACTCGGGCGCGGAGCCGGCGGCGTCACGGAACGGACCGTAGAACGCCGACGCGAACTTCGCCGCGTACGAGAGGATCGGAATCTCGGGCAGGCACGCCTCGTCGAGCGCGGCTCGGATCGCACGCACGCGCCCGTCCATCATGTCGGAGGGCGCGACGATGTCTGCGCCGGCCCGCGCCTGGCTGACCGCGGTCTTCGCGAGCACGGCGAGCGTCGCGTCGTTGTCAACCTCGCCGCGATCGTTCACAATCCCGCAGTGGCCGTGGCTGGTGTATTCGCAGAGGCAGGTGTCGGCGATCACGAGCACATCGAGGCCGGCGTCGGCGATCGCCGCGCACGCCCGCTGCACCGGAGCGTCCTCCGAACACGCCTGCGACGCCCGTTCGTCCTTCTGTTCCGGGAGGCCGAACAGGATCAGCCCGGGCACACCGAGCCCCGCGAGCTTGCTCGCTTCCTCGACTGCGCGGTCAACGGAGAGGTGAAACTGGCCGGGCAGGCTGGGGATCTCGTCGCGCACGCCTGTCCCGGGCACGACGAACAGCGGCTGGATCAGGTCGTTTACGCTCAGTTCGTGCTCGCGCACGAGCCTGCGGATCGGCTCGCTGCGACGCAGCCGCCGCGGCCGCTGCTGCGGAAACGCCATCGTCTCTCCCCCGGGAAGTGGCTGGTACGGCCGAGAGTACGGCGGCGCGCGCCGCGCGGGCAAGCGAGCCGGGGACGGAGGTCCGTTGCCTTCGCGGCGGTTGGCCCGGGGCTTGCAGCGCTGTCATAGGGGCACATTGCTTGCTATGCGAAGCTGCATGAAACCGGGGGCGAGCCCCGGGCCACCCGCCCGTGCGCTGACTACGCCGAGAGCACGTTCGTTTCCTGCGTGCCCGGCTTGAACGTGTGCACGACGTCGAGGTCGTCGAACCAGATCGCGCGGTCGTCACGGTGGCAGATCAGGAACCGGCCCTTGTTCTCCTCGTGCGCTGCCCGGTGGTAGCGGAGGTAGATCTGGCTCTCGTCGTAGCCGACGATCTCGATCTTGCCGGTGTGATGGGACATCGTCAGCCGCGGGCGCCGGCCGAGGCCGGAGGTTCCCTCGAACGCCTCGTTGAAGATCCTGGACGCGCGCACGATCGGCACTTCGAAGATCGCGTTGCCCTTCGTCGGCCGCCCCTGGAACAGGTAGTAAGGCGTCGCGCCGGTCATCGACAGCCGGTTGAACAGCTCCACCAACACCTCGGCGTCATCGTTCACACCCGCGATCAGCGGGCACTGGTTCGCGATGATCGCGCCCGCTTTGAGCAGACGGTCCACCGCTTCCACCGCCGGTTCGGTGAGCTCGCGCGGGTGGGCGAAATGTGACATCACGTAGATCCGCTTCTCGCGCCACGAGTACGCTTCGATCAGCTCGATGAGCTTCGGATCGTCGAGGATCCGGTACGGGTTGAACGCGAGCACCTTCGTGCCGATGCGGATGATGCCGACATGGTCGATTTCACGCAGGCGTTCGATGATCCGGCGCAGCTTGTTCGTCGCGAGCGTGAGCGGGTCGCCCCCGGTGAGCAGCACGTTGTCTACCTCGGGGTGGGCGCGGATGTACTCGATCCCGCCGCGCACGTCGTTCATCACCTCCTCGCTGCGTCGCATCGTGAGCCGCTTGCGGAAGCAGTAGCGGCAGTACGAATCGCATGTTTCCGCGGCGAGGATCAACGCCGTGTGCGTGTACTTGTGCTGCGTTCCGTTCGCCACCGTGTAGTCGGATTCGCGCGACGGGTCGAGCGTGCCCCAGTCCCGCAGCTCCCCCTCGGTCGGGATGATCAGCCGGCGGATCGGATCGTCAGGATCGTCCCAGTCAATCAGTTGCAGGTAGTAGTCATTCGCGCGGAACGCGAACTCTCCCTCGACACGGCTGAGCGTTTGCTTCTCCTCTTCGCTCAGGTGTGGGAGTTTGCGGATATGCCGGTAGTGTCGTGTCGGAGCGTGCATTTTTCCACCTCCTATTCTGTCATCTGATTGTCCTTCGCCGCCGGACGGATATCAGTCCGGCGCCGGGCGGAACTCCCCCGTCGCCCGGCAGGGCCGGGCGAATCCGGCAACCAGTCTGACAGCCCGGGGGATAGGTCGGACCACGTTGCCGCAACCCGGTGAACCGGAGCGGGCTGATGCCGGTTCAGATCCAGCCGGAGTGTGCGTCATTCTGAACGCCGCGTCAGCGGCGTCAAGTTCAGCCTGAACGCAGTGAAGGGAAGCTCCAGCTCCAACCCCGGTGAGTCCAGACAGCACACCTGTCGTACTCGGACCTTCCTCCGCCCTTTCGGCGTCAGAATGACGCAGCGGAACGAGCATACCGAACCAGAACCGGCACCAGGCCGCGCCGATTACAACACCGGTCGTAACCGGAACCGTTGACAATGCTGAGAAAGCAAGGATTGCGGGGGCGGCTGTCCACGGCCCGGTCCCGGGCGACGCGCGAACCGTGCCCGCTGCAAACCGGCCCGCACGTTTCGGACTGCTCCGATACAGCAACTGCGGTGCAGAAGAAATATATCAGAATTCGAGGCGTGACACAAACTACGGCGTCGAGATCACACGGGGAACGGCGCTCGGGCCCGGGCGCAAGCGGGTTGCCGGCGCGAACACGCCGGTCGGGAAACGGCGGGTGTCGTGCCGCTGAGCGACCGCACCCCGCCGGAAGCCACGCCGGACTCGAGCACGCTCGCCGGGTCCCGGGCAAACGAACGGGAGCGGGTTTTCCGATACCATTGTCAAGCCTGCCTCCCTATATTCCGGTCGTTCGCGCCGGGTTCCGACGCCGCTCGGAGGGGATCACGGCGCGGCGGTCTGGAAGGAACGATCGAGAGGCGAAGGGGGAGTCATGCGGTCCGGCACGTTCGCGCGAGCGGGAGGGTTCTGGTCACTTCTCGGCGCGTTTCTCCACGTGATATCCGTCGGCTACCTCGCCGCGGAGTTCAGCTACCCGGGCGTGCTCGACGACCCGGCGCGTGATGTCTTCCCGGCGTTGCTCTCCGGCGGCGCGATGTTGCGCGCGATGTGGCTGATCTATGCTGTGTCCCCGTTTGTCTACGTGCCGATGGCGGTCGCCGCCTACACCGCGCTCAAACCCTATGGCCGCGCGACGACACGGATCGCGCTCATGTTCTCCGTGTTCGCCTCGCTCGGGACAAGCCTCGGCGCGCTCCGCTGGCCGAGCATCCACTGGGAACTGGCGCAGGTGTGGGAGAGAACGGGCCCCTCGCAACAGGAAACGCTCGCCGCCGTGTTCCGCGGGGTCAACTCCTACTTCGGGCTGCACGTCGGCGTGTTCATCGGCGAGTACGCGCTCGCGATCTTCGCGCTGTTGATCGCCGCGATCGTGCTCCGCGGCGGGCCGTTTCCGCGCTGGTTCGGCTGGATCGGCCTCGTGATCAGCCTCCTCCTCATGGTGTTCGCGTGGCGCTGGTCGTTCCCGCCAGGCGCGATCGAGGTGCTCACCTTCATCAGCAACATCCTGCTCATGTTCTGGCTCGTGATGTTCGGCGCCGTGTTCATCATCTACGCGAAACGGTACGACGAGGGCCGGTTCCGGATGCTGTGACCGCGCTTGCCCTTGACTTTAGTCAAGGATAACCAAACGCTTGCACAACCGGCGGGGGTGGCCCGGAGCTTGCCCCGGGTCTCATACACCGTCGGATGAGCCGCGGTTGCAAGCAACCACGGGCCTATTGCTCTCATGCACCGCCGGATGAGCCGCGGTTGCAAGCAACCACGGGCCTATTGCTCTCATGCAC
>JAANWZ010000002.1 GCA_018263585.1 Calditrichota bacterium | reverse complement strand
TCACAGGGGCACATTACTGAATCCACCGGTCGATCAGCCCTGCGACATCGCTGCGCGCTGTCACAGGGGCACTTGTGAGCACCGAGTCCGGGGAAAGGGGACGCTTGCGAGCAAGCGTCCCCGGTTAATCACCATGCCCGCGCTTGCTCGTCAAGCGCGGAACCCGGGCAAGCCCCGGGCCACCCGGACTCCAGACTCCAGACTCCAGACTCCGGACTTCTGACGGGCGACACCTGCCGTCATTTGCGCGCGAGTTGCCGGAGCACGGTGTGGAGGATGCCGCCGTTGCGGTAGTATTCGACCTCGACGGGGGTGTCGAGGCGGACGGTGAGCGGAACGCGCTGATCGTGCCCGTCGCGGTGGACGACCATTTCCACCCGCAGGCCGGGGCGAACATCATCCGGGAGCAGGATGTCGTACGTTTCCCTGCCGGTGATGTCGAGGCTGTCGCAGTTGTCGCCCTCCTGGAACTGGAGCGGGAGCACGCCCATCCCGACGAGGTTGCTGCGGTGGATGCGTTCGAACGACTGCGCGACCACGGCGCGCACGCCGAGCAGGTACGTGCCCTTCGCCGCCCAGTCGCGTGATGAGCCGGTGCCGTATTCGATCCCGGCGAACACGACGAGCGGGACGCCGTGTTCGCGATACTTCATCGCCGCATCGTAGATCGACATCTGCTCGTCCGACGGCTGGTGTCGGGTGACGCCTCCTTCGGTGCCGGGTGCGAGGTAGTTGCGGAGGCGGATGTTGGCGAATGTGCCGCGCACCATCACGCGATCGTTGCCGCGCCGGCTGCCGAAGCTGTTGAACCGGGGGGGTTCGACGCCGCGCGCGATCAGGTACTGCCCCGCCGGACTCTCGCGCGGGATCACGCCGGCCGGGCTGATGTGGTCGGTGGTCACCGTGTCGCCGAGCAACGCGAGACAGCGCGCGTCGCGGATCTGTTCGACAGGCGGCAGCTCGAGGGTCATGTCGGCGAAGAACGGCGGCTCCTGCACGTAGGTCGAATCCGGATCCCATTCGTAGATGTCGCCGGTCGGCGGTTCGATCGCCCGCCAGTGTTCGGACCCGGACCAGACATCGCGGTACCGTTCGCGGAACATCTGCGGCGTGATCGCGGAGGCCATCGTCTCCTCGATCTCCTGCGAACCCGGCCACAGGTCGCGCAGGTAAACGTCATTGCCGTTTCGGTCGATCCCGAGCGGTTCGGTTTCGAAGTCGATGTCCACCCGTCCGGCGAGCGCGTACGCGACGACGAGCGGCGGGCTCGCGAGGTAGTTCGCCTTCGTGTGCGGGTTGACCCGGCCCTCGAAATTGCGGTTGCCGGAGAGCACACTCGCGGCGACGAGATCCCCGCGCTGGATCGCGTCAAGCACGGGTTCAGGGAGCGGGCCGGAGTTGCCGATGCAGGTCGTGCACCCGTAGCCGACGAGGTTGAACCCGAGCCTGTCGAGGTATTCGCTGAGCCCGGACTTGTCCAGGTAGTCGGTGACCACCTGCGAGCCGGGGGCGAGGCTTGTCTTCACGTACGGCTGCACATCGAGCCCGCGTTCGACCGCCTTCTTCGCGAGCAGGCCGGCGCCGATCAGCACGCTCGGGTTCGAGGTGTTCGTGCACGAAGTGATCGCGGCGATCGCGAGCGAGCCGTGTCTCAGCTCGGCGGCGTGCCCGTCGTCACGGTACGTGGCCGAATTGTCGAGCTGGTCCGCGGGCAGTTCGAAGCCCATCTGCTTCGCCGGCTTGCGCAGCGTCTCGTGGAACGCCTGCTTCATCTGCGCCAGTGGGACGCGGTCGTGCGGGCGTTTCGGGCCGGCGAGCGACGTCTCGACGGAGCCGAGGTCGAACTCGAGCACGTCCGTGTACGACGGCTCCGGCGAATCGTCGGCGCGGAACAGCAGGTTCGCCTTCGTGTACGCCTCCACGCGCGCAACTTCTTCCGCCGTGCGCCCGGTGAACTCGAGGTAGCGGAGCGTCTCCGCATCGACGGGGAAGAAGCCCATCGTCGCGCCGTACTCGGGCGACATGTTCGAGATCGTCGCGCGGTCGGCGAGCGTGAGGTTGGACGCGCCCGGCCCGAAGAACTCGACGAACTTGCCGACGACGCCGTACTCGCGCAGCATTTCGGTGACGGTGAGCACGAGGTCGGTCGCGGTCACGCCCTCGTTGAGCGCGCCGGTGAGGCGGACGCCGATCACATCCGGGGCGAGCATGTACACCGGCTGGCCGAGCATCACCGCCTCCGCCTCGATCCCGCCGACCCCCCAGCCGACGACGCCGAGCGCGTCGATCATCGTCGTGTGCGAGTCGGTGCCGACGAGGCTGTCCGGGAGCGCGGTCGGCTCACCGTCACAGTCGAACACGTGCACGACCTTCGCGAGGTACTCGAGGTTGACCTGGTGCACGATCCCGGTCGCGGGCGGGACGACGCGAAAGTTGTCGAACGCGTTCGCGCCCCACTTGAGGAACTCGTAGCGTTCGCGGTTGCGTTCGAACTCGCGCTTTTCGTTGAGCTGCAACGCGGCCGGGACGCCGAAAACATCGACCTGGACGGAGTGGTCGATCACGAGATCGACCGGCGCCTGCGGGTTGATCTTGTTCGGGTCGCCGCCGAGACGGTTCATCGCGGAGCGGAGCGCGGCGAGATCGACGACCGCGGGCACGCCGGTGAAGTCCTGGAGGATGACACGCGCGGGTTTGAACGGGATCTCGCCGCGGCTCTTCTCAGCGGGATCCCACGCCGCGAGCGCGCGCACGTGATCGTCGGTGACGGTGAACCCGTCACGGTTGCGCAGCACCGCCTCGAGCAGCACGCGGATCGAATACGGCAGCTTCGAGATCGCTCCGAGCCCGGCATCCTCGAGCGCGGCGAGCCGCCAGTAGCTGACCTCGCCTTCCGGCAACGCGAGCGCGGATTTCGCGCCGAATGGATCGTTGTTCGTCCCGGCCATCGCGATATCCCCTGCGTCGCTGAATACGGTAGTGGACGAGGAAAATACGCAGGGGATTTCAGCGCTTCAACGCGGGGGTAGTGAGAGCGCTCGCGTCCACGAAGCCCGGGCCACACCACCGCGAGATCCCTGCGACATGCCGGCTTCGCCGGCCTGTCACAGGGGCACGAACCCGATACAGGCACGTGGCAAACCTGGTCTCGTGCCCGCGTTTGCTTGTCAAACGCGGACCCACGACAGCGGGGTCTCCTCCGCACTTGCAAGCAAGTGCGGGCACGAGGCGGGGGGTGCAGTGCGGGCACGGGATGAGGATCTCGTCACTTGTGCCGTGAGCCGGGAGCCGGGAGCTGGAAGCCTACTTTTTCAACGTGTCCACGTGCTCGGTCCGTTCGGCGAATGTCATCCCGAGCTCGCCGAGCTCACGCAGAACCGGTCGATACACTTCTTCCTGCACCGGGATCCGCGAGCCGGTCAGCGTCAGCTCGCCGGTGAGAATCAGCTTGACCGCGATCGCGGCGGGGAGGCCGACCGTCTTCGACATCGCAGTTTCCCCGTCCGGGTCGCCGTATTCGATGAACGTCGAGATGATCTTCTCGGTCGGCCGTGCGGTTGCGGCGTCCGGGTAGTCCACGAGCATCTTGTGCACGATGATCACCATGTCGCGCCCGCCGGGCGGGAGCGCCAGCTTGTTCACGAGCAGAGCGACCATCGCATCGGCGGCGGTGCGTCCGCTGCAGCCGGTTCTCTCATCGCTGAACAGCCCGAGCCACGCGAGCCTGTCCATCGTCGAGCCGGTCGGGCTGATGCGGAGGTAGTTCGCCGCGCGCTGCCTGATGTCGGCGCCGTTGACGTGATGCGGCAGGCACATTTCCACGATCTCCGCCATGCTGCGGTCCTTCAGCGACGGAATCGTGAGCTCGTCGTTCGTGAGCCCGAGGTTGATTACCTGCTGCCACGTCTCCGCGTACGCGGGGTAGCGAAGCGTGCCGCGGATCATCGTCACCGCGTGATCGAGTCCGAACTGGTCGCGGTACGCGAGCGAGTCGCGGTTCGGGTACGCTTCCAGCGTGCCGATGCCGTCAACCTCCACCGCCCACGTCTGCCCGAACACCTGGTGGTAGGGGAGGATCTTGATCTTGCCGTCCTCGAGGTACTGCGCGCCGCTCGCGCCGGCCATCACGACGTTGTACGGGTTCCACGTGATCACGTAGCGCAGCGGGTTCGGGACCGGCTCCGGCGCGGGGAGGCCGGAACCGTAGGAGACGAACTTGCGGATCACGCCGCCGTCGGCGCGCACGCGGTCGATGATCTCCGCCGACGACATCAGGTCGATACCCGGGTCGAGGCCGACCTCGTTGAGCAGGAGTACGCGCTCGCGTTTCGCGATCGGGTCGAGCTCGCGGATCGCCTGATTGCGGTAGGAGGCGCTCACCATGTGCACGCGCTGCTGCACGCACTCGTAGGCGACGAGATGCTGGAAACGCGGGGCGAGGAAGTTGACGACGACGTCCGCGTCCGAGATCCGGCGCTGGAGCTGGGACGGATCGGTTACATCGAACCGGATCGCGGCGCCTCGTTCATCGCCGTCGATCCGTCTCTCCGCCAGCTCCCGGTCGAGATCGCCGACGGTGACGAACCAGTCGCGCGCGTGCGCCTGCTCGAGCAGGTAGCGGATCAGGCTCGGCGAGCTCTTGCCCGCGCCGAGCACGAGGATCTGTTTCATCGCCGGCCCCGCTGCAACCATCCTCTCCGGATTCGATCCGCGAAAAGTAGCGAACGCCGGAGAAGCCGGCAAGCGACCGCTCGCAGCGCACACGGCCGGCATGTATCCCGCTACTGCCCGGAAAACAGGCCGGGCTGTTCGGCGGACGGGGCGCCGTCGTCGCGGCGGACGATCGTCTCGCTGTACTTCGGGCCGCGCTGGATCCAGATCTCGCCGAACAACTCGTGCTGGCGCAGCCGGATCCGGCGCATCCGGAGCAGGTCGAGCAGCGCGAGGAACGTGATCACGACCTCGATCCGTTCGCTCAGCGAGTCGATCACGCGCTGGAACGAGATCCGCCTGTTGTCACGCAGCGCCCGCAGTACGAGCGCCGCCTGCTCCTCGACTGTCACCTTGAACAGCGCGAGCTGGCGGGCGGGAGTGCGCTCGAGCCGCCGTTCGACCTGGCGGAACGCCTCCGCGAGGTGGAGCGGGCTGATGTCGGTGAGCATCACCTCCGTCTCGTCGATCTCGACCTGCCCGGCGGCGCGCCCGCGCGGGAAGTGGAGCCGCTGGCGCTGTTCGTTGCCGGCGAGTTCACGCGCTGCGGCGACGATCCCGAGGTACACCTCCTCCAGCTCCTCATCCATCTCGCCGACACGCTCGCCGTTGTCCGTGTCATCCGTCCCGTCCTCGCCCGGGAGCAGGAAGCGGACCTTCATCCGCAGCAGCAGCGACGCTGTGTAGATCACCTCGCCGGCTTCATCGAGGTCGAGCGCGGGCGCACGGCGCGTGTACGCGAGGAAGTCGCCCGCGATCTCCGCGAGCGGGACCTCGAGCAGGTCGATCCGGTGCTGCCGCACCACGTGCAGCAGCAGGTCCATCGGACCTTCATAAACGGGGATGTCGAGCGTGAATGACATTTTCCCGGCGTTCACTCAGATGAGCGTCTGGATATCTTCGGGATCAATTTCCGCCTGCTTCAGTGTCGCGAACAGCAGCCCGCGAGGGAGCTCCTTTGCATGAAACGGAACCGTGGTCCACCTGCCGTCGGGATGGTGCAGAAACAGATGGCTGCCTTTACGGTGCTCTCATAAAACCCGGCCACCTTCAGCGCTTCGATCAGCTGCTTCGGCTTCAGACTTGGGAAACGGGGCGTCATGAGCGAGACTGTTGAAGCAGTGGTCGAGGCTCGATGTACCGCCCGCAGGTGACGTGTCATTCTGACGCCGCCACAGGCGGCGTCAGAAGGTCCTGAACGCAGTGAAGGAAAGGTCCGAGTTATCAACAGGTTGACTCATGAGAACGACCGTCGGCAAACTTGGATCTGCTTCACTTCGTTCAGCATGACGGTCGATCGCGCCTTTTTCAACGTCTCTGAGGCTATCGTGACGGCAAGCCGATCGAGCGCAGCTGTACCTTCATCCTCGTCCTTCGCGGACAGGACAGCATACGTCTTCTCGATCATTTTCGCTCCTTCCGTGACGCGCAGCTCCGTCGCACTCCTGCAAATGTCGCGCGGCTCGCGAGTGCAGGTCAACCCACCCGCATTGCCTCGTGCACTTCGCGCATCGTCTCGGTCGCGACAGCCCGCGCGCGCGTCTCGCCGTCGGCGAGCACCTCGAGCACGCGGCGATCGTCGTACTGCGCGCGCCGCTCGCGCATCGGGCGCAGGTACGCGTTCAACTTCGCGGTGCAGTTCTTCTTGCACGCGACACAGCCGAGCGCGCCGGAGCGACAGTCCTTCTCGATCTGCGGCGCCTCCTCCGGGTTGAACTTCTCGTGGTAGGTGAACACGTTGCAGATTTCCGGGCGGCCGGGGTCGTGCTTGCGCACCTTCTGCGGGTCGGTGAACATCGACATGATCCGCCGGCCGGTTTCCTCCTCGCTGTCCGACAGGTAGATCGTGTTCCCGAGCGACTTGCTCATCCGGCGGCCGTCGGGGCCGGGCAGACGCGAGAACTTCGTTTCCGCGAGCACGTGCGGCTCCGGTTCGAGGAACACGTCACCATAATAGCGGTTGAACCGGCGCGCGATCTCGCGGGTGATTTCCACGTGCGGGAGCTGGTCCTCACCGACCGGCACGACGTCCCCCTTGTAGAGCAGGATGTCCGCCGCCTGCAGCACCGGATAGCCGAGATGGCCGTACGTGATCAGCCCGGCGTCCGAAACCTCCCCTTCCTGCGGCTCATCGAGCTCGCGCGCCTTCAGCTTGTCACGCAGATCGCGGATCTGCTCCTTGAGCGTCGGGTTGCGCTCGAGTCGCGCCTGCGTGATCAGCATCGAGAAGATCAGGTGCAGCTCGGCGTGCTCCTTGATCTGCGACTGGCGGAACATCGGGCTCGCCGCGGGATCGATCCCGGCCGCGAGCCAGTCGCGCACCATCTCGAGCGTGTTCGGGAGGATTTCGCGCACGCTCTCCGCGTCGGTCGTGAGCACGTGCCAGTCGGCGACGAGGTGGAAGTTCTCGTATTCACCCTGCATCTTCACCCAGTTCTCGAGCGCGCCGACGAAGTTGCCGAGGTGGAGACGGCCGGTCGATCGCATCCCGGACAGGATTCGCTTCCTTCGTGTCTCCGTCATCGTGGGTCCGTTGCTGATTCACGCACGACTTGAGGAAACGCAAAGGTAGCGCGCAACGAGGTGAAGGGGCAACCGGCGCCGCCAGCCGCGGCCGCGGGGCCGGTCATCGTCGGGACAACACACGCGCCGCGGCCCGCAGTCCGGTAGCCCGGGGTCGCCGACCCCGGGGAGGGGGAACCTGCCGATCCGCGCACCCGGAGACCGGGCACGTTGAGCGCGGCCGGTCCAGATGGTAGCTTCCCGCGGCAACGGAGCCGAACCGATGCGTTTCCTGTACCCGAGCGCAGTTTATCCACCCGACCGGGGCCCTGTGGAGTCGATGCACCGGGCCGCGGAGGCACTCCACTCCACGCTCGCCGAATCGACGCTGCCCTCCGGGCTGTCAGGCTACGGCACGGACTACTTCCGCACCTACATCGCGCGCCTTCCCGGCTACCTCGCACGGTTCGTCCACCTGCTCGCGTGGGCCGTGCACACGAGCGGCGCGCGGCCCGGGGAGACCGTGCTGTTCGACCACGGCGCCGGGATCGGGATCGTGTCGATGCTCGCGAAACAGGCCGGGTTCGCGCGTGTGATCTACAACGACACGCACGAGGGGATGATGCGGGACGCGCGGCTGCTCGCGGGAGCGCACGGGCTCGCCGCGCACGCCTGGTGCCGCGGTGAGTTCGCCCACTGCGCCCGCGATCTCGCCGGCCGTGAACGCTCCCGAATCATTGTTTCAAACAACGTTATTGAACACGTGTATGATCCGTTCGCGCTGTTGCGGGAAACCGGGGAAACGGTCGCGAAGCCTTGTGTTGCAGCGATTTCCACGACCGCGAACCCGCACAACCCGGCCGTCGTGCTCCGGCACAGGAGAATCCACCGCCGCCGCGAGCTCGTCGGACTCGACAACCCGGAGGCGAAAAAGGCGGGCGCGACGGCCATGCCGTTTCTCACCGCGCGCGCGAGGATCATCCGCGAGGCCGATCACACGCTGCCCGCGGCGACGGTCGCTGTGCTTGCGCGGCGCACGCGCGGGTTGCGCGCCGACGACATCGCAAGCGCGGTCGAACGGTATCGGAGAACGGGCGAGCTGCCGGCGCCGGATCATCCGACAAACACGTGCGACCCGTACAACGGGTCGTGGGAGGAGCGGCTCGTGCAACCGGCGCGGTACGAGTCGGCACTGCGCGGTGCGGGGTTTCGCACGCGGGTTGTCCCGGGCTTCTACTACGGTTATGGCAGCCGTCTTAAACAGTTGTTGGCCCCATCGGCAAACGCCTTTATCTCCCGGCTTGGCCCGGCGGGGCTCGTCGCGGCGCCGTATTTCAACATCATCGCGCGCGCGGATTGACGGACCGCGCGCCGGTTCGGCGGGGCGCAGCATCAGCCGGATTGTCCCCGCCGGTACGCGTCCTCACCCCACCAGCCGGCGAGCGCTTCCGCGAGCGGCCGGATCCCCTCCCGCTTCAACGCACTCACCGGGAACACCGGGATCGCGTCGCCGAGCTCGCGGGTGAGATCGCGCAGCAGCCGGACCCGCTCGTGCCGGTTCAGTTTGTCAATTTTTGTTAGCACAACCGCTGCGCCGACGCGCTCTTCAATCGCCCACTGCAGCATCTCGCGGTCGATCTCGGCGAGCCCGCGGCGCGCATCGACGAGCACGAGCACCTGCCGCAGGTTGCCGTGCCCGGCGAGGAACTCGCTCACCATCGCCCGCCATTTCAGCCGCAGCGATTCATCGACCTTCGCGTACCCGTACCCGGGCAGATCGACGAGGTCCCAGCGCTCGTTGACGAGGTAGCGGTGCACGCCGCGCGTGCGGCCGGGCGCTTTCGACGTCGGCGCGACCTTGCGGTTGAGCAGCAGGTTGATCAGCGTGGACTTGCCGACATTCGACCGTCCCGCGACCGCGACCGCCGGGCGCGGGGTTCCCTTGTAGCGCGGCGGGAGCCGGCGCACCGAGTTGACGCGCAAAAGTGCCATCGAGGGAAGATACGACGGAGATCCGGCCCGCTCACAGTCACCCGGCCCCGCGAATCCATCTGCAGGGTATCCCACCACGGATGACACGGATAACACGGATTCGGCTTCTCATGCCCCGGGCCTGCTTGCAGGCCGGGACGATCAGGTACGGCGAACTAAATCACCGCAACTGCCTATTCCATTTCCGCGCGCAAATGGTTCCCTACGTTTCCTGTCTCAATAAATCCATGAGCGCCCGTAGCTGGTGTCTTCGGCCTGCGTGACCGCTTTTGCGATCACGACCGGGTCGAAGGTATCCATCATCAGCGCCATCTCCTCGGTGCGCTCCTTCCCGATCGATCCTTCGTACTTCCCGGGCTGAGGACCGTGCGGGAAACCGGCCGGGTGAAGGGTGAGCGACCCCATTTCGATCCCTTTCCGGCTCATGAACTTGTCGTTCGCGTAGAACAACATCTCATCACTCATCACATTCGAATGATTGTACGGAGCCGGGATCGCTTCCGGATGGTAGTCGAACACGCGCGCGACGAAATCGCAGACAACGAATCGTTCGCATTCGAACACCTGATGAACCGGCGGCGGCTGGTGCAGGCTGCCTGTGATCGGCTCGAAGTCGTTCATGTTGAACGCCCACGGGTAATAGTACCCATCCCAGCCGACGACGTCGAAGGGGTGATAGCCGAGCGTCGCGCGTGTGAGCACGTTCTGCCGCTTGACCACGATCTCGAACTCGCCCTCCTCATCGCGGGTGACCAGCTTCGACGGGCGGCGGATGTCACGCTCGCAGTAAGGGCTGTGTTCGAGCAGTTGCCCCTTGTCGTTCTGATACCGCTTCGGATAACGGTAGTAACCGGCGCCTTCGATCACGAGATACCGGTGCGGGCCGTCGCCGAGCCGAAGTCTGTGCAGGATCCCGCGGTGGATGATCAGGTGGTCGTCCGGGCCGTACGGCAGCTCGCCGTAGATCGACTCGAGCACGCCCTCGCCCTCGGTGACGAACACGAGCTCGTCGCCCTGGCTGTTACGGTAGAAAAAATCGTCGGTTTGATCGGGCTGGACGAAACTGACCGCGACGTGATTGTTGAACATCACCGGCACGCGTCCGAGCACCGGGCTGCCCCCCTGCGGCAGGTCGAACAGGCGGAAATGACGCATCCGCACATGCGGGTCCGGATCCGGAGTCCAGTCCTGCACCTTCAGCGTCTCATCCGCGAGCACTTTCGTCGGCTCGTGCAGGTGATAGAGCAGCGACGAGGCGCCGTCGAACCCGTACGTCCCCATCAGCTCCTCGTAATGGATCCCGTCGCCGTCACGCTTGCGGAACACGGTGTGCCGCTTGCGCGGGATCTCGCCCAGCGTGTGATAGATCGGCATGTTTTGCTCCAGTCCTGAGTCTTGAGTCCTGAGTCTTGAGTCCTGAGTCCTGAGTCCTGAGTCTTGAGTCCTGAGTCGTCTTGAGTCCTGAGTCTGAGTCTGAGTCTTGAGTTTCCCCGCCCTGTGCGGGCGTTCGTGTCATCCTGAGCCCCCGCACGTCGATTTGTTTCGGCGCGCCCTC
>JAANWZ010000019.1 GCA_018263585.1 Calditrichota bacterium | reverse complement strand
GCGGCTGATCCGACGGTGGATGAAACCCGCCCGGGTCACCGTTCAGCCGCGAAGCGGCGACATCTGAATAGCGCGGGGCGTCAGCCCCGGGATCGGAGCTACACCCCCAACCCCCCCCGATACGTTTTCCGTCAACCCCGCAGGGGTGACAGATATCCTCAATAATAACAATAATGTGCCACCCCTTCGGGGTTCGCGTAGCTGGCGTCCCGCCGTTCCCCGGGCTGACGCCCGGGGCTATGCACCTGCGACCCCTGCCGGGGTCGAAACCGCAGTCCCTGCACCCCGAGCGCACCGCGCTTGACGAGCAAGCGCGGGCACGAGTGGAGCCGGAACAGGCCCGTGGTTGCTTGCAACCGCGGCTGATCAACGGGTGATTGAACCTGGCGATACTAACCATTTGATTATCCTTGACTGAAGTCAAGGGCAAGGGGGGAGCGTTTGGGAAACATCCCATCCTTGACTGAAGTCAAGGGCAAGGGGATGAGCGGTTCATCCACCGGTGTATGAGACCCGAGGATGAATCCCCGGGCCACCCGTCGCGGGAGCCCGGCTGTGATCCGGGGCGCCGGGCACCCGTCGCGCGCGTTACTCGCCGCCGTGCCCGTTGCCCGCGTCGTTCCCAGACTCACCTTCGTCGGCGGGGGCGTGTTCGGCGCCGGCGCCCTCGTCACCGTGGGCGGCGTTTTCCTCACCGTGCGCCTTCTGTTTCAGCGGCTTGCCGGATTCGTCGTAGATCACCGCGTGCTCGCGGATCACCGGCACGACCTCCGGGTAGAGATCGTCGCGGCGTTCGGTGTCGAACATGGTGAGCGTGATGAACGCCGCGAGGAACACGAGCGAGGCGACGAAAAACGAGGCGTACAGTTTATTGTCGTACTTGAGGTGCATGAAGAAGAGCGCGACCAGCGAGCCCTTGCCGGCGGCGATCAGCATCGCGACGACGACGTTCCCCGAGCCGAAGTCGTATTGGGCCGCGATCACGGTGATCACGGTGAGCACGAACAGCGCGCCCGCGACCATCAGGTACGTGCGCACCGGCAGGATGTGGGAGTCGTGACGGTCACTCATCGTTCGCTCTCGCTCGTTGTTGGCTCGCTTCCGGTTACGCGATCAGGTACAACAGCGGAAACAGGAAGATCCAGACGAGATCGACGAGGTGCCAGTAGAGGCCGGCGACCTCGACCGGGTTGTGGTAGCTCGCGCCGAAACGGCCCCGCGCGGTGCGGATCAGCAGCCAGAGGATCACACCCATCCCGACGAGCACGTGCAGCCCGTGCAGCCCGGTCATCATGAAGTAGAAACTGAAGAAAACGTGCGGGTTTGCGACGTCTATCCCGCCGTAGCTGTAGAACTTGCCGGGAAGCTGTCCGACGTGGAACTTATGCGAGTATTCGATGTATTTGATCACCATGAACCCGCCGGCGAGCGCGAACGTCGCCGCGAGATTCCACACCGCCGCCTTCACCCTGTCCACCTGCAGCATCCGGATCGCGAGCGCGAAGGTCAATGAACTGGTGATCAGGATGAATGTGTTCACCATCCCGAGCCGCCAGTCGAGCACCCGGCTCGCGGCGTGGAAGATCTCAGGGTACCACGAGTGGTAGATCGCGTACCCGGTGAACAGGCCGCCGAAGAAGAGCACCTCGGTGACGAGGAAGATCCACATCCCCAGCTTCGACGATTCGCGCTGCTGGGCGGCGTCGCTGAAATGGTGCTGGAGATACTTCGGGTGTTCCGCCGCTTCCGCGTCAGCCATTGTCGTGTCCTTTGCAAGTGAACAAGCTGTCCAGGCCCGGCCTGCAAGCACGCGCGGGGCATAATGGAATCCGTCCTGTCCACTGACATGCCCGCGGGGACGGCGCCGCAGCCGCCAGGCGAAGGCGAGTCACCGCGGCTGATCTACGCGGACTACATACCGCTCTTGAATCCGCGGTTGCAAGCAACCGCGGGCCTGTTTGATCGGTTGCTGTATGTTGCTATCAGTTGCTGTACGTTGCTGCTGAAGTCATTTCGCCGGCGCCGGTTCGGGTTCCGGTCCCGGCTCGCCGGGCGCATCGACCCGCGGCACGAGCTTGTCGAAGTCGTACGGTCCATTCTCCACGACCGGCGTGTTCGGGTAGTTGTGCGGCTCCGGCGGGCTCGTCGCGTGCGTCCACTCCAGCGTGAGCGAGCCCCACGGGTTCGAGCCGACCACCCGCCCGCGGAGTGCGCCCGCGAGCAGGGTCACGCCCATGATCAGGAACCCGAGCCCCATCACGAGCGAGCCGGACGATGAGAATCCGTGCAGCGACTGGAACTGTTCCGGGTACGTCCAGTAGCGCCGCGGCATCCCCTGCGTGCCGAGGATGAACTGGGCGAAGAAGGTCATGTTGAACCCGACGAAGACCAGCGCCCACGCCGCAACCGCGGACGTGCGGTTGTACATCCTGCCGAACATCTTCGGCCACCAGTAGTGCAGCCCGCCGATGAACGCCATCACCGTCCCGCCGACCATCACGTAGTGGAAATGGGCGACGACGAAGTACGTGTCGTGCACGTGCACATCGACCGAGAGCGCGCCGAGAAACAGCCCGGTCAACCCGCCGATCGTGAACATGAACAGGAACGAGAGCGCGTACAGCATCGGCACGCTGAAGCTGATCGAGCCCTTGTACAGCGTCGTCGTCCAGTTGAACACCTTGATCGCGGACGGGATCGCGACCATGAACGTGAGGAAACTGAACAGCATCACCGCGAACTCGGACTGCCCGCTCGTGAACATGTGATGGCCCCAGACGAGGAAGCTGACGAGCGCGATCGCGAGCGAGGAGAACGCGATGAACTTGTAGCCGAAGATGTTGCGGTGCGAAAACGTGGTGATCAGCTCGCTGATGATCCCCATCCCGGGCAGGATCATGATGTACACCGCCGGGTGGGAGTAGAACCAGAAGAAGTGCTGGAACAGGACCGGGTCGCCGCCCATCGCCGGGTCGAAGATGCCGACGCCGAACGCGCGTTCGAGCACGAGCAGCAGCAGCGTGATCCCGAGCACCGGCGTCGCGAGCACCTGGATGATCGCGGTCGCGTACAGCGCCCACACCATCAGCGGCAGCTTGAACCAGGTCATCCCCGGCGCGCGCATCTTGTGCACGGTGACAATGAAGTTGAGCCCGGTGAAGATCGAGGAGAACCCGAGGATGAACGCGCCGAGCGTAATCGAGATCACCGCCGTGTCCGACCCGGAACTGGAATACGGCGTGTAGAAAGTCCACCCGGTGTCGGCGGCGTTCGTCACCAGTGAGTAGAGCGCGAAGATCGCGCCGATCATGTAGATGTACCAGCTCGCGAGGTTGAGCCGGGGGAACGCGACGTCCTTCGCACCGATCTGCAGCGGGAGCACGAAATTGCCGAGGATCGCCGGGATCGACGGGATGATGAACAGGAAGATCATCACCGCGCCGTGCAGCGTGAACAGCCGGTTGTACGTGTCCGGCCCGAAGAACTGCTCCCCCGGGGCGAACAGCTCGAGGCGCACGAGCAGCGCGAACAGCCCGCCGACGAAGAAGAACAGCATCACCATGATCATGTAGAGGATGCCGATCCGCTTGTGGTCGAGCGTGGTCAGCCACGACCACAGCGTACCGCCGCCGTCCCGGAGGAAGTTCGGGCGCGGCAAGCCGTTCTCGTCCGTGCGCTCGGGAACGGCGACCGCGGAACGTGGCAGCTCCGCCGCCGCCGATCTCGTCTGCTCACTCACCTTCGCCTCCCACCGACTTGATGAACGCGACGAGCGCGTCGATTTCGCCGTCGCTGAGCAATCCCTGATAGGTCGGCATCACCGCCTGGTAGCCGGCGACGAGCTTCGCTTTCGGGTTGAGGATCGACTCGCGGATGTAGTTCTCGTCCGCGATCACCGTGCTCCCGTCCTCCAGCGTGACCTCGTGGCCGAACACGCCGAGGAAGCTGGGCCCGTTGCCCGGGGTGCCGTCGAGGCTGTGGCAGGTGACGCACGCCTTCGACTCGTACAGGCGACCGCCGTATTCAGCCGGCGCCATCCCCTCGCCGGCGAGCGCGGCGCCTTCGAGCCAAGCCTTGTAGTCCGCGCCGGAGAGAACGCGCACCGTGCCCGTCATCTGCGAGTGCTTCGAGCCGCAGTATTCCGCGCAGAACAGGTCGTATTCACCGGTGTGCGTCGCCTCGAACCACGCGAACTGGTACCGGTTCGGGAGCACATCCCGCTTGATCCGGAACGAGGGCACGTAGAACGCGTGGATCACATCCTGCGAGGAGAGGGTCAGCTTCACCGGCGTGTCCACCGGCACGACGAGCTCGTTGACCGTGGACGCGCCCTCCGGGTACTGGAACGACCAGAACCACTGCTGGCCGGTGACCTTCACCTCCATCGCGTTCGCCGGGATCACGCTCAGGTTCATGTAGCCGCGAAATCCCCAGACGAAGATGATCACGACAATGATCGTCGGGATCACGATCCACGCCACCTCCAGCAGCGTGTTCTTCGTCGGTCCGGTGTCGAGACGGCCGGTGTCGCCCTTCCGGCGCCGCCATTTCGTGATGAACAGGATCGAAAGTCCGACAATCAGCGCGAAGAAGAACACGGACACCCAGAGCAGGAAATAGAACAGGCTGTCCACGTCCCCGGCCGTGGTCGAGGCGGACGGCGGCATCCAGAATGTGGCCGTTGTGTCCATTGCGGTTCTTCTGTCTCAGTCGTCAGATGTCAGTGGTCAGGCCCCGCCCGCAGCCCACAGCCCGCAGCCCGTAGCCCGCAGCCCGTAGCCCGCCAGCAGTGTCATCCTGAACAAGCCGGCCGGGTGGTTTCGCAGTTTCAGGCCGGCGCCGTGAAGGATCTACGCGGTACACCACCCTCGGGTTGTTCCACACATACACTGTCCGGTGCTTGCGGGCAGATCCCTTCGCTTCGCTCAGGGCAGGCTCTTCACCCCCGCACAAACTGACGTGCGGGGGTTCAGGATGACACGCTGGGACCGGTCACCCGCCCGCACCGCGCGTGCGCACGCGCTCCTTCAGCCAGAGCCCGCCGAGCAGCACGGCGAGAAACAGCATCGTGACCACGCCGCCGAGTTTCATCACGTTCGCCGCGAACATCACGTACCCTTCCGCGTCCGGGTCATACTGCATGCAGTAGAGCAGGACACGATCCGCAGTCGAGCCGACCTCCCCGTCGGACGCCTCGACGATCCCGAGCCGGAAGTCGCGCGGCTTGTATTCGATCCCGTACAGGTAGCGCGCGATCACTCCGGCCGGCGTGAGCAGCGTGACCACCGCCGGGTGCATGTACTGGTCCTTGTCCGCATCGTAGTAGTACTTGAACCCGGCCTGCCGCGTGAGCGCAGCGAGCGCCGGCTGTGTAGCGGTGTAGAACCGCCACGGCCGCCCGGTTGCGCTTTCCGGCAGCTCGCCGTTGTACCGCTTCTCGCTCGCGGCGGAACGTTGCGGCGTTTCGCACGGGTTCACGCTTACAGAGATGATCGTGTAGTCCTCGCCGGGGACGAGATCGACCGCCCGCGTCGCCGCGCTCACCCCGTTGAGCACGAGGCTGCACAGCATCGGGCAGTCGCTGTAGTGGAAGACGAGCACCGCCGGCCGGTCACCGGTGAGCTGCGAGCCGAGCGTGACCGTGTCGCCGTCCGCGTCGATCAGCGGCAGCGACACGTCGAGCGTGTCGCCGAGGTGCTCGATCACGTCGATGCTGTCCTTGAACGCCGGGTTCTGCTGCACCGTCTGCCCGCGGGATGCGGCAACCGCGAGCAGCACGAAAAACACGGCGAGCAGGATCCGGCAGATGGGGACTCGCCCGATCGTCCGGCCGCAAAAGCCGCCGTTCGCGCACGAATCCACACCGTGCCGTCGGCCGCGGTGTTCGTGTTCAATCTGTCGTCGTTCTCTTATCATCGCCGGTCAATGGGTCGCCGGGCGCGGCGCTGCTCAGCGCGCTTCGCCCCCGCTGCGTTCGAGATACGCCTCCTCCGCCTCGAGCTCCATCGCGCGCTCGATCGGGATGCGGGCGATCCCGTTCGCCGAATCGACCCATTCATAGGTGGTCAGGTTGCGGGTCGTGCGCGCGCGCACCTCGTTCAGCTTCGGATCTGTGCGCATCCCGACCTGCCTGCGCACGACATCCTCCTTCGTAATCACGAACAGCTCGTTGAGCGCGAACGCGATGATTGTCATGAGCACCGCGCCGATGAGCAGGCCGAAGAAAATCGACCGGCCCCTCGTGTCGCTCGTCTCGTAGCCGGGGGATGCATCCGCCGGCCGCGCCGTTTCCCGCTGCTCCCTGTCGCTCATCTCGACTCTCGCGGTTGTCAGAGTTCGCGGTGAAGTTAGGATATGCGAACTTTTCCGTCAAGCCCGCGCGGAGTGGCCGCTCATGCTCCCGGGGCGCAGGCCGGGGCTGTGTGGATTCGTCTCCGGCCCGCACGGGCTGCACACGTTGGATGGGTCACTCCGTCGCGGGTTGCGCGCATATTAAGGAATCCTAACTCGAGAGACAGATCCGCGGCTCTCGGGGGCGGGTGACCCGGGGCTCGCCCATGGTGTCATGCACCGGCGCAGGAGCAGCGGTTGCAAGCAACCGCGAGCCTGTGCCTTGATTGAAGTCAAGGGTCAACTGATAACCCTTGCCCTTGACTTTAGTCAAGGATAATCAAACAGTTGGATAGCCCGACGGGTGGGCCGGGGCTCGCGCAGGGTTTCACGCACGTTTAGTCCAGCCGCACGCAATGCCCGCGCGGGCAACACGGATCGCGGGGCGGCGGGTCCATGGCCGGAGCAGATGTGTCATCCTGAACAAGCCGGCCGGGCAGTTTCGCAGTTTCAGGCCGGCGCCGTGAAGGATCTACGCGGTATACCACCCGCAGGTTGTTTCACCCGCACCCGTGCTGGGTCTTGCCGGTAGATCCTTCACCCTTCGCGCCACACTGACGGCGCTTCGGGTTCAGGATGACACAAATGGCCGCACACACTGACGGCGCTTCGGGTTCAGGATGACACAAATGGCCGCACACACTGACGGCGCTTCGGGTTCAGGATGACACTCCTTCCACCGTCAGTCGCCCGCAGCCCGCAGCCCGCAACCCACAGCCGACTCTTGCCTTCGCCCGCGGCTCACACGTATACTGTCGTCCGACGCGACGCGTCGTGACCGACACACCAACCCGAGAGGTTCCACTCCGCAGCTTGCCCGCGGTTTGTTCCACTGCAGACCTTTGTGCGCACGGTTCGACTCACTGACAGCGGAGATGGCGCCATGTCCGCGACACACACCTGCGCCCGCGCGCGCCGGCCGGCATCGCCGGTACTGTTCGCCGCGCTCGCGCTCGCATTTGTCGTAGCCGGCTGCGACGACACCGGGTCCGTCGATCCGGAACCGCCGGGCGCAGTCCCGATCGAGGAATCGTTGATCGACACGCTGCTCGTGCCCCGGTTCTGGGTGCTCGACTCGGGGGAGTTCCGCTCGCTTCGCCTGGATGTTGAGCTGTCCGGGAGCACGCGCGAGGCGGTGCTCGACGGTGAACTCGTCCCGCCCGCGGTCACGGTCGAGATCATGGACACGGTGGACGCGGACACGGTCGCATCGTTCGTTCTTCATGACGACGGCGGCGCCGTGCCGATTGATGACGCGCCCGGTTTCGTCGCGGAAACCTCCGGCGACCTCGTCCCCGGCGACTTCTCGTACAGCGCCCGCATCCACTCCGGGTTCACGGATGCCGAGGGGCCGTACACGTTCGCGTTCTTCGTCGAGGGCCTGCACCCTCCTGACTCGACGATGCCGATGCTCGCGCCGGCACTGCTCGTGAAGATCGAGGTGACTGTCTCCGCGAACGAGCCGCCGGTGATCAGCGGCGCGCAGCTCCCCGACAGCCTGCACTCCGGGTTCGACACGCAGCAGTGGACGGTCGAGGTCTCCGACCCGAACGAATCCTCCGGCGACCGGGTGCGGCAGGTGACGGTCGCACTCGCGGCGGGCGGGGTCACGTACCGCGACTTCCTGTTCGCCGCCGGCGAGCCGCCGAGCTGGAACTTCACCGCCGACTCCACGTTCGCCGCCGGGCTCGCGACCGACGACTACACGATGACGTTCACCGCGACGGACGAGTTCGAACAGAGCTCCGACCCGTTCGAGGCCGCGGTCTGGATCGAGAACCTCGCGCCGGCGCTGTCGAATCTCACCGCCCCGGACACCGTCGAACAGCCCGGCCCGGACGACCCGGCGAACGTGTACGCGTTCACGGTCGCGGTCGCCGACGGCCAGGGACAGGGCGACATCGAACGTGTCTATTACACCGTGCTCGACCCGAACGGCAACTTCACCGAATCGGACGAGTTCGTGTTCCGTGACGACGGCGAGGATGTCGATGAGACCGCGGGCGACGGGGTCTGGTCGCACGCGTTCCAGGTGGACGCCGGCGTGAGCAACTTCGGCACGTACACGTTCACCTTCTACGCGGATGACCACGCGGGGAACACGTCCGCCCCGACCGAGAAGGAGATCTACCTGCGGGCGCACGCCGGGGGGAATGAATGAGGCGCGGAGCGATCCAATCAAGCAGGGAGGGCATTGATCGTCATTCTGAAGCCGCGGTCGGCGTCGGTTTGTCGCACGCGGCTGAAGAAGGTCCGAGTATCGGGGAGCTGAACTCTTTAGATTTATCGTTTCCTTTACCTGGACCTTCTTCAGGTTGCCCGGCAGACGGACGCCGGGCTACCTTCAGAATGACGCGTTTTCCCAGCCTTTGCGAAGCGGCCGGTGGACATCAGGTCCGCCACACGGCAGCAGGCGGCTTCAGTTTCCGTGGTGTTGCTGCGCTCGCTCTGTTGCTGTTCGCAGGCGTCAGCTTCGCCGAGCCCCCTCCGCACAAGGCGAGCGACTGGCGTCTCGCGGGCGATCCTCCCGCGAAACAGCCCGGCGCGGGCGTGGCCACGGACGCCGATCAGATCCCGGCGAACTCGGTGATCGACCTCGAACCGTTCGGCGCTTACCTGTGGGTCGCGACCGGCGCCGGGATCGGCCGGCTCACCCCGACTCCCACCCCCGACGGCTACACCGAGTGGCAGGCGTACACGCACGGCGAATCCGGGATCGGGCGCGGCGGGGTGAGCGCGATCACCGGAACGCAGGCGTCGTGGGGTGCGCTGGTCGTCTGGGCCGCGACCGCGTTCGACTCGACTGTCTCCTCCGGCGAAACGCTGCCCGCGGGCGGAGGCGTCGGGTTCAGCACCGACCTCGGCGAAACCTGGATGTGGATACCGCAGCCGGTCGATTCGCTGGACGACCCCGGCATCGAGCCGACGGTCACTCCGGTCCAGAACGTGACCTACGACATCGGCGTGCTCGGCGACCGGGTGTGGATCACGAGCTGGGGCGGCGGAATCCGCTACTTCGACATGTACGAGGGGATGGAGAACGACGATCCCGCCGGGTTGGAATGGGTCAACCGCCCGCCGGACACGGTCGCATTCGACGTGCGCGACAACAACAACCACCGCGGGTTCAGCGTCGCGGTCGATGATGCGGACAGCCTGCTCTGGGTCGGCACCGCCGCCGGGATCAACCTCTCACGCGACAACGGCGACACTTGGGAGAACTTCCGCTTCTCGAGCGAGAATCCGAACACGCCGAACGGCGATTTCGTGCCCGCGCTTTCAGTGCAGAAGACATCGAGCGGGCGCTCGATCCTCTGGGCCGGCTGCTGGGTTGTCTCGGCGGAGGCCGGGCAGTTCTACGGGATCAGCAAGACGGAAACCGAGGGCGCGACCTGGGAGCGCGTGCTCGGCTCGCCGGAGCAGCCGGTGCGCGTGCACAACTTCGCGTTCCAGGATTCGATCGTGTACGCGGCCAGCGAGTTCGGGCTGTACAAGTCGGCCGACTACGGAGAAACGTGGGCGCTATTCCCGAACCCGCGCGACGCGGCAACCGGGGTCCGGTTCTACGAGGACGAGGTGTTCTGCGCCGCGCACGGTTTCGATATCCTCTGGGTCGGCGGGCCGGAGGGGCTCGGTATCAGCGATGACGGCGGCAACTCGTGGGAGATCGCCCGCACGGCCCCCGACCCCGACGCGTCCGCCACCTACGCCTACCCGAACCCGTTCTCGCCCGACCGCTACGAAGTCGTGCGCATGCGCTACTCACTCGCGGAAGCAGATGCAGTCACGGTCGAGATCTACGACTTCGCACTCGAGCTGTTGATCAGGCCGGTGAAGGACCGCTACCGTCCCGCCGGCGAGCACGACGAGGTGTGGGACGGGTACGGCCCGGCCGGGGAATCGATCGCGAACGGAGTCTATTTCTACCGGATCACCGGCGGCGGCGAAGAGCGCTGGGGCAAGATCCTGGTGATCGATTGACGAGGCGGCGATGAAACGACTGATGATCCCGGCGCTGATTCCGTTTCTGCTCGCGGTTGCGGCGGACACGCACGGCGAGGGGTACGCCGGCCGCGCGGGCGCGTTTCTCCGCATGGGCTCGGGCGCGTCCGCGCTCGCGACCGGCGATGCGGGCGTCGCGCGCGCGCTCGGCGCGGAGCAGGCCCATTACAACCCCGCCGGATTGCCGCACGCGCCCGCGAACGACGTCTATCTCGGCTACCATGTGCTCTCGCTCGACCGCCGGCTCGCCCACGTCGGCGCGCTCGTCCAGGTGCCGGAGATCTCGTTCTGGGACGACCCGATCGTGGAACTCGCGGTCGTGAAACGTGCGGACGGCGGCCACCGATTGATCCGCGAACGGGATGCAACCGCGAGCAGGCGGCGGGAGACGGTCGGTGTGGACGACTACCTGCGCCCGCTCGCTGACGCGATCGTGCGCGCGGCGCACTCGCCCGAGCTCGATGAGCGGCCGTATCTCGTGCTCGACGGCCGTGAGATCGACGCGGGCGCGCTCGCACCGTTGATCGAAAAACTGGCGGAAACGGCGCGCCACGAGGGGCTCGACAGTCCGGCGCAGGTGATCGCGCGCATCGAGCGCGAGTACAGGCGCGTGCAACAGAAGCCGGCGGCGGTTGCGGTGAGCTGGACCCATGCGGGAACTGAGAACATCGAGGCCCGCAACAGCAACGGAGTCAAGTACGATGAGCTCGGGTACTTCGAAAACCGGTTCGCGTTCTCATTCGGGCTGCGCGTGCACCGGATGCTGAGCGCCGGGGTCAGTGTCAGCGTGCTCTACGCGCTCGTGCCCGAGCTGCTCGACGACGGCAAGGCGCTCACCTCGACCACGTTCAGCGCCGATCTCGGGCTCCAGCTCCGGCCGTTCAACGAGCTCGACATGCCGGTCCGGCTGAACACGCTCGCCGCCGGGGTCGCAGCTTATGACCTCGCCGGCAAGAACACGTGGAACACGACCGGCTACTGGGAACAGGGCTCGACGAAGACCGACGACTACCCGAGCCGCTACCGGGCCGGGATCGCGTGGTCGCCGCGGCCGATAATCAACCTCGCGTTCGACGTGGAAACCGACCTCGACCGGTTCGCGCGCGCGAAGGGCGGGCTCGAGCTGTTCGTGCTCGGCGCGGAACGGTACAACGAGGCGAACCGGGGCGCGCTCGCCGGGGACGCGACCCGGGCCGTGCCGACGAAACCGGCGCTGATCCTGCGCGGTGGAATCGATGATGACAGGCCGACATTCGGGTTCGGGATCGTGTTCCACATCGACGGGCTCGGCCTCACCCGGGTCGATTACGCGTACGTTGTCGAGGATGTCAGCCCGGAACCGACCCAGGTACTCACGTGGCGGTTCCGGTTCGCGTTGTAAAGGACGAACGATGAGACGATTCGCGGCAGTCGCAGTCTCGCTCCTGTTCGCGGCGAGCGCGCGGGCGGCGCCCGGCTCCGCGTGGCTGGAGCTCGCACCCGGCGCGCGCGCGGCCGCGCTCGCCGAGGCGATCACCGCGTCCGTGCGGGGCGCGACCGCGAACTACTGGAACCCGGCCGCGGTCGGCGCGGACGGGAACAGCGTCGAGGCAATGTACGCGGACTCGTGGATCGAAGGCGGTTCGATCCAGTACGTTGCCGGTTCGTTTGACCTCGGTCGCACCGGTCTCGGCGCGAGCGCGCACTACGTCGGCGTCGGCGACATCGACCTGCGCGACCGGCCGAGCGCGTCGCCGATCGGCAGCTACGACGCGCGCAACCTCGCGCTCGGCGGAACCTTCGCCGCCGAAATCTGGCGCGGGTGGCGGGCCGGAATCGGCGCGCGCTACCTCAGCGAGCGGATATACGTGTACGACACCGAGGGCTGGGCGTTTGATCTCGGCGTGCTCCGGCGGGGGTTGTTCGACGGCCGTCTCGACCTCGCCGCCGCCGCCCGTCATCTTGGCAAAATCGGCGCGCTGCGCGCCAAGGCGGAAGAGCTGCCGGCGACAATCGCCGCCGGCGCGCGCTGGGACTTCGGCGAAATCGATCGCACGAACCCGGCGCTCCTGCTCGAAATGAGCAAAGTGAGCGGCTACGAGGCGAACCTGCGGCTCGCCGCGGAGGTGGGCGTGCTCGGCTACCTCAGCTTCCGCGCCGGGTACGCGACCGGCTACGACAGCCACGGTTTCGCCGCCGGCTTCGGCCTCAGCTACAAGGGGGTCCGCTTCGACTTCGCCTGGATCCCCCACATCGACAACCTCGGCAACGAGACCCGCTACTCCGTCGGGGCCGACTGGTAGCGGACGGCGAATAATCAAGTGCGAGAGGCGGATCGCGTGATTGATGGCCGGTCGCGGGATCGATCGATTCCCCGCCTCAGGCCGCAAGCCGCAGGCCGCAAGCCTCAGGCCGCAGGCCTCAAGCCTCAGGCCGCAGGCCTCAAGCCTCAGGCCGCAAGCCTCAAGCCTGAAGAAACCGCAGATGGGGGAGGTACGCGATGGCGAAGTACAGGATCGCCTGGCTGCCGGGTGACGGCGTCGGCAAGGACGTAATGGAATGCGCGCGCAACGTGCTCGATGCGCTCGAATTCGACGCCGAGTACATCCACGGCGACATCGGCTGGGAGTTCTGGAAGCACGAGGGCAACGCGCTGCCCGATCGTACGATCGAAATGCTGAACTCCACCGACTGCGCGCTGTTCGGGGCGATCACCTCGAAACCGCGCGACGAAGCCAACGATGAGCTCGATGAACACCTGCGCGGCCAAGGTTACGTGTACACTAGCCCGATCGTGCGCCTGCGCCAGTTGCTCAACCTGCACACGAACCTGCGCCCGTGCAAAGCGTACCCGAACAATCCGCTCAACTACCGCGACGGGATCGATCTCGTCATCTTCCGCGAGAACACCGAGGGCCTGTACGTCGGCGTCGAATACCACCCGATGCCGCGCGAGGTGCTCGAAGTGATGGCGAAGCACCAGCCGAAGGCGGAGCGGTTCCTCCCGTATGACCCGGACGACGTCGCGATGAGCAGCCGGATTGTCACCCGCCAGGGCTGCCGGAACATCGTCACGCGCGCGTTCGAATACGCGAAGCAGTTCGGGTACGAAACGGTGACCGTGGTCGATAAACCGAACGTGCTCCGCGAAACCGGCGGGCTGATGATCCGCACCGCACGCGAAGTCGCGAAAAACCACCCCGCTATCGACCTCTGGGAGACGAACATCGACGCGCAGGCGATGTGGCTGATCAAGAACCCGCACGACTACGGCGTGATGGTCGCGGAGAACATGTTCGGCGACATCCTCTCCGACCTCTCCGCGCAGCTCGTCGGCGGGCTCGGGTTCGCCGCGAGCGGGAATATCGGCGACCGGTACGCCGTGTTCGAACCAACTCACGGCTCGGCCCCGAAATACGAAGGCCAGTACAAGGTGAACCCGATGGCGATGCTGATCTCCACGCGGATGATGCTGAACTGGCTCGGGGAAACCGAGCGCGGCGCCCGCCTCGACCGCGGGATCGAGAGCACGATCGCCGGCGGGAACGTCCGCACCTACGACATGGGCGGCACGAACAGCTCACTGGAAGTCACCGGCGAAGTGATCCGGAACCTGCCCTGATCGGGTCGGCACTGACGATGCGAAAAATGTGTCATCCTGAACAAGCGCGGCCTCTGTCTGCCGCGCGCCCCACTGTGTCATCCTGAACAAGCGGGCCGAGCCGTTTCGCTGTGTCAGGCCCGCGCCGTGAAGAGCCTGCCCTGAGCGAAGCGAAGGGATCTCGATAGAGAAGTGAGTGGAGCAGGTAGCTCAACCGTTTGTTTTCGAGATCCTTCACCCTTCGCGCCGAAACAGACCGCCGCTTCGGGTTCAGGATGACACGGAGGGCCGCACCGTTTGTGAAGCCGCGGTGACGCCCTTCGGGCCGTCCCCGCGGGCATGGTGTTTGTCTCTCGCTACTCGAAACTCGAAACTCGATTCTCGCTACTCGCTACTCGATTACGCGACACGGTTATCTTCCACCATGACCGGATTCCATCTCACACGCGTGCTCTGTTCCCTGCTGCTGGCCGGCGCGCTCACCGGCTGCGGGCTGTTCGAGACACGCGATCCGGCCGAGCCCGTCGGGTCGCAGGCGTCCGCCGAGCTCGCGCTCAGTCCCGCCGAGGCGCTCGACCAGCTCGCGACCGCGTGCGCGCTGCACGATCCGACCCTGTACATGGCCGCGATCAGCGACGGGTTTCAATACAGCGCGACGCAGTCCGCGTTCCCGGATGATCCCGCGTTCTTCGAGGAATGGGGCTCGGACGAGGAGGACAACTTCGTGCGCTCGTTGCTCGCGCCGTCGTTGCTCCCGCCGGACTCGCTGGCCGAGCTCACGTTCGAGCCGGTGGACGAGGTCGCATGGGCCGACTCCGCGCTGTTCCGCGAAAACTACCGGCTCGAGATCCATCCCGCCGACACGAGCCTGCCGTCGGTGTACGAGGGCCTCGCCGATTTCACGCTTCGCCGCGAACAGGATGGCGGCTGGCGGGTTGTGCGCTGGCTCGATGACGCCGCCGGCGATGCGCCCGCGATCAGCGAACTGCGCGCGGCACTGTGACAAACCTGCCTGAAGGGATCAGCGGACGAGTATGAGCTTGCGCACGAGCGGCTCCGTGCCGGGCGCGCGCACGCGCAGCAGGTAGATGCCGGAGGCGAGCGCCCCGGGGTCCCAGGCGATCCGGTGAGTGCCGGCAGGGAGCGGGCCGCTGTGCACGGTCGCGACATGCCGGCCGCGGATGTCATGCACTTCGACCGTAACCTCGTTTTCTACACTGAGTTCGAGTCGAAAACTGACAATGCCATTGAATGGATTCGGGTAAGCGGATAGGATGAACGGAGATACGGGTGTCCTGCCGCCGGCTTCGCCCTCGCCCACACCGGTGAAATCGGTGAAAAACGCCCACGCCTGGTTGGAATAGACGCCGCCCGTGTTCGTGTCCTGCGCGAACACCCGCCAGAAGTAAATCCCGCCGTCCTCGAACTCGCCTGGGGGCAGGGTAAACAGCGTGTCGGCGCCGGCCTCCCAGGTGACCGCGTCCATGAAGTCCGACTCGCTGTCGATCTCGAGCACGTATTCGACCGCCGGATCGGTGGAGTCCGGGTTCGTGGAGGCGCTCCAGCGGAACGCGAGCGAGTCGCCGCCCACGGTTTCCCCGTCCGCCGGCGAGAGCAGGTCGAACGGGGTCGGCGGCAGCGGGTGCGTGCCCTCGCCTTCGACGACGAGCAGGCTGTCGAACAGCCCGCCGCCCGCGGTCGCGAGCGCGAGTGTGTCCGCCCATGAGCCTGTCACTTCCGGGGCGAACGCTACTGTGAGTGTGACCGATTCCCCCGACACGAGCGCGAGCGGAGGCGCGGGTTCGAGCACGCTGAACCACGGGCCGTTCGCCCACTGCCACGCGTCGATCTCGAGCTCGCCGCCGCCGATGTTGTACAGCGTGGTCGTCCACGGGCGCTCCGTGTCCAGCGGAGTGAACCCGAAATCGTGGTAGGTTTCCGGGAGGAACGGCTGCGGCCCGTTGACTCCGCCGCCGCCCTCCGTCACGGTCAATTCCGCCGAATAGACGTAATCGCCGTCCGCGGAGCCGTCGCCGTCGGCCGCGAGTCCGGCGAGGTAGAAGTGGACCGGCCCGGTCCCGGCGGGCGGCGCGATCCAGTGCACGGTCCACAGCCCGTAGGGAGAGCCGGCGAGGACACCTTCTGCGTTCTGGCTCGTATAATCGGGCATTGGCACCGGGTTGTCGGAGAGCACGGCGAGCGAATCGGGCGGGAGGATCACGCCGGCGGAGTGGTTCGCCTCGTCGAGCACCGTCATCTGGAACCCCCAGGCATCCGGGCTCGGGACGTCTCCCGGTCCGACGAGCAACTGGATCTCGTACTGTTCGCCGGGGGTGTAGTCGCCGGAGAGTTGGCTGAACCCTGCACCGCCCGGGCCGCTGTCGAGCGGGTACGTCGCGTGGCAGGCGACGCACGTGTTCAGCGCGGGCGGGTCGCCGGCGTAGCCGTCCGGGACGCCGTTCGGGAACGCGCCCGCGGCGGGTGCGAGCGTGACGGTCAGCGAAAACGCGAGCGCGGTGATTCGGGGCAGTGGATTCATTGAGTCGGTGCTCTGCGAGTGGATGCCGCTGTCGAGCCGTGCGAGATCGCAAACAGGCGCGCTGTCGCACGGGCACAAACAACCTCTGTTGTTTCTCGAGATCCCTTCGCTTCGCTCAGGACAGGCTCTTCACTGCGCGCGGCTTGCGCCGCGCCTGTTCAGGATGACATTGTCCACTGCTCGATTCATGAGAATCGGTCCGTTAGTAGTCCGACGGCTCGTATCGCCGCCGGTGACGAACAAAGTAGCCCGCCCCCGCGGTTCGGACAAGCGGCCGGGTTCGGCCCGCGGGCGCGGCCGTGCCGAGAGGCTTGCCCCTACCCTCCGGCGGTCGTGATATTACTGAACTTTGTCGAACCTGAGAGGTGAGCCCGTGACTGAACTGCGCCCGTCGGACCCGAGTGCGGAAGTGAACACACGCGCGCACCGGATCATCGCGTGGGCGGTGCTGGTGATCGCGCTGATCGTCTATTTCTCGACGATCGCGCCGACGACATCGTTCTGGGACTGCGGGGAGTTCATCGCCTGCTCGTACTCGATGGGCGTGCCCCACCCGCCGGGCGCGCCGTTCTACCTCCTGCTCGGGCGTTTTTTCACGCTGTTCGCGCCGCTGCCGGACATCGGGCTGCGGGTGAACGCGCTGTCCGCGCTCGTGAGCGCGCTGACGGTTCTGCTCTCCTACCTGATCACAGTTCGTCTCGTGCGCCGCTGGCGCGGGCCGGAACATTCGACAACGGACAAGTGGGTGCTTTACGGCTCGGGCGTCGTCGCCGCGTTCGCGTTCGCGTTTTCCCACAGCTTCTGGTGGAACGCGGTCGAGGCGGAAGTGTACGCGATCTCGATGTTCTTCACCGCGTTCGTGTTCTGGCTCGCCGTGCGCTGGACGGACCATCATGACACGCCGCTCGCGACGAAATACCTGCTGTTGATCGCGCTCTTCGTCGGGCTCGCGATCGGGATCCACCTGCTCAACGTGCTCGCGCTCAGCCCGATCATCATGCTCATCTATTTCATCAAGTACCGGTTCACGTGGAAGGGGTTCATCATCGCGCTCGCGATTTCGATGGGCGCGATCCTCGTCGTCTATCCGGGCGTGGTCGGCGGCGTGCCGGCGCTGCTTGAAGGGGGCGTGTTCCTGCTCGCGATCGCCGTCGCGGTGCTTGTCGGTCTCACGGTGTGGGCGATTCGGGAGCGGCGCAACCTCGCCGCGATCGTACTCGCCAGCCTCGTGCTCATCCTGATCGGCTACTCCACGTACGCGGTGGTCTACATCCGCTCCAACCTCGACCCGGAGATCAACGAGAACCAGCCGGACACGGTGCAGCGGATGATCAGCTACCTGAACCGGGAGCAGTACGGCGCTGTCGGGCCGATCGCACTCGAGGAATACTCGCCGCAGACGACGCGCCGTCTCCAGCGCGAGGGTGCGGCGATCATCCCGCTCGCGGGAAACAACGTGCTCCGGCTGTATGTACTCGAGCGAAACGCCCCGCTCTGGTCGTACCAGATCAACGAGATGTACATCCGCTACCTGTCGTGGCAGTTCTTCATCAACGAGCGGGGCAGGGCGCTCATCTTTCCCTTCCTGTTCGGCCTGCTCGGGATGATCTGGCACTTCTGGCGCGACCCGAAGCGCGCGTTCAGCGTCGGCCTCCTCTTCCTGATGACCGGGCTCGCGATCGTATTCTACCTGAACCAGGACGACCCGCAGCCGCGCGAACGGGACTACGCGTACGTCGGCAGCTTCTTCGCGTTTTCGCTGTGGATCGGGATGGGAGTCGCCGCGCTGTTCGAGTTCGTTGAGGATCTTGTCCGCAACCGCGGGCCGGCGCTGAAGCGGGGGATCGCGGTCGGGTCGGTGGTCGTGACCGCCGTGCTCGTGCCTTTGAGCATGGTGCTCGCGAACTACAAGACGCATGACCGCACCGGGAATTACGTCGCCTGGGATTATTCGCGGAACATGCTCGAAACGGCCGAGCAGGGCGGGATCATCTTCACAAACGGCGACAACGACACGTTTCCGCTCTGGTACCTGCAGGTCGTCGAGGGGCTGCGGCGGGATGTGCGTGTCGTCAACCTCAGCCTGCTCAACACGAACTGGTACATCAAGCAGCTCCGCGACAAGCAGCCGCAGGTGCCGATCGGGCTCAGCGACCGCGACATCGACAACCGGCTCACCGGAATGAGCGAGGACGCCCTGTACAGGCGCTACTGGCCGAGCGAGCCGGAACTGTGGCGCCGCTACCGCGAGCCGAATACGAGCCCGCAGACGTGGCGGGTGAGGACCACCGACGGCGGCCTCATGGAGTGGAAGGTGCCGGCGACGATGCACATCCCGACCGGAATGCGCGGGGAGCAGGCCGGCGAGCCGAACTTCCTCCGCGTGCAGGACATCATGATCCTCCACATCGTCGAGCAGAACCGATGGCGCAAGCCGATCTACTTCGCCGTCACCGTCTCGAATTCAAACCTCGTCGGGCTCGAAGAATACATGACGATGGAGGGCCTGCTCTTCCGGCTCAAGGACGGCAAGGCGCCCGAGATCGACGAGCGGAAGCTGCCCGAGAACCTGTTCGAAACGTACCGCGGCCACTACCGCAACCTGAACAACCCGGACGTGTATTACTTCCCGAACGTGGTCAACCTGCTGCAGAACTACCGGAGCGGGTACCTCCAGCTCGTGTATCGCTTCTACCGTCAGATGCAGTCGTCCGAGATGAAGGCGCCGAGCGGCGTGCCCGAGGAACAGTGGAGTGAGCGGTTCGCGGAACTGTCGCCGTCGGAGAAGGCGCTGCACACGCTGCGCACGATGGACGAGATCATCACGCTCGAGGCCGTCCCGCAGACGAACCGGGACGTTTCCCTGCAGATCGCCCGCCTCTACTTCGAACTCGGGGACGACGAGCACGGATCGAAGCACCTGCAGCACGTGATCGACCTGCACGGCGGCGACCCGAACGCCGCGATGCAGGTCGCGTTCTACTGGGGCGAGTACGGCGGCGACACGACGAGAACCGCCGGGCTTGTCAGCGGCGTGCTCGCCAAGAACGACGATCTCGAGAGCCTGTTCGGCGCGGCGGCGATCTACGAGCGGCTGCAGATGCACGGCCGGCTCGCCGGCGTTGTCGAACGGATTCGCGCGCGGCCCGGACTCACCCTGCAGGACAGGCTCGACCTCGGCACGTTCTATTTCACGCTGAAGGACTACGACTCCGCGATCTCGCTGTACGAGCAGCTCGCGCGGGAGAATCCCGGCAACGGCGAGGTGTTCGGCTCGCTGCTCGGCGCGTACCAGCAGAAAAAGGACAGCGCGGGCGTGCGCGAGACACTGCGCCGCTGGATCGAACGCAACCCTGACGACACTGACGCGCGCCGGATGTTCGAAAACTGGGGCGGCAGTGCCACCGAGGGAGGCGATGTCGAGGGTTGACGGTCAACCGGGTGACCCGGGGCTTCGGGAGTCGGGAGTCTGGAGTCGGGAGTCTGGGGATCCGGGTGGCCCGGGGCTTGCCCTGGTCTCATACACGGGTTGATGAGCCGCGGTTGCGAGCAACCGCGGGCCTGTCTCCACATCACTCGTGCCCGCGCTTGCTCGCCAAGCGCGGCGGCGGGCGGCCCGGGGTTCAGGGTCTGTTGCGGATCGGCAAGATCGTGTCATCCTGAACCTCCGTGCGTCAGTTTGCAGCACGGGGGTGAAGAGCCTGCCCTGAGCGAAGCGAAGGGATCTACCAGCAAGAACCGCACAGTGCACGTGTCAAACAACCCCAGGGTGGTTTATCGAATAGATCCTTCACCGCGCCGGCCTGAAACTGCGAAACGGCCCGGCCGGCTTGTCCAGCATGACACATTTGTCCACTGATACCAGTACGCAACACTCGCTACTCGTCACTCGATACTCGTGTGCCGGTTCGGTTCGAGTCGGGGCGTTCGTACGCGTCATTCTGAACGCAGCCCGATGTCAGTTTATCGGGCGAAGTGAAGTTTATCCTGAACGTAGTGAAGGGAAGGTCCAGGTAGATAAACTGTTGTATATACATACATGACGATCGTCGAACTCGGTCCTTCTTCAGCCGCCAAACTGACGGCGGCTTCAGAATGACGTTGATCCACGAGTGAACTAAATCTGAACCGGGACTCGTCATCGCTACTCTTCACTCGCTACCCGTAACTCGACACTGACAGCCCGAGAGCATGCTGATCACGGTGATCATCCCGCATCTGCGCGGGCGCGAGATTCTGCTCGACACACTCACCGACCTCGCGCAGGAGCGGAAGTCTCTGCTCGCGGACGGGGTCGCGCTCGAGGTGCTCGTCGTGGACAACGCCTCACGCGACGGGTCTGTGAAGGCGGCGGAACGGGCGCATCCGTGGATTCACGTGCTCCGGCTCGCGCGCAACCACGGGTTCGCCGGCGGCTGCAACCGCGGGATTCAGGCATCGAACGGCGAGTGGGTGTGGCTGCTCAACGATGATGTCCGTCTCGAACCGGGCGTCGTCACGGCGATGCTGAGCGTGGCTGCGTCTGATAGCGACGTCGCCGCGGTACAGCCGAAGATTCTCTCCGCCGCCGACCCGGCGATGTTCGACTACGCCGGCGGCGCGGGCGGGTTGATCGACCGGTTCGGCTACCCGTTCGCGTACGGCCGGATCGGCGGCGTGATGGAGGCGGATCACGGCCAGTACGACGAGCCGCGCGAGATCTTCTGGGCGTCGGGCACCGCCTGCCTGTGGAAGCGGACTGCCTTGCAACAGATCGGGCTGCTCGACGAGGACTTCTTCGCGCACATGGAGGAGATCGACCTCGCGTGGCGCGCGCACCTCGCCGGGTGGCGGATCGTCTCCGCGCCCGCGGGAAGCGTCTCTCATCGCGGCGGGAGCACGCTCTCGTACCAGGCATGGGGGAAGATGTACCTCAACCACCGGAACGGGCTGATCACGCTCGCGAAGAACGCGGACGGCTTCGAGCTGCCGCTGCTGCTCGTCGCGCGCATGTTCATGGACCTCGCGGTCGGGCTCGCCGAGACGGTCTCCGGGCGGGTCGGGAGGCTGACCGCGGTGCTCGCCGGGTGGCGGGATTTCCTGCGCACGATTTCGCGGACGCTGGAAAAACGGCGTCAGGTGAAGCGCTTGCGCCTTCCCGGCGGTCGTGTGTTCGCGAATGTCGTCTATCCCGGTTCGATTCTGTTCGCGTACGCGCGCGGTGTGCGGCGCGCGTGCGAACTTGTTGCGCGCGGGGATCGCGACGCATAACTTAGGCGGGTTCGAGCCCTGCCCCGGAGAGGCGCCGGCGGGGACAGGGAAACGTCGATCGACGATGGTTCGGGCGCCGGGGAAGGACTGGGAGGCCATCCAGGATGAAGGCTCAAGGACTGCTGGCGGGGATGATCCTCGGTGCGCTCGTGCTCGCGGGCGTGGCGCCGGCGCAGGATGTTTCCGTGTTCTCGAGCGAGAGACCCGAGTTCAGCGATCGGTTCGGTATCCAGTTGACCGGCGGCGGATCGATGTTTGCGCTCGACGACATCAACAACTACTTCCAGACAACGGACTATGTCGGGCAGGTAGAAGCGGATCCCGGGGTCGGCGGCGGTTTTGCGCTGCTGTACCGGAGTAGCGAACACTTCCGCTGGCAGATCGGCTACTCGTGGCTCGGGGAGACAACGGCCAAAGCGATCGACACGAGCGACGACGAGAGCAACGGCGAGATTGTACAGCAGACCGTGTCGGGCAGCGAAATCTACCTCGCCGGCAACTACCTGTTTCCGCTGATCGAGGATTTCGCGATCGTGTCCGCCGGGGCCGGAGTGTCGATAGTCTCCGCTTCCTTTGACAGCAACGACAAAGACATTTACGGTGCGTCCGGGCGTGAGCTCGGCGGGCGCGTGCAGCTGGGCGCGGAACTGAAGCTCACCGACATGTTTAGCCTGTCGGTGCTCGGCGGCTATCGCGCGGCGAACGTGCCCGAACTCCAGTACGAGGATCTGACTGACCTCGACGAGGACGGCAACCCGATCAAGAAACCATTAATCTGGACCGGCAACCGCAAGCTGGGCGTCGATTTCTCCGGTCCGTTCGTCGAGGGCGGTCTGCGCCTCTACTTCAAGCCGGCGACGGAGTGGTTCGAACTCTGATTCCCGTCACATCGTTGATCTCCCGCCCCCGGGCTCCCGGGGGCGTTTTTGTTGGACGCGCCGGCTGGGTCTTTCCTCCCGCGACCCCCGCGCACGCACAAGATGTATGTCGCCCGCGCGGATGATCCACCGGTAAATCAACCCTGCGACATCGCTGCGCGCTGTCACAGGGGCACATTGAACGCCGCCGTGTACCGGCCGTGCGGGCTTGCCCGCGCGGATGATCCACCGGTAAATCAACCCTGCGACATCGCTGCGCGCTGTCACAGGGGCACATTGAACGCCACCGTGTACCGGCCGTGCGGGCTTGCCC
>JAANWZ010000018.1 GCA_018263585.1 Calditrichota bacterium | reverse complement strand
GCAGCCGCGCTTGACAAGCAAGCGCGGGCACGAGATGGGTGGGGTACGTGCCCCTGTGACAGCGCGCAGCGATGTCGCAGGGCTGTGAGAGCGGCGTATTCAGAGTCGGATTATCCGCGCTTGACAAGCAAGCGCGGGCACGAGATGGGTGGGGTACGTGCCCCTGTGACAGCGCGCAGCGATGTCGCAGGGCTGTGAGAGCGGCGTATTCAGAGTCGGATTATCCGCGCGGGCAAGCCCGCACGGCCGGTACTGATTCTGCCCGCACGGCCGGTACTGATTCTGCCCGCATGGCCGGTACTGATTCTGCCCGCACGGGCGGCACGGGCGCCGTCGAATCGTCACGGGACGGAACGATGAAAGTACTTGTCAGCGGAGCGAGCGGGCTGATCGGGAAGGCTCTGACCGCGCGGCTCATCGACGAAGGTCACGAGCCGCTGCGGTTGATCCGGAAGCCGGTGCGCGACGCGGAGACGGAGGTTCGCTGGACGCCGTCGCGCGGTGAGATCGACCGCGAAGGGGTCGCGTGCGCCGACGCGGTCGTGCATTTGTCTGGCAGGGACGTCGCCGCCGGACGCTGGAATGACAGCCTCAAGCGGGAGATGCTCGAGAGCCGCGTGGAAACAACGCGCGTACTCGCGGAGACACTCGCCGGGCTGGCGGCGGAGAACCGCGGGCCGAGGCTGCTCGTGTGCGCGAACGCGACCGGCTATTTCGGCGACCGCGGGGAAGAGGAGTTGACCGACGACAGCCCGCCGGGGGACGGGTTTCTCGCGGACGTGTGCATCGACTGGCAGCGCGCCGCCGACCCCGCGCGCGACGCCGGCCTCCGGGTCGTGCACACCCGGCTCGGACCGGTGCTCGCGCGTAACGGCGGGATGCTCGCGAAACTGACGCCGGTCTTCCGCGCCGGGCTCGGCGGCACGGTCGGCGACGGCCGCCAGTGGTTCCCGTGGGTGCACATCGAGGACGTCGTCTCCGCGATCCTGTTCGCGCTGGAAAATGAGAACATCGCCGGGCCGGTGAACGTGGTCGCGCCTAATCCGGTGCGGCACAAGCAGTTCGTGAAGGCGCTCGCGCGCACGCTCTCCCGCCCGGCGGTGATCCCGGTCCCGGCCGGGCTCGTGAAGCTCGCGCTCGGCGCGGAGATGGCGCGCGACACGGTGCTCGCCTCGCAGAAAGCGCACCCCGCGCGCCTGCTCGACGCCGGGTTCGCGTTCGCGTACACGCACGTCGAAGGCGCGCTCGCCGACTGCCTGCGGTAGCACGCGGCGCGGGAGCGGATCCCCGCCTGCAAGCAGGCGCGGGGCATAGACATATCAGGGAGTTTCCATGGCACTGGTGACGTCGGGAGATGTGATTCGTAAGGCGCGCGAGGAAGGGGTGCCGGAGCAGAACCTCGATGATTTCGTGCGCCGGTTTCACGCGAAGACGCAGTACCTCGCGCCGGAGCACGCGTTCGCGGCGTGCCTGATCGATGAGAAACGGGTCGCGTTCAGCGGGCGGCCCGGCCAGGTCGCGAACCGCGGGTTCACAAACGCGGTGACGATGTGATCGCCGCCCGGTTCTCGCCGTCTCCGGGGACATCGGCCGGTCGTGCAGGCCCGCGCGGGGTGGGGTGTCACCCGGGGTCGGGCGGATCTGTCAGTCGATCCCGTGCACCCGCTTGTATTCGAGCCAGTTCTTCTTCAACTCGAGGAAGTCGTCGTAGTCGGAGCGGAGCAGGAACGGGTTGGTCTCCTTCTCCCGGCCGATCGTCGATGACGGCTGCACGCCCACGTCATGGCCGGGGAACACCCGGATCGCATCCGGCAGCGCGAGCAGCTTCTCCCGCAGTGAATGGAACTGCATCTCCGCCTCGCGGCCGTAATCGGTGCCGCCGACCTTGCCGATGAACAGCGTGTCGCCGCTGAACAGCGCGTCCCCGGCGAGATAGCAGACCGAGTCGTGCGAATGGCCGGGGGTGTGGATCACGCGGATCGCCAGCTCGCCGAGCGGCAGTCGCGCCCCGTGCTCGATGCGGATGCCGCTGTCCGGGTCACGGTCGCCGTGCAGGAGCGCGCGCCGGCCGCTGAGACGCTCCAGCTCCCGGTTGCCGTTCGTGTGATCGTGATGGCCGTGCGTGTTGAGCACGTACCGCAGCTCCAGCTCGCGCTCGCGCACGCGCTGATACACCTTCTCCGGCGTGTACGACGGGTCGATCACCGCTGCCGTGCGGGTCGTTTCGTCGGCGACTATGTACGCGAAGTTCCGATCGCCCCCGGTGCGGATCTGCTCGAGGATCATGGTCATCCCTCGAAGTCACGGAATTCCCGGCCGGGAAGAAGGTAACATGATCGGTGGTCGATGTCGCCCGGTCCGGCGCACGAACCGAAGCTCGGCCCCCGCACCGAGAGGCGCGGGCGGCGAGCGCGCTTTGCCTGCCGCGGATCGCGGCCTGATTTTCCGAGACGAATCTCGAATCACATCTCGCACAGGCACGGTTTCAAATGAACTACCAGTCGAACCCGATCATCCGGCTCAGGGATTTGCGTAAAGTGTACAGCGGCGGCGGCGGGGATGTCGTCGCCGTCGATCGGCTCACGCTCGACATCGACCCGGGGATGACCGTGTTCACCGGCCCCTCCGGCTGCGGGAAATCGACGCTGATCAACCTCGTCGGCGCATTCGACCGTCCGAGCGGCGGCACGGTCGAAGTGTCGGGGATCCGCGTCGATCAGCTCGACAACAGCGCGCTCGACCAGTACCGGCGCACCGTGATCGGGATCGTGTTCCAGTTCTTCCACCTGATGCCGGCGCTCACGGTGCTGGAGAACACGGCGCTGCCGGGCGAACTCGCCGGGATGTTGACCCGCGATGCGCGCGCGCGGGCGGCGGAGCTGCTCGAGAAAGTCGGGCTCGGCGACCGGCTCGCGCACCGCCCGCACGAACTGTCCGGCGGCGAAATCCAGCGCACCGCGATCGCCCGCGCGCTCGTGAACCGGCCACGCGTCGTGCTCGCCGACGAACCGACCGGCAACCTCGACAGCGCCAGTTCCGAACGGGTGATGAACCTGTTCGCGGATGTCGCCGCCGAGGAGGGCGCGAGTGCGATCGTCGCGACCCACGACCCGGACGTCGTCCTCCGCGCCGACCGGATCGTCGAGTTGTGGGACGGGAGGATTGTCGAGCGGTGAGACTGCTTCTCCGCATCGTGTTCAGGGGCTGGTCGAACCGTCCCGGGCGCACGCTGCTCGCGCTCGGCGGGATCGCGGTCGGGGTCGCGGTGCTGATCGCGGTCCGGCTCGCGAACCACTCCGCGGTGGAGGCGTTCGCGCGCACGCTCGAGATGGTGTCCGGGCGTGCGGACGCGCAGATCTTCGCCGCCGGCGAGGGGTGGATGGACGCGTCCATCTACGCACCGTTGTCGCGGATGGACGCGATCCGGACCGCCGCGCCGGTGTTCATCGTCGATGGCCGCGAGGCGCGCAGCGAGCGGCGGGTGCGGCTGCTCGGCGTCGATCTCGCACGCGATGCGACCATGCGCCCGTGGTACCGGGCCGAACTCGGTGGCGAAACGGACCCGGTCGCGCTCTTCTCGCACCCGCGCGGCATGCTGGTCACCCCCGCGCTCGCGCGCGAACTCGGGGTGGAGACCGGCGGCTGGTTCGAGTTCCGCTACGGCGGCCGCGTCGATTCGCTGAAGGTGCTCGGGCTGCTCGAGGGCGAGGACGTCGCGAAGGCGCAGACGCGGGACGTGATCGTGATGGACCTGCCGCGCGCGTGGCAACTCACCGGCCGGCCGGAACGCCTGCACCGGATCGACGTCCTGTTCGAACCGGGCGTGGACCGTGACGCCGCGATCGAGGCGCTCAGGCTCTGGCTCGGCGACGGGGTCCGCGTCGAACCGTCCGGGTGGAAGAGCGAACAGGCGCAGAAGCTGCTCTCCTCGTTTCGGCTCAACCTGACCGCGCTCGCGTTCGTCGCGCTGCTCGTTGCCGGATTCCTCGTGTTTCAGACTGTGAACACGACTGCGGTGGAACGTCGTCGAAACGCGGGCGTGCTCCGGTCGCTCGGTGGATCGCGGCGATTCGTGCGCGCCGTGTTCTACGTCGAAGGAGCGGTGCTCGGGGTGATCGGCTCCGCGCTCGGGATCGGGCTCGGGATGCTGCTCGCGCGGATCGCGACGAGCGCGGTGAGCCGTACGGTCGAGTCGGTGTACCTGCTCGAAACGACGGACGCTCTGTACGTGACTCCGGAAGCGGTCGCGACCAGCTTCCTGCTCGGGGTCGCGGTTTCGCTCGCTGCGGTGTTGCCGGTCGCCTGGGAGGCCTCGACCGTGCCGCCGCGCGAGAGCATCAGCCGGCAGGTGCTCGAGCAGCGTTTGCGCGGCGGACGGCTCGCGCTGATCGCGCTCGCGCTCGCGATCGGCGGCGGGATTCTCACCCGCTGGCCGCTGGCCGCGCACCCGGTGCTGTCAGGGTACGCCGCGGCGGCGTTGTTCATCCTCGCCGGCGCGCTCGCGACGCCGTGGGGCCTGACCGTGCTCCACCGCGCCGTCACCCGCCTGTTCGGCCGCCGGCTCAGTTCCTCCGCACGGCTCGCGCTCGGTGTGCTCGTGCGCTCGCGCCACCGGGTCGCGCCGGCGGTCGCCGCGCTCGCGACCGCGGTCGCGATGTGGCTGAGTGTGGACATGATGGTGCGTTCGTTCCGGAGCACGGTCGATACGTGGGTGACGAACACGATTACCGCCGACCTGATCGTCACCTCCGGCGCGTACTTCGGGGTCGGCAAACCCGAGTTGATCCCCGGCGAGATCTTCCACCAGCTCAAACGCGCGGAGGGAATCGCGGACGTGGACCATTTCCGCAGCGTGCGCGTGCCGGTTGACGGCCTGCCGACCGTGATCGCGATGGTTGACATGGAGTCGGTGCGCCGGCAGGATCGGCTCAGCTACCTCGACCGCGACCGGCGCTACGATCATCCCGCCGACCCGATGATCAACGGCGCAGACGCGGCGCTGATCAGCGAGCCGCTCGCATTCCGCACCGGGCTCGAGCCCGGCGACACGCTCCGGTTCGCGACGCCGAGCGGGCCGGCGGCGGTCGCCGTATCGGCGGTCTATTACGACTATTCCAGCGACGCGGGCATGATTCTCGTCGATCGCGGCTGGTTCATCGACCACTGGCGGGACACGCGGCTCGAGTCGATCGCGGTCTATCTCCCGGACGGGATGAGCCTCGCAGAAGGACGCGAGCATGTGAACGCCGCGCTCGCGGGCGAGTGGGACCTGAGCGTGTTCTCGAACCGGGATCTGCGCAACGCGGTGCTGCGTGTGTTCGACAACACATTCGCGATCACGTACGCATTGCGGGCGGTCGCGATCTTCGTCTCATTGCTCGCGGTCGGCGGCGGGATGGCGGCGCTCGTCGTCGAACGGCGGCGCGAGCTCGCGATCCTGCGCGCGGTCGGCGGGAGCCGGAAGCAGGTGATCGGGCGCGTGCTCGCCGAATCCGGGCTGATCGGCGCGGTCGGCTGGTCGCTCGGCGCGGTGCTCGGGATCCTGCTCAGCGTCGTGCTCACGTACGTGGTGAACCGGTACAGTTTCGGGTGGACGCTCGCGCTGAGACTCCCGTGGGGCCAGCTCGCGCTCAGCGGCGTGCTGATGATCGGGGCGGCGCTTGTCGCCGGCGCCGTGCCCGCCCGTGACGCCGCCGGGCAGACGATCGCGCACGGCGTGCGCGTGGACAGTGAATGACAGCGTGCGGGGTTCCCATGAACCGGATGATCGGATCTGTCGTCGCGCTCGGCTTGTTGTTCGCTACGGCGGCGGGTGCGCGGGACGCCGACTCCCTGTTCCTCGTCCCGGAGCCGGGATACGAGTGGTCGTTTCCGCGCGATCACACGAACCACGGCCGGTACGCGCTCGAATGGTGGTACTACACCGGCCACCTGCTCCCGGACGGCGCGGATGCGGCCGCCGACAGCAACTGGGCCCACTTTCAGCTCACCTTCTTCCGCAACGCCGTGCCCGCAAACAACGCCGGGCAGCTCTACTTCGCACATTTCACGATCTCCGGGCCGGGAATGGAGTTCCGGTTCGCGGAACGGATCGCGCGCGGCACGCTCGGCGAAGCGGGCGCGCGTGGCGACATGCTCCACACGTGGCTCGACGACTGGCGGGTGACACGGATGCCCGACGGCGCGCAGTTCCTCGAGGCGCACGATGACTCGGTCGGCGGCCTGCGCCTGCTCGCGCGGCCGACGTTCGGCCCGGTGCTCAACGGCGACAACGGCCTGAGCCGGAAGGGACCGGACGAGAGCGAGGCATCGTATTACTACTCGATGCCGCGGATGAACGTGACCGGCTGGCTGATTCCGCGCGGCGACGGCACGGCGCCGGACGAGAGACGAGAGCAGACGCGGGCGCCGGTGCCGGTCACCGGTTCCGTGTGGATGGACCACGAGTTCGGCAACCAGCAGCTCGGGGAGGGGCTGGTCGGCTGGGACTGGTGGGGCCTGCAGCTTCCCGGCGGCGGGGCGCTGATGCTGTACCGGATCCGCCGCGCGGACGGCGGCGCGATCCCGCAGTCGGAAGGGACGTTCATCAGCGCCGCCGGCTCACGTGCGCGCATCCCGTGGGATCAGTTCGAGCTGCGCGTGCTCGGGACGTGGACGAGCCCGCACACCGGCGTCGAGTACCCGCACGGCTGGGTGCTCGAGGCGCCCGGGTTCGTCCACCCGGACACAGGCGAGCGCGGGCTCTCGCTCACGATCCGCCCCGTCCGCGACGACCAGGAACTGCGCACCGAGTCCTCGACGCGCGTAACCTACTACGAGGGCGCGGTGACGGTGCGGCGGGACGGGTTCGACCGGCGCAGCTTCGGGTTCGTCGAGCTCGTCGGCTACGACGCGGAACAGTCGCCCGAGAAGACGCGCCCGCTCGACACCCCGGTCACCGACAAGATCATCCGCGGGGACGAGTGATCGGGCTGCGGGCTGCGGGCGGTGGGCTGCGGGCTGCGGGCTGCGGGCGGTGGGCGCAACAGTGTCATCCTGAACAAGCGCGACGTCTGTTTGTCGCGCGCGATCATGTCATCCTGAACGCGCGGCGTTTGTTACTGTTGAGGCGGCGCCAATTGTGTCATCCTGAACCGCGCCGCCGTTCGTATTCGTTGAGGCGGCGCCAATTGTGTCATGCTGAACCGCGCCGCCGTTCGTATTCGTTGAGGCGGCGCGAGTGAAGGATCTATGCGGTACACCACCCGCCGGTTGTTGCGGATACACCCTGGGTGGTTGTTGCTGGTAGATCCTTCACCCCCGCACAAACTGACGTGCGGGGGTTCAGGATGACACGGCGGGGCGCGCAAACAGACGTGCGGGGGTTCAGGATGACACGGCGGGGCGCACAAACAGACGTGCGGGGGTTCAGGATGACACTCTCAGCGGCGGGGGTGACCCACGGCTTCAGCCTCACCCAAACGCTCGTGCCCGTGCTTGCTTGTCAAGCGCCGCTTTAAGCTCGTGCCCGCGCTTGCTTGTCAAGCGCCGCTTTAAGCTCGTGCCCGCGCTTGCTTGTCAAGCGCCGCTTTAAGCTCGTGCCCGTGCTTGCTTGTCAAGCGCGGCGCACTCTGGGAACGCTTGCTTGCAAGCGTCCCCCTGCCCATCCGTTCCGCCGCGGTGACGGCTGCCGCGTCCGCGCGCGCATCAGTGCGTCTCGCGGGTTATATTGTCCGCCCGGGAAGATGTACCGCTCGGATACGGCACGTTGATTGCGCGTGCAACGGCCGGAACGCATCAGACCGCCTTTTCAATCACGGGGATGCTTGTCATGTTGCGCACGAGCTGGTTCGTGCTCGCTGTTCTTGTCTTTTCGAACGTGGTCGCAGCCGTCACGACCGCCGGCACGATTGTCGGCGACGTGCGCGTGCTCGTGGACAGAACCACCGATCACGCCCCGCGCAGTCCGTTCGCGCGCAAGCGGTTTGTCGATCAGGGCGAGAGCGAGCCGGCGCCGGTCGTGGAGAACCGGAACGTGCTCGTCTATCTCGCCGAGTCGCCTCGACTTCAGCCGGCCGACCCGCCGGAGCAGCTGCCGGTGATCAACCAGAAGGAGCTCGAGATCATCCCGGGTTTCATGGTCGTGCCTGTCGGCACCACGGTTCGGTTTCCGAACTCGGACGACGTCTATCACAACCTGTTCAGCGTTTCGTCCGCGAAGCGGTTCGACCTCGGCCGCTACGGGCAGGGCAGGGAGAAGCGTGTCACGTTCGACCGGCCGGGCGAGGTTCGCATCTTCTGTGACATCCACCCGCACATAAACGCGATCGTGTTCGCCGTCCCGAACCGTCACTACGCGCTCGCCGATTCGATGGGCCGGTTTCGTCTCGAGGGAGTGCCCGCGGGCGAATACGAGCTGCGCGCGTGGCACGAGTCCCTCGGCGAGCAGGGCAAACGGGTGAACGTGCCCGCGGACGGTGTCTCCAGGATCGACTTCGTGTTCGCCGAGAATTGACCCGAACTGGAGGCCGTGTTGTCGTTCCGCAGCCGCCTGTTCTTCTCGTTCCTCGTGCTCGCGATGTTGATCGTCGCGGGCTCGGTGCTCACGGTCAACAGCCAGTTCGCGCAGGTTGTCCGCGAGGACGTGTTCGATGAGCTCGCTCGTTCGCCGGAGCGGTTCGCGACGTTCCAGGCGTCGCAGATGGACAACCTGATCACGCAGGCGGCGAACATAGCGACGTCTCCCGTGCTGCGCGGTTCGATGTCCACCGGCGACCGCCCGACCGCGGCGCAGGCGGCGGACGAGACGAACGTGCTCTACGGATTCGACCTGTTCTGGGTGCTCGACGTGCGCGGAACAGTGCTCCATCGTGTCGAGGAGCCACACGCGTGGGGCGACCGGATCGACCATTTGCCCGCCGTGCAGGACGCGCGCAACGGGTACGATTCCGGCGACATCTGGTTGCGTAACGGCATCCTCTACCAGGTCGCTGCGACCCCGATCCGGAGCGGCGACCAGTGGCTCGGGATCCTGATCATCGGCGAACGGTTCGACAGCGGAATCGCGCCCGCATTCACGAAGCTCAGCCACCTGTTCGTCGCGTTCGCCCCGGAGGACACCGTCCGCTTCAGCTCCCACGACGGAATCCGCGGGTTCCCGTTGAAACGCGTGTTCGCGCGCGAGCTGGACAACGTGCGCGGCCGGGGCGGCGAGATTCCGAGCGTGCCGTGGTGGCGGACGGGGCCGGACACGCGAATGCCGGACTCACCGACGTTCGAGTTCGAGGCGGCGGACGCGAACTTCGCGGGCGCGTTGTTCGCGCTCGAGGATGCTCAGAACCAGCGGCTCGCGTACGCGATGGTGTTCCAGTCGCTCGGCGATGTGCGCGCGCTGCAGGGGAGGATTCGCGGCGGGCTGATCATCGTCGGAGTCGTCGCGATGTTCCTCGCGCTGCTCGTCGCTTACCTGCTCGCGCGCGGGCTCACGCAACCGATCCAGCGGCTCGTCACCGCATCCCAGCGGCTCGGCCGGGAGGACCTGGAGACACCGGTGCCGGTGCGGCGGGGTGATGAGATCGGCAAGCTGGCGGCGGCGCTCGATGAGATGCGCGTCACGCTGCGCGACGCCCGCGCCGAAGCGCTGCGGAACGAACGCCTGTCAACAATCGGGCGGATGGCGTCCACGATCACGCACGATTTCCGCCAGCCGATCACCTCGATCTACGGCTACATCCAACTGATCACCCTGCCGAGCGCCGACCGGGAGACACAGGAGGAGTTCGCGCAACGGATCATCCAGCAGATCGACCGGATGCAGGGGATGATCAACGAACTGCTGGACTACTCGCGCGGGGAGTACGTGTTGAGGCCGAAGGACGTCAGGCTCTCCGATTTTCTCGACACGGTCCGGGAGAACTTTGCGCTTGTCAGTCGTGATCAGCAAATTGACATTTCGCTCGATCTCGGCTGGGACGGCATCGTCCGGCTCGACCGCGAGCGCTTCGAACGCGTGCTCGACAACCTCGTCCGCAACGCGGTGCAGGCGATCGGCAGCGACGGGCATGTCACCCTGCGCACGTCCCGCAACGAGAACAGGATCGAACTGCAGGTGAGTGACGACGGTCCGGGCATCTCTCAGGAGGTGCGGAGGGATCTGTTCGACGCGTTCGTCACCCACGGCAAGTCCGGCGGCACAGGCCTCGGGCTCGCAGTCGCAAAACGTGTCGTCGAGGAGCACGGGGGTACAATCTCGGTGGAAAGCGAACCGGGAGAGGGGACCACGTTCACAATCCGCATTCCGAGCGAATTACCCTTGGAGGCATGATTAGACACTGCGACAGGTTCTCGCGGCGCTCGCTGTTGCGCTCGCGGCCGGGTTCGCGCACGCGCAGAGCTACACGCTCGGCAGCACCGGCTTCGAACTGAGCGGGGATGTGTCGATCACGTTCAAGGAGTTTGACAAGCACTCGACAATCAACACGAACAGCCGGGGAGACGACCCGTTCAACCTCGTACGGTCGCGCCTGTTCGTGCAGAAGGCGTGGACCGACAACATCCACCTCTACCTCGAATTCCTCTGGGACTCCGGCACGGAACCGCGAATACAGGGGCTGTATCTCACTTTCTCCGAAGTGCTTGACCCGATGTTCACACTCAAGGTCGGGATGATCCCGTCCCCGTTCGGCAACTTCGGCCACCGCTCCACCTACTTCAACCAGAACCCGCTGATCGGCGTGCCCGCGATGTGGTTGACGAAGACGACGCTCACAAACCCGTACGCGAAGTCCAACGACGGCTACCAGTTGATCGGCAACCTCGGGCTCCACCCGATCACCGGCTCCTCGACACAGGCCGCCGGCGTGTCGGGCCGGCCGCCGTCAAGGGGTCCCGCCCCGCGTGGCGCGTGATCCGTGAAGGCTACGTCCGCCTCGACTACTGACCACGGACAGGCCCGCGGTTGCAAGCAACCGCGGGCCTGTATGAGCAACCGCGGGCCTGTGGGGTGTGTCGCGATGCGATCAACTGATGTTGATCGCGGGTGAGAAGCGGAGCACACGCCCGCCTCTGTCGAGGAACGGTTTCAGCCGGTCGAGCAGTTCATCCTGGCGCCGTTCCGAGAGCAGGATCACCGCTTCGATGTCCGATGCGAACAGGTCCTCGTCCGGCCGCACTTCGAAGTCTGTGCCCGCGAGCGTGCCGCCGTGGCGTGAATTGTCGGTGGTTGCGACGAGGCCGACGTGGTCGTGGATGTCGCAGTAGAAGAACATGTCCACCGCCGGCAGGCCGGCCCCGAACACGCCGAGCGGCCCGGCGAACTGTTCGCGCACGACGGCCGGCATCTCGTCGGCGATCTCGTCCTTCCGATTGAGGAACGCGTCCACCGCCTCGAACGCCTCTTCGATGTCGGCCGGGGGCAGCGGGTCGATCGGCTCCTCATCGACGTCCACCTTGCGCGCGAACATCCCGATGTACGACTCATCGTAACCGCCGAGAATGTCGAGCCCGAGCGAGGTGAGCGCGAACCGGAGCGTGGACACCGACCAGTACGTCTGGTAGTGCGGGCTGAACCCGCCGAACGCGTTCCGCTTGAACACGCGCTCGCTGTTCGGCGCTTCGATCGCGAGCAGCCCGCCGGGTTTGAGCACGTCATCGATCGCGCCGAGGAACGGCAGCGGCTCCTCGGCGTGCTCGAGCACGGAGCGGCACACGACCATGTCGAAGCTCTCGTCCTCGAACAGGCCTTCCTCGAAGCGCTCGTTGATGATCTCGAAGCGTTCGTCCCGGCACAGTCCGGCGGCGCGCGCATCGGCTTCGACGCCGGTCAGTTGGTACGCGAGCGGCGCGAGCCGGGGGAGCATCCCGCTCATCCCGCAGCCGATGTCGAGCACGCGCCCGCCGTCGGGCGCGTAGCGGCGGAGCTGGTTGAAGAAATGCTCGGTTTCGAACAGTTCGACGCGCGTCTGTTCCATCGGCAGCGGCGGCGGCTGGCGCTCGCGCATCTGCATCATCGCATCGAACGGAACCGGTTCGGCCTGGAACAGCATCCCGCACCCGTGGCAGAATGCGATGCGGAGGGTGTTCAGCGGGACGTCGTGCGCGTGCTCCTTCGCCACGACGCCGTTGCCTGCGTACGGGTAGTCCTCCAGTTCAAGCAGTTCTTCGATCTCGGTCGCACCGCAGACCGGGCATCGCTCGCGGGTCATGCCTCCCTCTTGTGGCGCCGGCCCTGCGGCCGGCGGTCGTCGTTCGCTCGCTCCGCAAATTACGAATCAATCCGGCCGGGGAAATACATCTCGAGCCAGATTCCGACATTTGCCAGCATCCACAGCTTCATCCCCTCCTGCTTGCCACGGGTGGAATCGAGCGCCCGTTCGAGCCCCCCGAGGTCGAACAGCTCGCCCATCTTGCGCGTGAGCACCCGTTCCTTGAGCCACGAGAGCCGCTTACCATACAACCAGCGGTCGAGCGGCACCGGGAATGCGGTCTTCGGGCGGAGCAGGATTTCGTCCGGGATCACGCCGGCGAACGCGAGCCGGAGCACGTACTTGCCGATGTCGAGCCGGCCCGACGCCTCCACCGAGGTCAGGGCCTGCGCCTCGCGCACGCGGAAGAACTTCGCCGTGATCAGCATCATCGCGAGCGCATTCACCCAGCGACGCACCGCCCGCGCCTCGTGATCGCGCAGCACCACCTCGGCCATCTCGCCCTCCTCGTCGCTTCGACTCAGTCCGCGGGAATCCGGCCCCCGTCGCTGAACCGTGATCGACACGGCGGGGAACACGGGGGAATGTACGGGATCGGCGTCCTGTTTGCAGGCGATCCGCGGAACGGAGCACACGCCGTGTACCGGCCGTGCGGGCTTGCCCGCGCGGTTGATTCACCGGTGTTGAAACCCGAGGCTGAAGTCCCGGGCCGCCCGTCGGACCGGGCTGGAGGGGACGGGGACGCTTGCTCGCATCCGGTTATCCCTTTGGCTCAGCCACATGCACGGGCCGTAACTGTGATCGCATCCGGATGGCCGAGGCGTCATTCCGGCTGTGGGGACGCTTGCCGGCAGGCGTCCCCGCCTCACGCGTCTGTCTGAGTGAAGGCGGGTGAAGAACGTCCAGCTTATCTGAGGTTTATTTCTGGAATTATCCTGTGGCCCCAACCCTTGTCGAATCTGGACCTTCCCTTCACTACGTTCAGGATAAACTTCCCTTCGCCCGACAAACGGACGTCGGGCTTCGGTCAGAAGGACGCACTTGC
>JAANWZ010000017.1 GCA_018263585.1 Calditrichota bacterium | reverse complement strand
CTTCAGTCGATCGTCAGGCAACCTCCTTCGCGAAAGGTAGGTCGGCGCTCGCTCGCGTCGCTCGTCTCATGCCTCCGCACGGACGACATACGTATACGAGGATCTACGCGGTATACCATCCACTGGTCATTTGACGCGCACGCTGCGCGGTTCTTGCCGGTAGATCCTTCACCCTTCGCGGCAAACAGACCGCCGCTTCGGGTTCAGGATGACACGGGGGGCGCGCCAAACCGACGCGCGGGGGTTCAGGATGACACGGGGGGCGCGCCGAAACAGACCGCCGCTTCGGGTTCAGCAGACCGGCGCTTCGGACTCAGGATGACACACACCCGCGAGCGGCGGGCGGCCGGATGACTGCAACACCGAAGCCGCAGCGGCGTTCCCGTTCAGTAGTCCTCGAGGTGGTTCCACTCCGCGTCCTCGAGCCACTGGTTCGGCCGTGCGACGAAGTCGATGAATTCCTGGAACAGGCGTGAGTGGCGCCTTTCCTCGTCCGCGATCGCGAGCAGCATGTCGCGTTCGTAGTCGGAATCGGTCTCTTCCGCCTTTTCCGTGTAGAACGCGACCGCTTCGTCTTCGATCGCCTTCGCTTTCTCGTAGTATTTCCTGTGTTCGGCTTCTTCCGGGAACTCCTCGCCGCGTTCCGACATCTCTTTAAAGATGTTCTTCGTATTCTTCATCAGATCGCTGGGCGGCAGACTCTGTTGCGCGTCAGAGCCTTCCTTCATCGACTTGAAGATGTTGTAATGCTTCACCTCTTCATCGGCGATCATCGTGAGGACGGTGCTCAGGCCCTTGTTTCGGGTTTTCATCGCGAGGTCGCGGTAGAACGCCTCGCCGTCCTTTTCCATCTGCATCGCGAAATCGAACACGTTCATCGGAGGCTCCCTGGTGCGGCGCGGGGTGGCGCGCGGTGTATTCCTGCATCTTGTGAAATGTCAGAGAGTTCGCCGGGTCGAACCGGTCGCGGGCCCTCGTGAAAAAAGTAGCCAACTGGCGCGCGGGAGTCAAGATTGCGCGGAGGGACGGCGCACGTGCAATCTATCGGACCGCGCTCGCACCCCGACGCTCGCGCGGCCTGCGTTTCCGAATCAGCACGCGCTTGATCCGGCGGCGGTCGGCGGCGACGACGCGCACGCGCCAGCCGTTCGAGTCAATCGATTCGCCCGGTTCCGGGATGCGGCCGAGCTCCTCGAGGATCCAGCCGGCGACGGTGTCGTATTCCCCTTCCGGCAGCCGGATTCCCCACGTGTCCGCGAGCGCCCGCTGGGAGGCGCGCCCGGAGACGAGCCACGCATCCGTAGAGACAACCCGGCCGGTGAGCGTGCGGAAGTCGTGCTCGTCCTCGATCTCGCCGACGAGCCGTTCGATCAGATCCTCGAGCGTAACCACGCCCGCGGTGCCGCCGTGCTCGTCGATCACGACGACCATCCCGGTCTCGCCGCGACGGAACAGGCCGAGGAAGCGGACCGCGTACGCCTGCTCCGGGACGAAATGCGCGGGCCGCATCAAGTCGCGGATGCCGCCCGGTTTCCGGATCAGGTCGAGCGCGTTGAGGATTCCGACGATGTTGTCGAGGCTGTCCTGATAGACCGGGAACCGGGTTACGCCGCGTTCGCGGGCGAGTGTCTCCGCCTCTGCAACGGTCGCATCGACGGGCAGTCCGACGACCTCGGTGCGCGGGGTCATGATCTCGCGCAGTTTCACGTCCCGCAGCGCGACCGCGTGGTCGAGCAGCTCGATCTCTTCGCGGTCGAGCGCGCCTTCGCGGTGGAGTTGGCCCCAGACTCCTTTCAGGTCGCCGAGCGACACTTCGCTGAAAGGCGTCTCGCGCTCCTTCATGCCGAGCGCGCGCAGCAGCAGCGCGCTCGCGCCGCGGGTGATCACGATCAGCGGGGCGAACAGGAGCCGGAACCCCCACAGCGGCGCGCCGACGAACAGCGCCCACCGCTCCGCGGTCTCGCGCGCGAGCGTTTTCGGGAGAATCTCGCCGAAGATGAGCAGGATCGTCGGGCTGATCACGAAGATCCATTCAACGGGCACGCCGACGTTCACGAGCCAGACGGCGGCGACGGACGCGTAAAGCACGGCGACGAGGTTGTTTCCGACGAGCGTCGTGTTGAACAGGAGGGTCGGGTTCGAGTACAGCCGGCCGGCGGTTTTCGCGCCACGGCGGCCGTGACGCCGGTACACCTCCATCGCGAGCCGGCCGGCGACCGTGTACGCCGTCTCGCTGCCGGAGAAGAACGCGCTCAGCGAGAGCGAGACGACGAGCAGAATTTCCTCGCTGCTCATCGGCCCACCTTCGCGCGTGCGGCGGTCGCCTCGCGGACCGCTTCGATCACGGCGTCAACCTGAGAACGGGGCACGACGAGCGGGATGAGCAGCCCGGTTTCCGTGTAGCCGGGCGAGCCGGTGCGGAGCGCGAGCCGGTCGGCGAGCGCATAGACCGCGCCGGAGCGGTCATGGGGCACTTCCACGCGCAGCGTTTCCGTGAGCGTGACCGTCGTGAACGCCGCCGCGTCGAGCGCGCGGTCGGCGGCGGCGCCGTACGCGCGGATCAGTCCGCCGACGCCGAGTTTCGTGCCGCCGAAACAGCGCGCGACCGCGACGAGCGCGCCCCAGAGCTCGCGCCCGCGGATCGCGTTCAGCACCGGCGGGCCGGTGGAACCGGACGGCTCCCCGTCGTCCGACCATCTCTCTTCACCGCCGGGCGGGGGCGGGAGACGGCGTGCCCAGCCGACATGGGTCGCGTCGAAATGCTGTTTCCTGATCGCCGCGAGCTGCTCATCGGCGGCACCTGCGTCCGCGACCGGGAATGCGTACGCGTGGAACACGCTGCCCTTTTCCTTCAGGCGGGCGCTGGCGGGACGGGAGATCGTCAGGTACTGATCGCGCTGCGGACCGTCATCCTCCACTGTCGCCACTCTCCAGTTCGTCCTTCACCTCGCGCAGCGCCGCGCGCGGGTCGGTGTCGGCGAACATCACCGCGTTCAACCCGGGAAGGTAACGATCCATCGTGAGCACGTTGAGATAGACGAGCGTCTCGAGCATCGTCGGGGACAGCGTGCCGCCTTCCACGTCGATGCTGGTCTTGAATCGAACCTCGCCGTCGTCGAGGTCGAGCTCGAAGTTGCCGACGCCGAGCGCGTAGTTCGCGCGCGTAATGAACTCCATCGTCTCGACGCGCCGGGTCTCGGGCGTCTTGTTCGGGAGAATCGAGTAGAACACGACTTGCCGCTTCTCCTCGAGCATGTGCGCGCGGCAGAACATCGCACCGTTATCGCCCTGGAAACCGGTCTCGATCACGTTCGTGCCCGGGATCGGCTGCGGGTTCCACCCGTCTTCGCTGAGAAACGAACGCACCTGCGCGTACAGCTCCCCCTCCTGCGCGAACGCTGCGAGCGAAACGAGAGCGAGCAGGGCCGCGGCGACGAGAACTGCGAACAGCGGTCGGTTTGCGGGTCGGTGTCGGTTCACTGCGAATTGCACTCGGGTTTTCCCGGTCGGTTTCCGCGCGGCGGATCGGGCGGCCAACGAGGGGTCGGTTGCCCACTGGAAAGGGGGACGCTTGCCAGCAAGCGTCCCCGCTTCGCCGGCCGGCGTGTTCAGGATGACACTCACGACAGGCCCGCGGTTGCTTGCAACCGCGGATCAACACCCAGTGCATGATACCTCTGGCAAGCCCCGGGCCACCGGCCGTACGGGCCGGTGAGCCTTGACTGAAGTCAAGGGCAAAGGGTGGTGCGTCACTGCACACCGCCGCCTGCCGCGCTCACACGGGAAAGCGCGCGAGCACGTGCTCCAGCGCCCGGATCGCGGCGGCGCGGAACACACCCCACGGCCGCATCCGCCCGCGCAGGCTTTCGAGCCGGTCCGCCCACCGGGGCAGATCCTCCGGCGCGACCGGGACGTAGTCCTCGATCCCTTCGTCGCTGTCAACCGGCGCCGGCTCGTGGTCCTCGAGTTCGACGACGTAGAGCCGCGTGTAGAACGCGAGCGGCGCGCCGCCGGGACCGCGGTAACGGATCGTACACGCCGGCACCGCGCGGGCGCCGTCCGCGCCGGTCTCCTCGTACAGTTCGCGCTCGAACGCGGCGTGCGGGTCTTCACCGCGGTCGATCCCGCCGCCGGGAATCCGATATACGTCCGCCGGGTAGTCGATCTTCCGCTGCAGCCAGAGGCGGCCGTCCCCCCGCCTGAGCGCGAACAGCACCTCCCCGTCCCGGTCGTCGCGGATGAGCGGGCGGAAATCGACGGCGGGCAGATCGACAGACACCGGTTCGAAATCGAGCGGCACGCCGCGCAGCTCGGAGATGACAGCGCCCGCGGCGACGCCGTCCGGGACGACGCGCGCGTGACGGAACCCGAGATACTTGTACGCCTGTTCGAGCGCGATCGCGCCGTGGAGGATGATCTTCGCCCGTTCCGGGTTGCCGGGGAGCTGGCGGCGCTCGTGGATCGTCATCTTCGCGAGCTCGGCGACGAGGCGGCGGACGATGTCACGGTCGAGATGATGCACCGGGTCCGGCCCGTATTCGCGCGCGAACAGCATCGGCACATACCCGGCGAGCGTGGTCGCGGTCGCGCCGACGAGGTGGACATGAGCTTCCCGCGGCGGGCGCGCGAGCGACTTGAGCGGTTCGCTCGCGAGCGCGCGGATCCGGTTGATCTCCGCCGGGACCGGCGGGTCGCTGGTCGGGGCGAGGTCGAACAGGTGCGCGGAACCGAGCTCGACGCTCACGAACGAGTCGGGCGCGGGCCCGGAGCCGACCGTCATCTCCGCCGAACGGCCGCCGAGGTCGAACGCGACGAGCGGTTCGCGGCCGCCCCCGCCTCCGGCGAGCCAGCGTTCGCGCACGGCGAGGTACCCGGCCGCGGCCTCCTCACGCGGCGCGAGCATCCGCGTGCGCAACCCGAGTTCGCTGTGCAGGCGGGCGAGCACCTCGTCACGGTTGACCGCGCTGCGCAACGCCGCGGTTCCGACCGCGCCGGCGACGCTCGCGTCGAACCTGACCGCCTCCCCGATCAACTCGCCGGCCGCGTCGAGCACGCGCTGGATCGCGTCCTCGCCGACCGCCCCATGCTCGTCCAGCCCCTGGTTCAGCCACGTGATCCGCTCGGCGAGCGTCGCCGGCGAGCGGGAGCCGCCCGGTTCAATGCGGCAGCCGCCGAGTTTCATCGCGTTGCTGCCGATGTCGATCAGGGTGACGAAAGAAGGCTGGGTGGAAGTTTCATCCCGAGCGCGAACAACAGATACGGTGGGCATGATCGTCCCTCTCCAGGTGAAACGTTCACGAGGTGGAAGGGATGGCCAATCTGCCGGGCAGTGCTCAGTGGACCGGATCACATGGAACGACGCGTGACTTACCGTCATCCTGAAGCCGCGGGCGGCGTCAGTTTGCCGCACGCGGCTGAAGCATGTCCTGAACGCAGTGAAGGAGAGGTCCGAGTTCGACGGGGGTAATATGTGTATATACAACCGTTTATCTACCTGGACCTTCCCTTCACTGCGTTCAGGATAAACTTCACTTCGCCCGATAAACTGACATCGGGCTGCGTTGAGAATGACGCAGAACTGCTCATCGTTCCATGTGGTTTGTTCCACTAGAAACCGTTGCTGGAGAACTCCCGCGCTATCCAGTTGCCGTCGAGCTCATCGACGAATTCGACGAGGCACCGCACGACGGTTCCGTCGAGATGGCCGTCATCGACAGCCTGGTGCGCCATTCGCAGCGCGTGCTGCATCGGGAGCGGGCCGCGGTACGGCCGTTCCGTGGTCAGCGCATCGACGAAATCGACGGTGGAGACGATCCGGGCGATCAACGGGATGTCGCTTCCGGAAAGGCCGTCCGGGTACCCGTAGCCGTCCACGCGCTCGTGGTGATGGCGGATGATCGGGAGGCAGGACTGCATGCTGCGCAGCGGCCTGCAGATCTCCTCTCCCCGGATCGCGTGGGTCTTCATCAGTTCCCGTTCCGCGTCCGACAACGGCCCCGGTTTGAGCAGGATCGCGTCCGGAATCGAGATCTTGCCGATGTCGTGGAGAATCCCGCCCCGCCGCAGCGCGCGCAGCTCCTCGTCATCCAGCCCCATCTGGAAGCCGAGCGCCGCCGAGTAGTGCGACAGGCGCTGGCAGTGCCCCTCCGTGTACGCGTCCTTCGCCTCGACCGTCATCGCGAGCGTGAAGATGATCGACTCCGCGTGCTCGAGATCGTCTGTGAACTGCTTGAGCCGGAGCAGCGAGCGGATGCGGGCGGACAGCACGGACAACTGGAACGGCTTGGAGATGAAATCGTCGGCGCCGGAATCGATCCCCCGCACGCGATCCTCGACGCCGCCGAGCCCTGTGAGCAGCACGACCGGAATCAGGCGCGTGTCCGCCTCCGACTTGATGCGGCTGCACAGCTCGAACCCGTTCAGCTTCGGCATCAGCACGTCCGAGAGAACGAGGTCGGGCTCGGTCCGGCGGAGCGACTCGTACGCCTGCTCCCCGTCCTCGGTGAGGATCGGCTCATACCCGAGCGCCTCGAGCATCTGCCCGAGCACCTGCCGGGTGTCAGACTCATCCTCCGCTACCAGGATGCGCGGAATCTGGTTCATGGCCTCAGTCCTTTCTGCAAACATACGACCGGCGAGGACCATGTGCCCGATTCGCCGGTGGCGGGATCGTTTTCTCCGGAGAATTCACCGGGTGAGCGCGAGCAGAAACCGGCCGCGTTCGACGATTTCGCCGACACGCCACGCGCGTTCGCCGCGCTCCGCGATCGCCGCGGAAAACATGTCCGCGTCGCGCGGCGCCAGCGCGAGCAGGAGGCCGCCGGATGTCTGCGGATCGACCGCGAGCCGGCGCAGGCGCTCCGGGATCGACGTCTCGATCTGCGCAAACCGTTCCACGAACGCCCGGTTCTTGTGCTCGCCGCCGCTGAAGAAGGAGCCGGAGGACGCGACCTCGAGCGCACCGGGCAGCGCGGGGAGCGCTTCCGCGGAAAAACGGGCCGTGACGCGCGAGGCGAGCGCGAGCTCGCGCGCATGCCCGAGCAGACCGAAACCGGTGATGTCTGTGACCGCATGCGCGTTGTGTGCGCGCGCAAGTTCGGAGGCGACACGGTTGAGCCGGGTCATGCTCTCCGTGCTCGCGCGCACCCAGTCATCGTCCGCCGCGTCGTTCATCATCGCGTTCGCGACGAGGCCGGTGCCGAGCGGCTTCGTGAGCAGCAGCACATCGCCCGGTCGCGCGCCGGCATTGGAAAGTACGCCGTCGCCCGGGTCGAGAATTCCGGTCACCGCGAGCCCGAACTTGAGCTCCTCGTCCGACACGGAGTGGCCGCCGGCGATCGCGACACCCGCCTCTTCACACACCGCCGCCGATCCCTGCAAGATGTCGGCCAGCACGTGATCGGGCAGCTTGTCGTCCGGGAATGCGACGACGTTGAGCGCGGTCACCGGCGTGCCGCCCATCGCGTACACGTCGGAGAGACTGTTCGTCGCCGCGATCCGGCCGAAATCGTGCGCGTCATCGACGATCGGGGTGAAGAAATCGACCGTGAGCACGAGCGCGAGCGAGTCGCTCACCCGGTACACGCCGGCGTCGTCGAACGTGCTCGGGCCGACGAGCAGGTCCGGATCGTTGCGCGCGGGCAACTTCGTCAGGATGCGATCCAGCACCGCCGGATCCAGCTTGCTCGCTCAACCGGCGCAGCGGGTGAAGCGAGTGAGACGGAAACTCCGTTTCGCCTTGTTCGCAGTCATTCCGGCTTGCCTCACCTGTTTCATTCCGATGCAGGTTGGCGCATGCTGGCCGCTCACAGGTCACGGGCCACCCTCCACCTCATGCCCGCGGGGAGGGCCGCAGGCCGTCACCGCGGTTGATCACAGGGTATGTGGCCCTGAACTCGTCCCTGCGACATCGCAAACAGACGCGCTGTCACAGGGCCACAGTCGGGTGGCCCGGGGCTTGCCCCGGGTTTCATCCACCGTTGATACAACCGCGGCTGCGAGCAACCGCGGGCCTGTGCCCGGGCGGCGGCTCCGCCGGCTGATCCGCTGCTGCCGCGCGCCGGCTCCGCGAGCCCGCACGTTAGCACCGGATTTGCACCGGGCGCAATCGGCGGCGCCGGTCGCCGGCGGCCGCGGCCGTGAGCTCGAAACCGTGCAAAGCTTACGTATTTTTTGTATATTCTCACATGAGCAATCCCCGACTCAGCAACGACGAGGTTCTCGGAAAGGTCCATTCGATGAGCATCCTTACCGTCGCAGACGACGCAATCCATGCTCGAGATATTGCGCACGAACTTTGTGAAATCCTGAAAAACAAGAAGGCGGATTCGGAAGCGGAACGCCAACTCCGCATCCGCTGCCGCCACCTGAGCCAACTGCTGGACGGGGGCGTCTCCGGTCTCGAGAAGAGCCTGGTGGACGAAGGCGAGACAGTGTCCGTGAGCTTCTTCCCGTTCGACCGCTGGGCGAAAGGGGCGCCTGAAGCGGCGTTGCGCGAACGGTCCGCCGGGTACAAGACAGCCGGCGCGGAGAAGACGGCGCGCAAGAGCAGCCTCGTGCTCCCGTCGAAGCAGTCCGCGATCAGACGGAGACACTGACCGCCGGGCGGGCTCTGTCAGCGGCGGAAGTCGCGGAGCACGGAAATGCCCGGGCGCAACTCGTCGTCGCCGGCGCGAAAGGTGTCGAGCAGCACGGTTCTCGCGTCCGGAAACGTGTCCGCGTACAGGTTCGCCGCCGCCGGCTCGTTGTCGAACGCGGCGATCACCGCGCCGAGCTCCCCGATCGGGCCGAGCAGTTCGCGCTTGAACTCGAGCTCCGGCTGATCGTCCCGGTCGCGGATAAACAGCGCGCCGACCTGCCCGCGCGGCGCGGGCAGCTCGTACATGCTGATCGACCGTTCCGTGCCGAACCGGGCGCGCGCGATGTGACGGTCGCCCGCGAGATACACGGTCATCGCCCCCGCCTTCGACAGATCCTTGACGAACTCGACCGCGCCGGGGGTCGGCAGGTCGAACATCACGTACTGGTCGGTCGCGGCCTTGCTCTCGTGCTGTTCGACGAGCCACGCGATCGCCGCCTCGTCCGTGACCCCGGCGGCGGCGAGCGTGGACGCGAGCTCGGGCTGCATCATCCGCGGGCGGATGCTCGCGACCGCCGCGCGCACATCATCCGCGAGCTCCGCCGCATCCGGCGACAGGATCAGATCTGCGAGCAGCTTCATCACACGCGGCCGGCTGTCGAACAGCGTGAACCCGAGGTCATAGATCACGATCGGCAGTTGCCTGCCCGCGTTGAAGATGTCGCGCGCGCGTTCCGCGAGCTCCGCGTGCAGTTGCGCGGGATCGACTGCGCGCGCGGCGAGGGTTTCCGCAGTGAGCGCCATCGTGTGCCCGTCTGTTTCCGGGGAGTGCGCGCTCCGTGCGAGCGCCGCTTGAGAAAAAAGGTACGAACTGCCGGGCGCGCGCGAAAGGGCGTGCGAGCCGCCTCCGCGCGAAACGGGCGCCGGTTCGCGAGCCGGACACCGCCGGCACGGAGTCGCAGGTCGAAGGTCGCAAGTCGGAGGCGTGCACATCGAACCATGCCCGCGGGGACGGCGCGCCGAAGCCCCGGGCGAAAGCGGGCGTCACCGCGGCCGAACGGACGCTCCAGTACCGCCCGTGCGGGCTCGCCCGCGCGGATGCAGGCCGGTGAGTTTCTCGCACGCGACATTTCCTTCGAGAATCAGTATATGCGGCCCCGTGTCATCCTGAACCCCGCGCATGTCTGTTTGTGCGGCCATTGGTGTCATCCTGAACCCCCCGCATGTCTGTTTATGCGGGGGTGAAGGATCTCGAGCACCGACCGCGAATCGTGTCATCCTGAACCTCCGCACGTCAGTTTGTGCGGCCATTGGTGTCATCCTGAACCCCCCGCACGTCTGTTTGTGCGGGGGGTGAAGGATCTACCGGCAAGAACCGCCCAGGGTGTGGACGGAAGAACCGGTGTGTGGTGTACCGGGTAGATCCCTTCGCTTCGCTCAGGGCAAGCTCTTCACGTCGCCGGCCTGAAACAGCGAAATGGCCCGGCCGGCTTGTTCAGGATGACACAATTGGCGCCGCCTCAACAGAAACAGACGGCGGCGCGGTTCAGGATGACACTGCAACAGGCCCGCGGTTGCTCGCAACCGCGGCTGACCAGTCGGGATATGAGACCCGAGGCTGAAGCCCCGGGCCACTCAACAAGCCCCGGGCCACCCGCAGGGTCAATTTGAACCGGAGCTGCTCGCGGCGGCGGTGCTGGCGGCGACGGCTCCCGCGACCGCGGCGTGCATCTCCGCGATCGTATCGCCTACTGCCCGGCTGAACTGATCGTCCCTGCGCAACTGTTTCATCACGTCGCGGATGCGCACGCGTTCGTCGCGGGTGAAGTGTTCGCGGAGCAGGCGGAGGGTGTTCGCGATGCTCGCGAGCGTGGCGGTGGGCGCATCGAGCTCGCTGCGGTCGAGGATGCAGTGGCGGAGCCGGTCCACGGTGCGCTGGCGGGGGAGCGGGTCGAGCGGCGGGTACGCGGAATAGGGGATGAGTCCGAGCCGGCGCCGTCTTTCCACGCGCACGATGTTGTGGTCGGCGAGGCTGGCGCCGACGAGCCGGTGGAGAGCGGGCCGTCCGGAGCTGAGGCTGCGCACCCACCGTTTCAGCGACCGCGGCCGGCGCGCGCCGTCGAGGCGAAGGAGGAGACGGTCGAGCAGCGGGTCGCCGGTGGCCGCGGAATCGACGACGATCACACGTTTCCGCTGCAACGTGATCCGCCCGTGCAGCGACAGCTCCATGAGCAGCGCGCCCGCGAGCCCGAGATTGAGATGCGGGCTGCGCAGCGTGCCGCGCACCGGATGAAGAGCGAGCAGGAACAGCTCCTGCGCGATCTTGAACCGGGTCGAATGGCCATTAGTGGAAATCATTCCCGAGCACCGGGGGAGGCCCGCTGAGCACGTCCTGCACGTGCAGTTGCAGGTACACGCGTCCCATCCATTCGTTCTCCTGGACCGTATAGACGATGTGATTGCTCGCGCGGTTCGGGTCCATGCGCTGGAGCCGGTCGCCGAGGTTGAATCCGATGCAGTCGATCACGCCGCGCGACGATCTCACCTTGAACTTGAGATGATTGCCGCCGACGATCCGCGGGTAGCCGGAGAGGGCGACGTCGAGGCTGACGAAGCTGGGCACCGGGTTGTCCGGGCCGAACGGGGCGAACTGCTGCAGATGGCCGAGCAATTCGTCGTCCACCTGTTCGAGGGGCAGTTCCGCGTCGATGTGCAGCCGCGGGACGAGATCGTCCTCGCTCAGCGTTTCCGTCGCGACCCGGTTGAACCGCTCGCGGAACTGGCCGATCTTCTCCGCGCGGATCGAGAGGCCGGCGGCGTACGTGTGGCCGCCGAACTGTTCGAGCAGGTCGCTGCACTGGTTGAGCGCCTCGTAGATGTCGAACCCGGGGATCGAGCGCGCGGACCCTTTGCCGATCCCGTCCTTGACCGTGATCATCACCGTCGGCCGGTAGTACCGTTCGATCATCCGGCTCGCGACGATCCCGATCACGCCTCCGTGCCAGTCCTCGCGCGCGAGCACGATCCCGTAATCGTGAGCGGGATCGTGGACCTGCTCCGCCTCCGCGACCGCCTCGTCGAGTGTGACCGTGTCGATCCGCCGGCGTGTCCGGTTCTCCTGCTCGAGCTCGAGGCTGAGCACGCGCGCGCGCTCGGCGTTCTGCGTGATCATCAGGTTGACGGCGCGGTCGGCCGAGCCGAGCCGGCCGACGGCGTTGATCCGCGGCGCGATCCCGTAGATGATCTGCCCGACCCCGGTCTGTCCGCCGCGCAGATGGGCGGTTTCGATGAGCGCGCTGAGCCCGACGAGCGGGTCGCGGTTCAGCTTCTCGAGGCCGAGGTGGACGAGAATCCGGTTCTCATCGACGAGCGGCACGATGTCCGCGGCAGTGCCGACCGCGACGAGGTCGAGGTAACGGTCGAGATAATCCGCGCCGAGGTCGAGTGTCTGCGCGACCGCCTGCGCGAGCTTGAACGCGACACCGCAGCCGGCGAGCTCGCTGAACGGATACATCGAACCCGGCAGCTTCGGGTTGATCACCGCAAGCGCGTCCGGAATCTGATCGCCCGCCTGATGGTGATCGGAGACGATGATGTCCATTCCGTGCGCGCGCGCCTGCCGCACCTGATCGACCGCGGTGATCCCGCAATCGACCGTGATCAGCAGGTCCGCTCCCGCCGCGGACGCGATCTCGACTCCCTCCCGCGAGACTCCGTACCCCTCCTCCTCGCGGTTCGGGATGTAGTAGCGGACGTTGCCGCCGAGATCGCGGAAAAACAGGTAGAGCAGGCTCGCGGAGGTGATCCCGTCCACGTCGTAGTCGCCGAACACGTAAATGAGCTGTTTCTCGCGGAGCGCGCGGATGATGCGATCGACCGCGACATCCATCTGCCTGAACAGGAAGGGGTCATGCAGGGCCGACCGCGCGGGTTTGAAGAACGCGCCCGCCTGTTCGGGCGTCGTAATTCCCCGCTGCATCAGCAGGCGCGCAACCACCGGGCGGACTCCGAGCGCTCGGGAGAGAGAGAAGACAGGTCCGGAGTCAGCCGCGTTCGCCAACTCCCATCGTTTCACCATGTTGTGTATCTATCGGTTATTTCGCGTGTTTCCGTGGAACGGGCCGAGCGCGGCCCGGGGAGGAGAAAAGCCGGTGCGGCGAGGTGATCTGTAAGCCGAATTCTGTGCCCCGCACAGGAAACGGGGCGGCGGTCATCGATCTGGGCGCCGTCTTGCGACGACGCTCGCGCGGCCCACCCGCGGGTCTTTTGCGCGCCGGGCCGGCACGCGGCGCTGCGGCGGGGGTCATCACGTTCCCGCCGACTTTCTTACGCGCCTCCCCGCCTGCTTGGCCTTGCTCCGGATGGGGTTTGCCGTGCCGCGCCTGTTGCCAGGACGCGCGGTGGGCTCTTACCCCACCGTTTCACCCTTGCCTGTGCCGGGACGGGCGGCTGACACATCCACTGCTGCCCTGTGTCAGCCATCCGCCCCGGCCATCGGCGGTCTGTTCTCTGTGGCACTTTCCGTCGCCTCGCGGCGCCCGGCCGTTAGCCGGCATCCTGCCCTGAGGAGTTCGGACTTTCCTCCGGTCACGCGGCTGACAAGGCCACTGAGGGCCGCTCCACACAACCGGCGACCACCCGATCTCCTCGACCGCACCGGGTCCAGTTCAAGATAGGACATCGTTCGCGCCCGCGCGCAGATATTCGCCCGGCTCCTGATTACAGAACCGGGCTCCGCCTCCAAGAGACGGAACGCCGGGCAATCGGGCGCGAGGCCCGTCCCGCCTGAAGATACCGCGAGCGACAGGCCCCGGTTCCCGGGCCGGAGCGAGAAAACCCCGGGCGTTCGGCCCGGGGGTCGGGTCAGATCTCGTCCGGCGCGATCGCCGGCATATGTTCCTCCTCCGGGAGCACGATCACTCCGCACGATTCGCAGAGGATGATGTCGTCGAGCTTGCGCACTTCCGCCTGCCGCTGGGGCGGGATCACTGCGAAGCAGGCGCCGCACGCGCCGCCGTACATGCGCGCCGCGCCGGTCCCGTTGCGCGACGCCCGGATCCGTTCGTAGTGGGCGACGACAGGCTTCTTGATGCGCACGATCAGTTTCTCGCGATCGTGCTGCAGCTCGAGCTCCTCCGTCTCGGTATCGGCATGCTTGCTCTTCAGCTCCTCTTCACGCTCCGCGAGGTCGGCCTGGAGCGCATCGATGCGCACGTCGATCGGTTCGATCTGGCCCTGGATCTCCTCCTCCTCCTCGAGCAGGCTGACCTGGGCGTTGTCCACGCTTTCGATCTGCGCGCGGCACGTCTCGATCTCCTGGTTGATCGCGTCGTACTCGCGGTTCGTGGTCACCGAGTAGAGCTGGTTCTGGTACTTGTCGAGCTTCACCTTGTGCAGCTCGATGCTGCCTTCATTCACCCGTTTCTTCTTCTCCACCTCGCCGAGCTGATCGTCGAGCTCGGTCTTCCGGGTTTCGAGCCGGGAGATTTCGCTGTTGATCGCATCGATTTGCTTCGGGAGGTCACCTTTTTCGAGCTCGAGATCCATCAGTTCGTCGTCCACGGCCTGCAGCCGTGCAATCATGCGAAGTTCTCGCGCCACGTCAACGCCGGGCATATCGCACAATCCCCTTTCATCGGTCGCCGCACCGCACCAGTGCAAAAAAAACGTGCTCCGGTCGCCTTTCGGCGGGAGCACGCTCTATCTTCGTATCCTGACGACTCGGGGGGCCGGGTCAACCGTCCCCCGCGTCGTACCGATCAGCATTCGCCTGTGTTTCCAATTCAACTGCGTCACCTCTCGAACCGTACGCGTGTGCGTCACCGCTGCGCCACGCCCCGGGGTCGGCGACCCCGGGCTACGACCGCGCTTGAACCGTGCGCGTGTACACTACCGCGGCGTCCAGCGCCCGGCCGGCGTGGGCCCACCAGGATTCGAACCTGGGACCAACCGATTATGAGTCGGCGGCTCTAACCACTGAGCTATGGGCCCAAGTGATACGCGAACCCTGTGCGCGCAACCGCCGTTCACAAGCTAAATCAAGCTATCCGGCCCGTGGCGTCACGGCGACAACTGTTCCGTTTCCGCCTGTCCGGATAAGATACACGGCCCGCTCGCGGCGTGCAACGCTCTCATCGGGCCGCCGTCTCCCAGACACGCGCCAGTCGCTCCGCGACCATCTCGCCGCCCTCGCTCCATCGCCAGCGCTGGCCGAGCACGAGCACCGGCGGCGAGCCCGGCGGAATCCCGCGCGCCGCGTCTTTCGCCGTCGTAACAACCGACACAGCCCGCGCCGCGCGCGCGCGTCGCCGGATCGACGCCCACATCCCGGCGGGAATGTACGCGTGGTCCTGCAGCGGCAGCTCGAGCACGACATCCGCCCCCCATTCACGCGCGGAGATCACGAACCGTTCCGGGCGCGCGATCGCGGACACGCAGGCGACGCGCGCCCGCCACAGCTCGGAGAGCGGAACCCGCTCGCCGTCCAGCGTGTGCAAGTCCGCCGCCTCCGCCATTCCGACCGCGAGCTCGCCGGCTGCGTGACGGTCCACCCATTTGCGGAACGCGGCTTCGCGGCCGGGGTCCGCGTGACCGGTGAGCACGACCACGTCGGCGCGCGCGATCTCCGCCGGCCACTCGCGCAGCCGCCCCGCCGGCAACAGCCGCCACCACCAGTCCGGCGCGTTCCGGTCGAGGAGCAGGATGTCGAGGTCGCGGGCGATCCGGCGATGGCTGAACGCGTCGTCGAGCACCGCGACCCGCGCGCCGAACATCCGCCGCGCAAGCGTGACACCACGCACCCGGTCTTCGGCGACGACAACCGGCACGCCGTTCAGTTCACGCGCGAACATCACCGGCTCGTCACCGCCGAGACGTGCGTCGAGCAGCAACCGGCGGCCGTCGGAGACGACACGCGGGCCGTACGTCTCCCGCCCGTACCCGCGGCTCACGATCGCGACGGGCGTGTCGCCGGGTGCGACGGAACCGGCCGGGATCACCTGTTCGCGCAGGATGCGCACGATCTCCATCGAGAGCGGAGATTTTCCGCTCCCGCCGGCCATCAGTGCACCGACGGAGATCACGCCCGCCGGCGTGCGTTGCTCGGCGAACACGCCCCGTTCGTAGAGCGCGTTGCGCAGCGCGGAGATTCCCGCGTACGGCCACGCGAACGGCGCCGCCAGCGACCACAGCGTCATCGCCCCAGCTCCCGGCGCACCGCGCGGTCGGCGCGTTCCACGAGCGCAAGCAGGCTCCGCTTCAATTCGAGACGATACTGTTCCAGCGCCTCCTCCCCTTTCGCATCCTTCGGCACGATCAGCGGTGCGCCGTACGCGACAACCCCGCGGCTGAACGGTTTCGGGAGCTGGAACCGGTCCCAGGATCCCAACTCCCAGTTCGGAAACGTCGCGCCGGCGATCGGGACGATCGGGAGGCCGGTGAGGCGAGCGATCGCGATCGTGCCCGGCTTCGGTTCGTGGCGCGGGCCGCGCGGGCCGTCAACCATCATCGCGAGCGGTCGGGTTTTCCCGGCCTCGACCATCGCGCGCAGGCCGGCGCTTCCGCCGCGGTGGCTCGAACCGCGCAGCGTGTGATGGCCGATCGCGTGCACGACCCGCGCGACCAGTTCGCCGTCCCGCGACTGCGAGACAAGCGTCACATAACCCTGCCGGCGGTGCAGCCAGACCGGGAGGAACATGCGCCCGTGGAACAGGGCGAACATGATCCGCCCGCGGTGGCGCAGGCCGGCCTCGAGATTGTGCGTGTCCAGCCGGCGCACGCGCACCGTCCGCGCGAGCGCCCCGACGAGCTGCGGTGCGAGATAAGACGCGAGCGCGTTTTCCACCATCTCCCGCATCGCAGCACCTCAGCACGCGTCCCGGTTGCCGAAGCGTGCGACAACCCATTCCGCGAGCCGTCGCGTCGCGCCGGGTTCGCCGAGTGTTTTCGCGATCTCCGCGAGCCCGTTGACCTGTTCTTCCCTGCGCCGGCCGGACCAGAGCAGCTCGAGCTCGGCGGCGATGTGCGCCGGGTTCGCGTCGTCCTGCACGCACTCGGGCACGAGCTCCCGGTCCGCGAGCACGTTCACCATCGCGATGTGGCGCACGCCGCGGATCAGGCGCCGCGCGAGCTCGTAGGTGATCGGGCTCACCTTGTACATCACCACGTACGGCGTGCCGATCAGCAGCGCCTCCACCGTGGATGTGCCGGATTTTACCAGTGCGACGTGCGCGGTGGCGAGCGCGTCACGGCTGTCCTCGACAACTTGTACGCGCGCGTGCCCCTCGCACAGTCTCGCGAGCAGCGCACGGTCCACCGTGTTCGCGCGCGCGACGAGCGCCGGCGCCGGTTCCGCGAGCCTGTCGCGCACCCGCGCCACCGCAGCGAGCTGCACGGGCAGGTGACGCTCGACCTCCTGCTCCCGGCTGCCCGGCAGCAGCGCGACCGGGCGCGCGTCCCCGGCGAGGTCGAACTTCTCCCGGAGTCGGACGGCCGACCGCGCCGGCGTCACTTCGCCGACGAGCGGGTGCCCGAAGAAAACCGTCTCGAGGCCGTGCGGGCGATAAACATCGAGCTCGAACGGGAACAGCACCGCCATCGCATCGACGAGCCGCGCGATCGTTTTCGCACGGTAGCGCCGCCACGCCCACACCTGCGGGCTCACGTAGTAGAGGATCGACACGCGCCGGCCGAGCCTCCGCCGCAGCGCGCGCGCGACGCCGAGGTTGAAGTCCGGGTAGTCGATGAGCACGACGAGCTGGACGCGGCCACGGTCGATCGCGTCGAGCAGGCGCGCGCGCAACCGGAACAGGCGGGGCAGTTGTCCGAGCACCTCGCTGAGCCCCATCAGGGTCGCCTCGCGGAGATCGGCGACGATTTCCGCGCCCGCACGGCGCATCGCCTCCCCGCCCATTCCGGAGTGCGTCCACTGCGGGCGCAGCCGGTCCAGCTCGCCGATCAGCTCCGCCGCGTAGCGGTCGCCCGAACTCTCGCCTGTGATCCAGAAGACGTGCATGAGAAAATTAGGGACAGACCCCTATTTCCTGTTTTACTTCCTGCGGTTATCATTACATACTCGTTCCGACTGCGGAAATAGGGGTCTGTCCCTAATTTTCCGTACTGGTTTGAAGTGCGTTTTCACATACTCCGGGAGCTCGTCGCGATGATCGGCGGCGAGGCGGCGGAGGTCGGCGATCGCCTCGCGGCCCGCGCCGGGGTGGGGTCGAAAGCCGAGCCGCTTGCCGATCGCGTCGAGCGCGCGTTCGAACCGGTCGCGCGCGAGGATCGCCCCCGCCGCGACCGCGGGGTTCGACTCCCCCTGCGGCCGGAGTATGAGCGTTTTCAACGGCACGGCGAGCTGCTCGAGATGGACCCGGATCCGCTGTTCGCCGCCGAACCGGTCAACGACCGCGCCGTCGATCGGACGCGGCCCGGCGAGCGCCTCTCTGATCAGCGTCGCGTGCGCCCAGCCGAGCACGCCGTTGGCGCCGCCGCGCGTGCGGAACGAATTGTGCAGCTCGTTGTAGCGCCGCGCCGGAATGATCACGACGTGGCACCGGTCCGGCCAGCGCGCGCGCAGCGTTTCGGCCAGTCGCTCCACGGACGCACGTTTCAGCTCCTTCGAGTCGCGCACTCCTTCGCGCAGCAGCTCGCCGGCGATCTCGGCGTCGGCGACGAACCCGCCGGCGACGAGCGGGCCGAACAGGTCGCCCTTGCCGGCCTCGTCCGTGCCGACCCAGCACGCGAGCCCGCGTTCGACCGCCCCGATCGCGCCGCGGCCGCGGTTCTGTTTCCGCTCGCGCTCGCCGATCAGGTCGCGCACGCGGCCGGCGAGCAGGGTCGCGAGCGCGGAGTCGTTCCTCCCCTCCGGCACCCAGCTCAGGCGCCGCTTTTTCACGCTGTGGTAGAGCACGCCGCGCGCGGATGACGGCCGGCCGCGGTCGTCGGGCAGGTTCTGGTCGGTGATCGCGAGCCGGACGCCGTACTGCAGCGGGCTCGTTTCCACCTCGAACCCCTCCGCGGACAGCGTCGCGCGCAGCCGCTCGCTCAGGTGAGCGAGCACCGGGTCGCGGGTTTCGTTCATGGCGGGAAGATGCGGCCGGCGTTCGCTCCGGGCAAGAGCTGCGATCTCACTCGCGACCGGGGCGGGCGCGGGCGAGCTCCGGCGCGGCAACCGTCTCCGGGAGCGGCGGGAACCGCGCGAGCGAACCAACGTAGATACAGGTTGAACAAGGGAGACCACGCAACGCCGCCGGGAGCGGGGAGATACCGGGGCACCGCATCCGACTCAGACAGGCCGGGACGGTGTGCGCTCGAGCTTGGAGCGCGAACCGGATTTTTGTATCGTTGACCGGCCCGTGGTCATGAAAAACGAACAATGATAGAGAGGCGATCGAGCCTGACTGCTCACACCAGTGGAGGGGGATCGCGCATGATCCACATCGAGCACCTGAAGAAGTACTACGGGAACTTTCCGGCGGTCGATGACATCTCGTTCGACGTCGCCCGCGGCGAGATTCTCGGCTTCCTCGGGCCGAACGGAGCCGGCAAGACAACGACGATGAAGGTGATCACCGGCTTCTACCCGCCGAACGAGGGCCGGATCACGATCGACGGGCGCGACGTCACCGAGGAAAGCCTGAAGACGCGGGCGATGATCGGCTACCTGCCGGAAAACACCCCGTTGTACCACGACCTCACCGTGTACGAGTACCTGAAGCACATCGCGGACGTCCGCCAGATCCCGAACGGGGAGCAGAAGCACCGGATCCGGACGATGGTGGAAGTGACCGGCCTGCAGCACCGTCTCGGCCAGCCGATCAGCAAGCTGTCGAAGGGGTTCCGCCAGCGGGTCGGGCTCGCGCAGGCGATGCTGCATGACCCGAAGGTGCTCGTGCTCGACGAGCCGACGATCGGCCTCGACCCGAACCAGATCGTGGAAATCCGCGACCTGATCAGGAAGCTCGGCGAGGAGAAGACGGTGATCCTCTCGACGCACATCCTGCCGGAGGTGCAGGCGACGTGCGACCGGGTCGTGATCATCCACCAGGGCAAACTCGTCGCGGACGGGACCCCGGAGCAGCTGCAGCACCGGTTCCAGGGGCGGCCGGTGATTACGCTCCAGGTTCACGGCGCGCCGGACGATGCGGGCGAAAAGCTGCTCGCGATCGCCGGCGTGGAGACGGTGGACCGCGAGCAGAACTCGGAAGCGAACGTGAAGCAGTTCCAGATCGCGACGGGCACGACGAGCGACCCGCGCAGCGACATCTTCCGGCTCTGCGTGCAGCAGGGGTGGACGCTGCTCGGGATGACACGCCGCGTCGAGAGCCTGGAGTCGATCTTCCGCCAGCTCACGCGCAGAGATGAACCGGCTGTCCCGGTCGAGGAGGTGGCGGCATGAACTGGAGCGTCATCGGCGCCGTCTGGCGCAGAGAGATGCGCAGCTACTTCGCGAACCCGACCGCGTACATCGTGCTCGCCGTGTTCCTCCTGATCACAGGCTGGTTCTTCACGCTCAACCTGTTCAAGGAGAACCTCGCCCACCTGCGCAGCATCTTCGACATCCTCCCGTTCCTGCTCGTCGTGTTCGCGCCCGCGATCAGCATGCGCCTGATCAGCGAGGAACGGAAGAGCGGGACACTCGAGCTGCTGGTGACGATGCCGGTGCGGGATTTCGACGTGATCTTCGGCAAGTTCCTCGCCGCGTTCGTGCTCTACGCGGTTGCGCTCGTGCTCACGTTCGTCTATCCGTTCACGATCATCGTGCTCGGGGACGCGCCTGTCGGGTCGATCGCGGCGGGCTACATCGGCCTGCTCCTGCTCGGCGCCGGCTACCTCGGCGTCGGCCTGCTCGGGAGCGCGCTCACCGAGAGCCAGATCGTCGCGTTCATCCTCAGTTTCGCGGTGAGCGCGGCGCTCGCGGTGCTCGTGTTCGCGGCGATCGTGATCCCGCCACCGCTCGCGGACATCATCCAGTACCTGAGCACGACGTACCATTTCCAGAACATCGCGCGCGGCGTGCTCGACAGCCGTGACGTGATCTACTTCCTCAGTCTCATCTTCCTTGTGCTGCTGCTCGCGAGCCGGGCGATGACCCAGCGCAAGTTCCTGTGAAGCGTGGGAGGCGAAACCGTGAAAGTGTCGAAGATTCAAACGACCATCGGCATCGTGCTCGTCGTTGCGATCCTCGTCCTGCTCAACCTGATCGCCAACACGCGCTTCATCCGGCTCGACCTCACCGAGGAGAAGCTGTTCAGCCTCTCGGACGCGTCGAAGAAGGTCGTGCGCAACCTGGAAGAGCCGTTGACGGTCAAGGTGTTCGCGAGCGAGAACCTGTCGCCGCAACTGAAGGATACGAAGCGGTTCCTGAACGACCTGCTCGCGGGCTACCGCGCGTACGGCGGCGGCGAGTTCCGCTACGAGTTCATCGACCCGGGCAGCGACGAGGAACTGGAAGCCGAGGCGCAGAAATACCGGATTCCCCCGTTCCAGGAGAACGTGTGGAACAAGGACCAGCTCGAGCTGAAGCGGGTCTATCTCGGCGCCGTGTTCCTCTACGAGGACCAGCAGGAGACGATCCCGACGCTGCAGAACGTGTCGGGCCTCGAATACAACATCACCTCGCTGATCAAGCGGCTCACGAACCAGCAGGAGTACAAGGTCGGGTTCGTGCAGGGTCACGGTGAGCCCGATCCGACGCAGCAGCAGGCGCAGCGCGGGCTCGATGCGCAGGCGGCGACGATCGCGCAGGCGGTCAACGTGATCAAGAACAACTACGAGGTGGAGCAGGTCAACCTGCAGGAGGCGGAGGCCGTCCCGGACGACATCAACGTGCTCGTGATCCTCAACCCGTCGCAGAAGTTCAGCGACGCGGAGAAGCTGAAGATCGACGAGTACATCGTGACCGGCGGCGAAGTCGCGTGGATGTATTCGCCGATCAAGGCGAACCTGCAGGCCGGGACCGCGAGCGACATGCGGCTCGGGCTCGATGACTGGACGAGCGCGTACGGGTTCCGCGTCAACGCCAACCTCGTCGCCGACCAGAACGCGAGCATGATCAACGTGCAGGAGCGGCGCGGGTTCTTCACCGTGCAGAACACGATCAAGTACCCGTTCTTCCCGAACGTGACCACGTTCAACGACAACGCGGTCGTCATCGAGAACATCAACATGGTGAGCCTGTTCTTCGCCTCCACGATCGACACGAGCCTCGCTCGCGAAAAGGGGTTGGAGCTGACGCCTGTGATGTACAGCGGGCCGCGCTCGATGGTGCAGAGCGGGCGGTTTTCGATCAACGCGACGCAGACGTGGAGCGACGACATGTTCGACCGCGAGCATGTCGTGCTCGGCGCGATGCTGGAAGGGCCGTTCGCGAGCCGGTTCGCCGGTGCGGAGCAGCCGCCGGTCGCTGACGACGGCGCGCCGATCGAAATCGCAGGCATGCCCGAGAAGGCGCCCGAGGACACGCGCATGTTCGTGCTCGGCGACGGCAATTTCATCCTCGACGGCTACCTGAGCAACCCGGCGAACGTGTACCTGCTGCTGAATGCGGTCGACTGGCTCGCCGGCGACACCGACCTGATCGCGCTGCGCGGGCGTGAGTTCGAAATGCGGCCGCTCAAGGAGATCAGCCAGGGGCAGAAGCAGGTGTGGAAGTACGTGAACTGGTTCGGCCCGCCGCTGCTCGCGATCCTGATCGGGATCGTCTACTGGCAGGTGCGCCGCAATCGTCGCTACGAGGAGGAGTTGGCGCAATGAAGATGAAACAACTGCTCATCCTCGTCGGGGTCGTGATCGTGCTCTGGGTCATCTTCGTGCTGCTCGAGCAGTCGAGCGTCCCGACGGCCGAAGAGAGCTACCTCGTCGAAATCGATACGACGACGATCGACGAAGTGGAGATCATGCGCGGCGGGCAGACGGTCACGCTCGAGCGGCGCGGGGACGGCTGGTATCTGACGAATCCGATCGAGTATCGCGCGAACCCGCGCTACGTCAGCCAGATGCTCGAGAAGCTCACCGAAATGCGGATCGAATCGGAGGTGACGTCGAGCAAGGACCGCTGGTCCGAGTTCGAGGTGGACACCGCGGGCGTCGCGCTCACCGTGCGCGAAGACAGCGTGGAAACCCGGCTCGTGCTCGGCAAGGCCGCCGATTCCTACCGGCAGAGCTACGCGCGCCTCGCTGACGAAGAGACCGTGTATCTCGTGAACGGCACCTACAAGACAACGCTCAGCCGCTCCGCGGAAAACTGGCGCGACCGGTCGATCTTCCCGCACCAGCAGCACGACATCGTCACGATCGAAACGGATGAGTACTCACTCTACCGCGACGGCGACAACTGGACGATGACCGTGGACGGCGACACCGTCGCAGTGGACAAGCCGAAAGCGGTGCGCGTGCAGTCGGCGATCTCGCGGATGAGAACCTCGGAGTTCCCGGAGCCCGCGGACTACGAAACGGTTGACTGGGCCCACCCGGACGCGACGCTGCGAGTCGGCCTCGAATGGGGCGACGAGGTGCCGATCCGGTTCTACCTCGACCCGGAGAACGAGCGCCGCTACTACGTTCGGTACGGCGACGAACGCACCGTGTACCTCGTCTATGAAGGGGTGTACAACCAGGTGTTCAAGTCGCCGGACGACCTGAAGCCGTCGGACGATGCGAGCACCCCGAGACAGACACCACCCCCGCGCCCGCAGGGATGAGCGGTCGGTGGGCAGCCCGGGGCTTCCGCCTCGGGTCTCACGTCCGCCCCGCTCGCACGTTTCACCCACATACTCGTGCCCGCGCTTGCTCGTCAAGCGCGGCCCATTTCACATACTCGTGCCCGCGCTTGCTCGTCAAGCGCGGCCCATTTCGGGGACGCTTGCTCGCAAGCGTCCCCGGAGTCCACTCGACAAGCCCCGGGCCACCCAGCAAGCTCGGGGCCACCCGCCGCGTAGCCCGGCTTCGCGGAAGCCGGGGTCACCCTCCGTAGAATCGGTGTCGCCCGTGCGGGCTCGCCCGCCCGGCTGTCACAGGGGCACGCGACCTGGTGTGCGAGCCGAGGTGATCCTGCGGATCCCCGCGGGCATGCGGGTTCGCCGCAGTCATCTGTCCGTGTTCATTCCGACTCCGTGAGCCAGCGGTCGTACCACTGCGCCCAGACGGTGAGGTAGTGTTCTACGTGTGCCGGCTCACGGGGGCCGTGGGGTTCGCGCGGGTAAACGTAGAACGTGACCGGCACGCCGGCGTCCCTGAGCGCGCGGTAGAGGATCACGCTCTGCGCGAGCGGCACGCGCCGGTCGTTTTCGCCGTGCAGCACGAGCGTGGGCGTGCTCACCTCGCTGAACCACCGCCACGGCGCGCTCTCGTCGAACTGGCCCGTCTCGAACCACGGGTTCCCCTTGTATTCCCATTCCGCGGCGACGCCGCGATTTATGTCGGAGAGCGCGTAGCCGGACACCGGGTCGGAGACGCTCGCTCCGGAGACGGCTGCGGCGTAGCGGTCGGTGTGGCCGATCGTCCAGTCGGTGATGTACCCGCCCCACGACCAGCCGCCGTACACGAGGCTGTCCGCGTGCGCGACGTTCTCCGCGAGCAGATGATCGACGCCGCTCTCGATGTCGGCGAACTCGATTTCGCCGAGCCGGCCGCGGTTGGCGGCGTAGAACTCGAAGCCGTAGCCGAGCCCGCCGCGGTAGTTCGGCCGCAGCACCGCGTACCCGCGCGATGAGAAGTAGCGCGTCCAGCTCGACCACGACTGCATCGTGACCGAATCAGGCCCGCCGTGCGGCACCACCATCAACACTCCGGGCTCGCCGTAGTCACGGTCCGGCGGCAGCATCAGCAGGCCTTCGATTTCCACGCCTTCCGGGTTCGTCCAGCTCACGATCCGCACCTCGCCGCGCGGCCAGCGATCCGCATGCTCGTTGAGGTTGACCGGGATCGAGTAGCGTTCCTTCTTCAGGTCGAACACGGTCGGCGTGTGCGGGTCGAACGGGGTCGAGCTGAGCGCGGCGAGCCGGCGCGCGTCGGCGTCGATCGTAAGCGTGCCGGAAAGGACGCGGTCCACGTACTCGAGCTTCTCGCGTTTCGTGCCCGCGGGGCACAGGCGGTAGAGCGCGGAGCGGGTTTTTTCAACGATGTGGGCGTAGATGCAGTCGCCGTCCGGGTGCCAGACGAAGCCGTAGATCGTCGCGTCCATCCCCTCCGTCGCGTCGTGGAAGACGCCCGCCTCGAGGTCATGCACGCGCAGCGTGTTCATCAGCGAGAGCGTGCCGATCCCGGTCGCATAGGCGACGTAACGGCCGTCGGGCGACCAGCGCAGGTTGTCCACGCCGCGCGGTTCGCCCGCAAGTTCGCGCACGATCTGCCCGGTCTCCGCGTCGATGATCGCCGGCACCCGCAGGCTGTACGTGTAGTACGGGTCGGACGATTCGCTGAGCAGCACGGCGAACCGGCGGCCGTCGGGCGACCACGTGAAATCGACGACGTGCTTCGGTCCCTGATACACGGCGCGCGGTTCGCCACCCGTCGCCGGGACGACGTAGAGCACGTCGTTGCGCCATTCCTCGCCGTACGTCTCGACACCGCCGTTCGCCCACTTCTCCTCCTTCCGTTCGGTCGGGAGCGGCGGGGTTGCGAGGAATGCGAACCGGGCGCCGTCCGGCGACCACGCGAACGCGCCGGGCTCGAGATCGCCGGTGGCGACGGGTTCCGCTTCCCCGCCGGCGAGTAAGAGCACGTGGATCTGACCGTCACGGAGAAACGCGATCCGTTCGCCGTCCGGCGACCAGCGCGGGTGACTCACCTTTTCGCCGAACGTGAGCTGCCTCGGCTCGCGGCCGTCAGTGAATGCGAGCCAGAGCTGGCGGTCGCTCGTCCAGCCGGCGAGATCGTCGGCGGGGTCGTACGAGGCGGCGGGATCGTAGTCGTGCGTGGTGAGCAGGTAGATCAACCGTTCGCCGTCGGGCGAGAGGCGGAGTCCGCCGGGGCGGTCGAGCGCGGCGATCTCGTGCGCAGTCGGCGGGAATGCGCGCGCGGCGCCGGCAGCTAGCGCGAACACGATCGCGGCGGTCGCGACGCGCGCCAGGGGTGAATGTGCGGACATGACGGCCTCCGTGAGAGTGATCGGATGCCGGAAAGATACCGCACGGCCCCGGCGCGGACAAAGGTATGCCGGACCGGCTACCGCCGCAGCTCGAACACGTATCCGCCGGCGTCACGCACGCGCCGCTCGCGTTCGTCGAGCAGCGCGTCGATGCGGCGCAGGTCGGCGTGGTCGATCGTGAATCCGGCGCCGCCGCTCGTCTCCTCGATCTGCGCGGGACGGCGCGCGCCGGCGATCGCGCTCGTGACCTCGTCACGGCGCAGCGTCCACGCGATCGCGAGCTGAGCGACCGTGTTCCCGTACTTCTCCGCGATCGGGCGCAGTTGCTCGACGAACCACAGATTGACCGACAGGTTCGGCTCGGTGTGCTCCTTCGACTGCCGGCGCCAGTCCTCGTCCTGAACCCGCTCCGGGGTGAAGCTGCCGGTGAGCAGGCCGGCCTGCATCGGGCTGTAGCAGACGATGCCGGCGCCGTGTTCGGCGCACCAGCGCATCTCCGCGTCCTCGATCCAGCGCCGCAGCATGGAATACGGCGGCTGCAGGCTCGCGACCGGGCGGACCCTGTGCGCGCGCTCGAGATGCCGTTCGAGGAAGTTCGAGACGCCGCCGTAACGGACCTTGCCCTCCTCGATGAGCCGGCCGATCTCGGCCCAGCCCTCTTCGATCCGCTCCTCGTCGTTCGGCCAGTGGATCTGGTACAGGTCGATGTGGTCGGTGTCGAGGCGGCGCAGGCTGTTTTCGCACTCACGGCGTACGCTTTCCGCCTTCAGGCTGTCGCTGATGTTACCGTTGTCGTCCCAGACGAGCGAGCATTTCGTCGCGATGATCACGTCGCCACGGGGGACGCCCGCGAGCGCCTTCGCGACGACCTGCTCGCTGTGGCCGAGGCCATAGACCGCCGCCGTGTCGATCCAGTTGATCCCGAGCTCGAGCGCGCGGCGGATCGCGGCGACCGATTCACGGTCATCCTGCGCCCCCCAGGAGAACGCCCAGCCGCCGCCGCCGAGCGCCCACGCACCGAAGCCGACCTCCGTAAGCCGAAGCTCGCTGTCGCCGAGTTGACGGGTCTGCATCGTCCTCCTCCTCTGATTCAGCCGTCAGGTAACGGTCCGCCGGCAAGTAAGCAGGGGGAGGCGAAGGTACGCGAGCGCCGGCACGTTGACAGATGGGCGGGGAGAGACCGAGTACGCGGCCGGGGCGGAAGCGCGACCGACTCCGCCCGGGATGCCCGGGTCTCAACCGCGTGCTTGACGAGCGGCATTCAAGGGGGTGTGAGCCGCGGTGATCCCGCTGGATCCCGGCGGGCGTGGTGGAACTTGTGACTTCCGAACACCGACCGGCGCACAATCCCGGCCGCAGCGTGACCGGGATCACGCCGGCCGGGCGGGCAACCCGTTGTCAGACACCCCTCGCAGTTCCCGGCCGGCAGTTTCCCGGCCCGTACGTTTACCGGCACTGCTCCGCGCGGAACTGCACGACGGGGATTCCCGTGATTACGTTTGAGGAAAAGGAGGAGATGCGATGGCGGCGAAACCGTACGGTCCGTTTCCGCTGCAGACGAACCTGCGCCGGCTGAAGCCGAGCCTGGGACGGCTGGTCCCGGTGTTCGCCGGGCTCGGGGTCGTGCTCGCTGATGACGGGTTCCGCGACACGCTCGCCGAGTGGCTGAAGAAGCCGGAGGGGTGGATTGTCGCCGGCCTGCTCGCCGCGGTTGCGCTGTTTCTGCTCGCCCAGCTGTATCTCACGCGCATCTACTACAACGAGCGCGGGATCGGGGTCGTGAACGCGGTGAGCGGGAGCTCGCGCTGGCACCCGTACGACGAGCTCCGCAGCGGCGATCTGCGGATGCGACGGGGCCGGCGGATGCCGGGCGGAACGTACCGTCCGAGCAGCCGCCTGATCACGCTCAGGTTTCCCGGCGACACGATCCGCGTGCACCCCGAGTTCTACGACAGCAAGTCTGTCGCCGAGTTGCTCGTGATCCTCAACCGCCGGTTCCCGGGCCGGTTCGGCGGCGCTGTCCCCGGCTCGGAGAAGGCAAAGCCGGCGGCGGGCGGAAAGTCGAAGCCGTCAGATGCGAAACAGGCGAAACCGCTCGCGGAGGAGTTGAAACAGCGGGACCGGAAACGAAAGTCCGACCCGCGCGAGCAACCGCGCCGCGGCACGCCGTGACCCCCGGCCGCAGGTTCCTGTGCCCGGGCCTTGTCCTTGACTTCAGTCAAGGAATCGAGCACTCGCCTCCTGACAATCCCCGGATCCCCGACTGAAGTCGGGGGCAAGGCGGATGTGTCATCTTGAGCCGCGCGGCCCTTTGTTTCTGTTGACGCGGCCCGGAGTGTCATCCTGTCATGTACACAGGTCAAGTGCCTTCTGTGCCGGCGGGTGGCCCGGGGCTTCAGCCTCGGGTCTCATCCACTTACCCTTGCCGTTGACTTCAGTCAAGGATAGCCAGACGTCGGATGAGCCGCGGTTGCGAGCAACCGCGGGCCTGTAAGAGTGTCATCCTGAACAAGCGCGGCGTTCGTTTGCCGCGCGCAGTGAAGGATCTCGACCACCGGACGGGGGACCGTATCTTCTCGAGATCCTTCACCCCCGCACAAACTGACGTGCGGAGGTTCAGGATGACACGTTGCGCGCGGCGGGCGGCCCCGGCTGCGCGCCGGTCCGCGACGACAAAAGAAAGGCGAGCGCTGAGCGCCCGCCTCTCACATCTGGAACGAGGACCGGCCGTTATTCGCCGCCCCCCGCCTCCTGTTCGTCGGTGGTTTCCGTTTCGCCCTGCGCTTCCCGGGCGAACTTCATCACCTCTTCGATGTCCTCGATCTCCTTGCCGAGGTTCGCCAGCTCCCATTTCGCGGACAGCACCATCCCGCTGTCGCTGGTCGCCGAGTACTTCTCGAGGAACGTCTCGTACGCGTCCTTCGCCTTCTCCACGTCACGGATGTCGTTGGCGTAGAGGAAGCCGACCATGAACTGCGCTTCGTCGGCGCGGTCGCCGTTCGGGTAGTTGGAGACCACCTGCTTGTACGCGTCCACCGCGCCGTAGAAGTCGCGCGCTTCCTGGGCTTTTTTCGCCTGGGTGAACAGTTCTTCCTCGCTCGGTCCGCTGGAACAGCCGGCGATCAGTCCGATCGCGATTACAGCCGTCACCGCGGCCAGAGAATACCGTTGCATCGCTTGGTTCCCCGTGTCTCGTTATGCCAGGGTCCGAATGTAAGCTCGAATCGCGGCGCGGGCGCAACACAATTTCGCCGCGGATCACACTCCCGCGACCGTGTCGATGTCCGCGACGTCAAACGCCATCGCGGCGGCGCCGAGCAGGCCGGCTTTGTGCCGCAGTTTCGCGCGCGCGAACTTGCAGTCGGCCCAGTTCGCGGCGAAGCATCGGGAGCGCGCGGTCATACGCGCCGGGCCGAACAGGTGCTCTCCCGCTCCCGAGATTCCGCCGCCGACGAGCACCGCCTCCGGGTTGAACACGTTGATCAGGGCCGCGACTCCCGCGCCGAGGTAGTGCCCGATCCTGCGCCACACTTCCAGCGCGCGCTCGTCGCCGCGGTCGGCGGCCTCGGTGAGCGCGCCGGGGTCGGCCGGCGGAGCGTCCGGGTTGTACACTTCCCGCGCCTCGCGCATCACGCCATCGATGCTGCAGTACGACTCGAGACTGCCCTTCACGTTCGTCCCGCACGGCGGCCCGTTGATGTCGAGCGGGATGTGTCCGAGCTCGCCCGCGCCTCCGCCGGCTCCGCGCAACAGTTTGCCGTCCACGATCACGCCGCCGCCGACGCCCGTGCCGAGCGTGAGCACGACCACGTGTTTCATCCCGGCCGCAGCCCCCCAGCGCGTCTCCGAATAAACGAGCACGTTCGCGTCGTTCTCGAGCACGATCGGCACGTCGATCCCGGCGCGCTCGCGGACGTGTTCGACGAGCGGCACATCCTCCCAGTCGGGGAAATTCGGCGAGGTGCGCACGATCGTTCGCGACGCGTCGATCAACCCCGGCGACCCGATCCCGGCCGCGGCGATGTCACGGCCCGCGCTCCGATGCGAGCCCGCGACAATGTCCGCGATCGCCGCGATCACGTCGTCCGGCGCACGCGAGCGCATCGGGATCACGTCCTCGCGGACAATCGTCCCGTCCCGCGCAACCAGCCCCCACTTGATCGAGGAGCCGCCGAGATCGATGCCGAGCACGTGCGTGGAGTTGCCGCTGCTCATGCCCCCGTCCGTGTGTCGCCGTCAATACGCCCGACCGAACCCGTTGTTCCTGTGTGGCTCTGCCGTGCGCCCCCGGCGGGGCGAATATAGGCAGATCTGAGCGCCGATGGCACAATCCGTTCGCCGCGAAACAGCGCAACCCGGCGACAACCGCGCACGAAAAGAAACCGGCGGCACAGGCCGCCGGTGCCGTGTCGTCACGCACGCTTCGCCTACTGTTCGTCCGGGTACGGGCAGCACTCCGGGCACGGGAGTTCCTCCCCCGTCACCGGACACGTGTAACCGGCGCTCTGTTCGCCGGTTGCCGGCGCCGGCCGGCGGTCGGCGGACGCGAAACCGCCAAGCATCAGGAAAGCGGCAACCACCGCCGCAGGCCACAGTTTCTTCATTCTCTTACCTCCTCGTTTGCGTGATCCACGCCGCACCACTGGCGGCACTCCCACCGCGGGCCGGCGGGGTCCACCAGAGACCGCGCGTGATCGGTTCGACCGTCGCAGCAGCAACATAGCGCCCGTACCACGGTCCGGAGTCAACCCTCCGCGTGTTCTCCCGCGAGACACCGCTGCGCGCTGCAGAGCAACCGGCCCACTCTTCTCGGAGTGTGCCCGCGGGGACGGCGCAGCCGTCACCGCGGTTGATCGGACGGGCAGGGGACGCTTGCCAGCAAGCGTCCCCGGAATGCGCCGCGCTTGACGAGCGAGCGCGGGCACGAGGATGTGTATGAAACGCAGGGCTGAAGCCCCGAGCCACCCGCCGCTCGCCGCTCAACGCTCATCCTCCCCATCCCGATCCCTGAGCAGCGGGAACAGGATCACGTCACGGATCGACGAGCGGTTCGTGAGCAGCATCGCGAGCCGGTCCACGCCGACTCCGAGTCCGGCAGTCGGTGGCAGGCCGAGCTCGAGCGCGGCGAGGTAGTCGTCGTCGAGCGGCATCGCCTCCTCGTCGCCCGCTCCACGCAGCCGCTGCTGTTCCTCGAATCGCGCGCGCTGATCGTCCGGGTCGTTGAGCTCGCTGAACGCGTTCGCGATCTCGCAGCCGCCCGCGATCGCTTCGAACCGTTCCACGAGCCGCGGGTCGTGACGGTGCCTCTTCGCGAGCGGTGACAGTTCGATCGGATAGTCGATCACGAACGTCGGCCGGTCGAACCCGGGCTCGACGAGCTCCCCGAACAGTTCGTCGAGCAGCTTCCCGCGCCCGGCGTTGTCCGGGACCTCGACGCCGAACTCGTCCGCGACCGCGCGCAGTTCGGACAGATCGGCGTCGATCAACGCGCGGCCGGTTTTTTCAGCGAGCGCGTCGAAGAAGCGCACGCGCGGCCACGGCGGCGTGAAATCGAGCGACCCGCCGCCGTACCGGATCTCGCGCGTGCCGTGGATGTCGCCGACGATCCCGCTCACGATCCGCTCGACGAGCTCGAGCATGAACGTGTAGTCCGCGAACGCGGCGTAGCACTCCATCATCGTGAATTCGGGGTTGTGGATGCGGTCCACGCCTTCGTTGCGGAAGTCCTTGCTGATCTCGTACACGCGATCGAGCCCGCCGACGATCAGCCGCTTCAGGTACAGCTCGTCCGCGATGCGCAAGTAAAGATCTTTGTGCAACTGGTTGTGGTGGGTGGTGAACGGGCGCGCGGAGCCGCCGCCGTAAAGCGGCTGCAGCACCGGCGTTTCCACCTCGAGGAACCCGGCTTCATCGAGGTACCGGCGCATCAGCGAAATCATCCGCGCGCGAATGCGGAACACCTCGCGCTCGTCCGGGTTGACGACGAGGTCGAGCGCGCGGTTGCGGTAACGTTCGTCCGGGTCGGAGAACTCGTGGTAGCGGCGCCCGGTCTCGGCCTCTTCCTTCACCACCGGGAGCGGGCGGATGCACTTCGCGAGCAGCGTCCATTCGCGGACATGGAGCGTGCGTTCGCCGGTTTTCGTCACCATCAACGCCCCGCGCACGCCGATCCAGTCGCCGAGATCGATCGCGGTCTTGAACAGCGAATACGGCGCCGTCTCCGGGTCCGAGACGCCCGGCGGGTTGATCTCGTCGCGGCGCAGGTAGATTTGAACCCGGCCGGAATCGTCCTGCACGTGGGCGAACGATGCCTTCCCCATCACGCGCTTCGCGGCGACACGCCCGGCGATCGTCACCTGCTCGCCCGCCTGTCTCAGCTCGTCGAACCGCGCGAGCAGGTCGGCGACACGGTGCGTGCGCTCGAACCGGTACGGGTAGCTCTCCACGCCGGCCGCGACGAGCTTCGCGAGCTTGTCACGGCGGGCCCGGATCAGATCGTCGCGGGCTTCCATCCCTCTCCCTCGTAAACGCGCGGCACGCGCGGCGTCCAGCCGCAGAGGATCTCGTACGCGATCGTCCCCGCGCGCGTCGCCAGCTCCCACGCGTCGATCACGTCGCCGTCCTCCGATCCGAGCAACGTCACCGGTTGTCCGACATCGAGTTTGTCTTCTCCCGTGTACACCATCATCTGGTCCATGCTGATGTTGCCGACAATCGGGTAGCGTGTGCCGCCGATCAACACCTCGCCGCGGTTCGACAGGTGGCGCGGGTAGCCGTCTCCGTATCCGATCGGCAACGTCGCGAGCCAACCGTGCTCCGGCGCGTGCCATGTGTGGCCGTAACCGACGCCGGCGCCTTTGCGAATTCCCTTGAAGAACACGACTTCCGAGCGCAGGCTCATCGCCGGCTTCAGCCCCCAGCGGTTCTCGATGTGCGCGGCCGGGGTCGGGCCGAACAGCGACAGCCCGGGCCGGACCATCGTGAACCGCGCCTCCGGCATCGTCAGCGTCGCCGCCGAGTTCGCCATGTGCACCTGCTCGAACTCGATCCCGTGACGGCGGCAGCCTGCGAGCACCTCGCTGAACTGCGCGAGCTGATGCTCGGCGAGCGTGGTCTCCGGTCCCTGCGCGCGGACAAAGTGGCTGAAGATGCCGGCGAGTTCAAGGTGCGGCAGGCGCGCGACATCGAGCGCAAACCGGACCGCGTTCTCCGCGCGCACCCCGATCCTGCCCATCCCGGTGTCAATTTTCAATTGCACTCGCGCGGTTCGGCGCAACCGGCCCGCCTCGTCGCTGATCTGCTGCGCCTTGTAATAGCTGGACGCGCAGATGTCAAGGTGATAATCGATGAAATGCTTCGTCTGGTAGCCGACGAGCCCGCCGAGCACGAGGATCGGCGCCTCGATCCCCGCCTGCCGCAGCAGCACCGCCTCCTCGAGGAACGCGACCCCGAACGCGCCCACGCCTTCGCGCGCGAGCCGGAGCGCGACCGGGACGAGGCCGTGGCCGTACCCGTCCGCCTTCAGCACCGCCATCATCCGCGCGCCGCCGGCGGCGTCACGGAGGATCGCGAGGTTGTGCGCGACCGCGTCGAGGTCGATCCGCAGGTACGTCGGCCGCCGACGAAACAACGGCGGCATCTGCGCGTACGGGTCAGTGTTTTCCGTGAACATGGGCGGAATATAGGGTTTGCGACGCCGGCGAAACACCTGCACGCGCCAACCGCCGGCACGTTGAATGAGACACGGAAGCTCATGTTCGTGACACTATTGCGTTTCTTGATAGAATGTTCCATTCAAGTACCGGCCGTGCTGGTTTGCCCGCGCGGATGCAGGCAAGTGACCATTCGCCGTTTGTTGGTTACGCCAAGAATAACGCGAGCACCGCCGCTGTTCGCCACGGCGACGCAGTACCGGGCCAGGGCTTTCTCTTGGAAACCTCTTCGGGCCAACTTGCACTCCAGCCGGTCGTTTTCCGGTGCGGAGATCCAGGCGAGAAGTTGCTCTTCGGATGTGGACGGGCGCGTGTTCACGCGTTAGTTCCTGATGGTCTGGTGGGTGCGGAGCACCTTTCGAGTGAACAACACCTCGAGACGTGAAACCGATTGAAGCCACATTCATTAGCTATAACTTACGGCGTTTCGAGAGGAGAGGCTGCATCTCCTCGGACGTGACCGCTGCGAAGGACCGGGAGAGAGTGTGAGAGCGGGGCTGTGTAACCGCGGCCGTGCTGTCCTGTCTAACGGGTTGACACGCGGCATCGACCGGGAAAGCGCGGGCGGTGTCGCCGGACGGGCGGCGTTTCGACAGTTCCGTTGCGCAGTGCACCCCCACACCCGAGCCGGCCCGTCCGGCGAAGCCTCCCGCGTCTCTCCATTCCCGCGCGCGGGTGAATAACGTGCGCTCACCCGCTGCCGGAGGGGAGGCCGGCGGCGATTCGCGCCAGCGTCTCGATGTGGGCCGCGAGCTCCCGGTCCGACGCCTCCCCCGGTTGCGGCGGCAGCAGGCGGACGGTGAACGCGAGCCGCTCGCGCAATTCTTCCCGCGTGTGTTCGTCGATGAACCCCACCTCGCGCGCGACCTCGATGATCTTCCCCGGCGCTGAGCTGATGAGCAGGTGATCGGCGCCGGCGAACGACCATTTCCGTTTCGCGCGGCGGATGTCCCGCTCGTGGCGGTTGTACAGCGCGTGGGTGAACAGGGAGAAGAAGCACTGCCACGCGAGCGCGGCCGCCGCGGGGTTGTGACCGCTCTCGAACAGTTTGAGCACGGATGCGAAGCAGCCGCCGTCCGCCGGTTCCCGATTCTCGATGAACGAAGTCAGCGAGCGCAGCGTATCGTGCTCCCAGCCGGTGAGCACGGAGAACTCGAGGAAGAGCGCGCCCTCGACGGGGACGACGCGCGACACCTGGCCGGGATCGGTGAACGCGTCGATGTGCAGCGGGTGCAGGCCGTAGTCCGCGAGCGCCTCGTCGAGCTGGCGCCGGTCCGAACCCTCGACGTCGAGCCAGTGCTTCCGCTCGTTCGAGCCCGCGATCGTCTCGTCCGGGACGGTGTCGAGCGGCTGGAGCGCGGTGTGGTTGCCGATCCGGAAGCAGCGCATCCGCGCCGGGGTCGGCTCTTCGGCGGTCGCGGCTTCGATCGCGGCGGCCGGCGGTTCCGGCATCCGTTTCGGACGGCGCGGAATCCAGGGAAGCTGCGGAGTCTTCATCGTCACCTCGCGTCTTTCCGACGTCGCGTGAATATAGGCCCTGGCAACGGGTGCGATGGTGTTTCCATCGTTCGCGCGGGCGATTCGATCGCGGCCGTGGGGGTTGCCCGTGCGGCCGGTTTGAAAAAGATCCTCAGGTTGTCTGACAGCGGCGCGGTTACCGATTGTATTCCCGACCTTGAAGGAGAAACAGCGGAGGCCGAGGGGCGGCCGGTGGCGCAGAGCGGGGCTGGAAAGCGAACGGTCGAGCGCTTGCGGATCACGGTGCGCGGCGCGGTTCAGGGTGCGGTGTTCCGCCCGCATGTCCGCGAGCTCGCGCGCGAACTGTCCGTCGGCGGCTGGGTTCGCGACAGCGGGGACGGCGTCCACATCGAAGCGGAAGCGTCCGGCGGCGAGCTCGACAGGTTCATCGAGCGGCTTCGCACGGAAACGCCTGCGGACAGCAGGATTTCGGTTATCCTGTCCCGGAAGATCAAACCGGTCGGGGACGATGTGTTTGAGATTCGCGAGAGCAGCGACAGCCGCCGGGAAGCGCTGAGTTTGCCGGACGTGTCGATCTGCCCGGAGTGTCTCGCCGAGATCCGCAACCCGAGCGACCGCCGCTACCGGTACCCGTTTACCACGTGCGCGAACTGCGGGCCGCGGTTCAGCGTGCTCACCGGGGCTCCGTACACTCGCGCGCAGACGACGATGCGCGGATTCGCGATGTGTGACGAATGCCGCGCGGAGTACGAGCGTCCCGCCGATCGACGCCACGGCAACGAGCTGAACGCATGCCCGGAGTGCGGCCCGGAGCTCGCCGCGTTGCTGCCGTACACGCCGCTGCTTCACCTGATCGCGGAGGGCGCGGGGCGGCCGCTCGTGATCACCACGGGGAACGTGTCCCGCGAACCGGCCTGCATCGACGAGCGCGAGGCGTTCGACCGGCTCGGCGGGATCGCCGACGCGTTCCTCGTGCACGATCAACCGATCGCGCGCCCGGTTGCGGACTCGCTCGTGCGGGTGCTGTTTCGGGAGCCGCAGGTTCTGCGCCGGTCGCACGGTTACGCGCCCGAACCGGTGACGATCGCGCGTGACGGCCGCCCGTTGCTCGCTGTCGGCGCGCAGCGAACCGGCACGGTCGCGCTGGTGGAGGGCAGGGACGTGTAGCCGATCGGCGATCTCGACGCCGAGCCGGCGCCGGTCTGGTTCCGCGAGGCGATCGCGGGCGGCTGTTTCGAAAACCGCCTGCTCAGTGAACTGGCGGTCGAAGCTCTGCGCGAGCGAGGGATCGAAGTGTACTGGCCGCGCGCAGTTCCACCCGGCGACGGGGGGATCGCGCTCGGGCAGGTGGCGGCGGTCCGGCTCGTGGCGGAACGCGGCGGATAGGTCGGCTGCACGGGCGAGTAACGAGTTGCGAGTAACGAGTTGCGAGTAACGAGTTGCGAGTAACGAGCAACCGGAACTCCGGGGACGCGTTGTCGCCTGCCGGCTACGCCCGCCGGCTCATCGCCTCGATCCACACGTCGAGCGCCTCCCGGCGCACGCCGAACCCGCGCGCGGCTCCGGCAACCCGCTCCACTTCCTCCGCGGTGAGCGGTTTCACGTTTTCCGGGCCGCCGGCGCGCAGCACGATTTCGGCGACCGCGTCGAGCATTTCCATCCGCGCGAGCGCGTCGTCCACGGTCGCGCCGAACGTGATCGCCCCGTGCCGGTCGAACAGGATCGCATCGCGGCGCGACGCCCAGTGCGCGACGACCTCCCCGCCCTCCGGGGTGCCGGGGACGGCGAAGCGACAGGTGGGTACGGAGCCGAGCGTGTACGCCGCTTCCGGGAGCGGGACCGCCTCCAGCGTCCACCCGCGCAGCGTGAGCGTGATGCACGACTTCGGGTGCGCGTGGATCACGGCGCCGATCGAGTCGTCGGTGCGGTAGGCGGCGAGGTGGGCATCCAGTTCGCTGCTCGCGGTCGCGGTTCCTTCGAGTACCTCGCCGGAGTTCGCGTCCACGGTGACGAAATCCTTGTGTACGAGCCGGCCGAGCGCGCTCCCGGATGCCGAGATCAACACGGTTCTTTCCGGCAACAGCGCGGACATGTTCCCCTCGAATCCGGCGATCAGCCCGCGCACGTCAAGCCGTTTCCCCGCCTCGATCATCGAGTTTCGCAGGTGTAGTCCTTCAAGGCTCGTCACGACGTCCTCCCCGTATCCTGCCGCGGACACGTTCGTATCTTGATTCGCTGGTCGCGACGGCAAAGATACGGGTGTGCGAGGACGGATGCGTGTGTTGCAACTGAACACGGAGCGAACCTGGCGCGGAGGTGAGCGTCAGACGCTATACACGGTGGAGGGCTTGCTCGCGGCGGGCGTCGAGGTCGGGATCGTGTGCCGGGAGGGGTCGCCGCTGCACGGGAAGCTGGGCGCGCTGCCGGTTGAATTGCACCCGGTGCGCAGTGTCGCGCACGCGGTGTCGGTGACCGGGCGCGCCGGACGCGGCTACGACCTGCTGCACGCGCAGTCGGCGAAGGCCCAGTCGATCGCGGTGCTCGCGAAGCCGCTGCACGGCCGGCCGGTGCTGTACACGCGGCGCGTGAACTTCCCTGCCTGCACTCCGCTCTCCCGGCTCAAGCACAGGCTCACCGACCGTGTGGTCGCGAACAACTCGGCGAGCCGGGACACGCTCGCGCGGGCGGGGATTCACGGTGTCGAGGTGATCTCGTCCGCGGTGAAGCCACGCGAGCCGGATGTGCAGCGCGCGCGGTCGATTCTCGCTGAGGCGAACGTGCCGGACGGCGCGCGGATCGTCGGGTTCGTCGGCGATCTCGTCCCGCAGAAAGGGCCGCTCGTGATGGCGGAGACGGTGCGTGAACTCGCCGCGCTCAGGGACGATTTCATCCTGCTCCAGTTCGGCGGGGGACCGATGCGCGACTCGGTGCGGATCACGCTCGCCGAGGCGGGGGTCGGGGACAGGGTACGGCTGCTCGGGTTTCGCGAGAATGTGGAGGACTACTACGCGATCTTCGACGTGTTTCTCGTGACAGGGGTGGAAACCGAGGGTGTGAACAGCAGCGTGTACGACGCGTTCGTGCACGGCGTGCCGGTCGTCTCCACGCTCGCCGGCGGGCTGCGCGACAGCGTCGGCGACCGCGGGCTCACATGCCCGGCGCGGGACGGGCGCTGCCTCGCCGACAAGCTGAACCGCGTGCTGGACGACCGTGAGCTCGCACGCCGGCTCGCGGACCGAGCGAAACGGTGGGCGCTGGAGACGGTTTCTATTCCCGCCGTCACCGACCGTTATCTTCATGTGTACCGGAACATGCTCGCGGAGGACGGGTGATGGTCCGCGCGACCGGGAATGGAGGCGAATCGCCGGTTCGGCTGTCGGTGGTCGTAATGGCGAAGGACGAGGCGCACAACATCAGCGCCTGCCTCGCGTCGGTGGACTTCGCCGGCGAGCGCATCGTCGCGGACACCGGCTCGTCGGACAACACGCGCGCGCTGGCACGGGAAGCCGGCGCGGAGGTCGTCGACCTGCGCTGGCAGGGATTCGGCCCGACGAAGGCGAAGGCGCTCGCGCTCGCGAAAGGCGAGTGGGTGTTTTCACTGGACGCGGACGAGCGCGCGACTCCCGCTCTCGCTGACGAGATTTTCTCAGCGATCCGGCGCCGGAACGACATCGACGGGTACGAGATCCCGCGCCGCTCGTTCTTCCTCGGCCGCGAGATGCGCCACGGCGGCTGGGACCGGGACTACGTGCTCCGGCTCGTGCGGCGGGGTGTGTTTCACGTGACCGGGTCCGCTGTGCACGAGCGGATTGTCGTTGAAGGCCGAACCGGGCGCCTGTTCCATCCGCTCGACCACCACACGTGCCCGCGTTTCGCGTCCTATCTGGCAAAGATGGACCTGTACAGCACGCTCGCGGCGCAGGAGATCGCGGCCGACCCGTCGCGGAGAGCGGGCGTCGCGGTCGGCCTCGCGCGCGGGTTCGTCGCGTTCGTGAAGAAGCTGGTCGTGCAGCGGGGTTGGCGGGACGGGGCCCACGGCGTCGTGCTCGCCGTGTCCTCGGGCTACGAACGGTTCCTCCGTTACACGAAAGCGGGGCTGATCCGCGGCGGGCATGACGTGTTCTCCGCGACGCGGCTGGAGGAAACGGAGCTGGACACGCCCGGCGGCGGGGAGGGTGACGAACCGCGGTGATCGGCGGTGCGAACTGGCCCGGCGGCTGGCGGCAGGCTGCGGGCTGCGGGGTGCGGGCACGCTCCCCTTCTCGTGCCCGCGTTTGCTTGTCAAACGCGGCAGGGCGACATTGTGTCATCCTGAACAAACGCGGCGTCTGCGTCGGTTGAGGCGGCGCCATTGTGTCATCCTGAACATGCGCGGCGTCTGCGTCGGTTGAGGCCGCGCCACTGTGTCATCCTGAACGAAGCGCGGCGTCTGCGTCGGTTGAGGCCGCGCCACTGTGTCATCCTGAACGAAGCGCGGCG
>JAANWZ010000165.1 GCA_018263585.1 Calditrichota bacterium | reverse complement strand
TTCCGGCGTAGCCCGGCTTCGCGGAAGCCGGGGCCGGTGGCCGGCGTGCAGATTGGTCGTGACCGGTTATCCAGTTCGCTCAGCCACGTGCGCTGACCGGAACTTTGATCGCATCTGCGCGGCCGAAGCGTCATTCTGAACCCGGCTTCACGCGTCTGTGTGCGTGAAGGCGCGTGAAGAAGGTCCAGCTTATACAAGGGTCGTTTCTTGAGTTTCCTGGTTTCCCGCACCTTTGTCGAAACCGGACCTTCTTCCCTGCGCCCGACAAACGGACGTCGGGCTTCGGTCAGAATGACGCGCTTGCCACTTCCGATATTGCCCCCGGTTGAGCCAAAGGGATAACCGGATAGTGGTGACCGAGCCCGGCGCTCCGGACGGAAACAAGCGAGGGCACACCCCGGGTTCAGCGAACCCGGGCTACGGAACAAGCGAGGGCACACCCCGGGTTCAGCGAACCCGGGCTACGGATACAACCGAGAACCTCCGACAGGAGATGATGACATATGCCTGACGTTCTTGACCGGCAGATGCCGACGGCGGTCGCAGAGAAGACCGCGGACGAACAGCTCAAGAACATCGGAACCGATTACGCATCCCGTTACGGCTTCCGCGACCCGGAGAAGTATTTCCACAAGGGCGCGAAGGGGATCAGCCACGAAGTCGTCGAGATGATGAGCCGGATGAAGGAGGAACCGGAGTGGATGCGCGCGTTCCGTCACAAGGCGCTCGACGTCTTCTACGCGAAGAAGATGCCGGCGTGGGGCGACACGAAGCTGCTCAGCGAGATCGATTTCGACGACATCTACTACTACATCAAGCCGACGGAGAAGCAGGAGAAATCGTGGGATGATGTTCCGGAGTCGATCAAGTACACGTTCGACCGGCTCGGCGTCCCGGAGGCGGAGAAGAAGTTCCTCGCCGGCGTCTCCGCGCAGTACGAGTCCGAGGTCGTCTATCACAACATGCAGGAGGACCTCGAGAAGAAGGGCGTGATCTTCTCCGACATGGACACCGGCCTGCGCGAGCACCCGGGGATCGTGAACAAGTATTTCTCGACGGTCGTTCCGCCGGAGGACAACAAGTTCGCCGCGCTCAACTCCGCGGTCTGGTCCGGCGGCTCGTTCATCTACGTTCCGCCCGGCGTCGAGGTGAACGTCCCGCTGCAGGCGTACTTCCGGATCAACGCGGAGAACATGGGCCAGTTCGAGCGCACGCTGATCATCGCCGACAAGGGCGCGCGCGTGCACTACATCGAGGGCTGTACCGCGCCGATCTACACCTCGAACTCGCTGCACTCGGCGGTCGTCGAATTGATTTCGCTCGAGGACTCGTACATCCGCTATTCGACGATCCAGAACTGGGCGCCGAACATCTACAACCTCGTGACGAAGCGCGGGATGGCGCACCGGAACTCGACGATCGAGTGGGTGGACGGCAACCTCGGGTCGAAGCTGACGATGAAGTTCCCGTGCATCTATCTCGTCGGCGAGGGCGCGCGCGGCGAGGTGCTGTCGGTCGCGTTCGCGGGCAAGAACCAGCACCAGGACAGCGGCGCGAAGATGATCCACGCCGCCCCGCGCACGAGCAGCAGCATCACTTCCAAGTCGATCTCGAAGGACGGCGGGCGCACGTCGTACCGCGGGCTCGTAAAGGTGTACCCGAACGCCGGCGACAGCAAGGTGAGCGTTGAATGCGACGCGCTCCTGCTCGACGAGACATCCCGCACCGACACGTACCCGACGATGGAGATCGACCACCCGAAGGTCGCGATCGAGCACGAGGCGAGCGTGTCCAAGGTCGCCGAGGAGCAGGTGTTCTACCTGATGAGCCGCGGGCTCAGCGAGGACCAGGCGCGCCTGCTCATTGTGAACGGCTTCCTCAACCCGTTCGTCAAGGAGTTGCCGATGGAATACGCCGTCGAGCTCAACCGCCTCATCGAGCTCGAAATGGAAGGAAGCGTTGGCTGATGCGAGTGGCGAGTAGCGAGTTGCGAGTAACGAGTGGCGAGTGAGTGGCGAGTTGCCAGTAACGAGTTGCGAGTAACGAATATCGAGTAACGAGAAGTTACCTTGCCCTTGACTTTAGTCAAGGACAAAAGAACACGGGCGCTTGCCGATCCGACAATCTCCGACTGAAGGGAGTGTTGCGCATTGGCGGAATTGTGTCATCCTGAACCCGAAGCGCCGGTCCGTCCCGGCGCGCCCTTCGTGTCATCCTGAACCGCGCCGCCGTTTGTATATGTTGAGGCGGCGCGAGTGAAGGATCTCGACCAGATAAGGTGCGATTAGAACATTACCGTTGAATCTCGAGATCCTTCACTTCGCGGCAGCAAACGGATGCTGCGCTTCGTTCAGGATGACACCGAAGACGTCGCGCCGGACCGAACACGCTCGGCGTTCAGGAGGCTACGTCGGACGACGGGCACGAACGTGCAATTCACAACAGTGACCAGAACCAGAACACCATGAGCGAATCTGTCGAAAACGTCGCCGTCGCGGAGCGACAGGCGTACCGCGCCCGTCTCGACGGCGAGCCGGAGTGGCTCCATGACCTGCGCGAGCTCGCGTGGCGGAGCTGGCTCCACACTCCTCCGCCCGATCGGATCAGGCACCTGTGGCGCTACACCGACCCGGACATGTTCCTCCCTTCGGAGGACGCGGATCTGTGCGGCGAGCGGGATGAATTCGCAGAAGTGACACGCGGCGCGCTGAGCGAACGGCTCACCTCGCTGAGCGCGACCGCGCTCGCCTCCCCGCACGAGGTCCGCTCGGAACTGTGCGAGCACGCCGAACGCGCCGCTGTGATCCTCACCGACCTCGAGTCCGGGCTGCGCGAGCACGGCGAGATCGTGCAGAAGCGGTTCGCCGCGCAGGTCGGCGCCGAGTTCGGCAAGTTCGAGGCGCTGAACATGGCGTCGTGGCGGCGCGGGCTGCTGCTGATCGTGCCCGCGAACACGGTCCTCGAACGGCCGATCCACCTGCGACGGCTTGCGACCGGCCCGTTCTTCCCGACACGCCTGCTCGTGATCGTCGGCGAAAACGCCGAAGTCAGCGTGATCGACGAGTACCTCGCCGCCGACCCCGGCCCCGGCCAGGTCAGCTCCGTCGTCGAACTCGCCGCCGACAACTCCGCGCGCGTCAAATTCGTCAGCGTCGCGAACCTGCCCGGCTCACGGCGCCTGTTCCTCACCCAGCGCAACCGGATCGCGCGTGATGTCGATCTGCAGTCGGCCACGCTCGCGATCGATGCCGGCGCGGCGAAGGTGAACTGGGCGACCGAACTCGCCGGAAAGGGCGCGAGCAGCCGCTGGGCGGGCCTGTTGCTCGCCGGCGGCGAACAGCATTTCGACCATCACACACGCCACCGCCACACCGCAGGCGAGTCCTTCTCCGACCTGCTGTTCAAGGTGGCGGTTCGTGACGAGGCGATGTCCGCATACACCGGGCTGATCGGGATCGAGGAACGTGCGGCGAACTGCGAGGCGTACCAGGAAAATCGCAACCTGCTGCTCAGCGACACGGCGCGCGTCGAGTCGATCCCGGAGCTCGAGATCATCAATGACGACGTGAAATGCAGTCACGGTGTCACCGTCGGACCGCTCGCGGAGGAGCAGCTCTTCTACCTGGAGAGCCGCGGAATACCGCGTGACGAGGGGATGCGGATCATGCTCGCCGGCTACTTTGAGGCCGTGCTCGGCACGCTGCCGAAGCACTACCAGGATACGGGACGCACAATGTTGATGAAAAAGCTGACGGGGGAAAGCCGGAATGGCCACGAACACCTTCGTTGACGTGATGGCGGTTGATGAACTGCCGCTCAACCGCACGAAAATCGTCGATGCGAACGGCAAACGCCTGATGCTCGCGAATGATAACGGCGAGATCCACGCGTTCAGCCCGTACTGTACGCATGACGGCGGTGACCTCGACGGGAAGACCGTGGAGGATCATGAAGTCACCTGCCACCGTCACGGCGCAAAGTTCGATGTTCGCACCGGCGAAGCGACGAAAATGCCCGCCGTGTTCGGCCTGACAAGCTACGAGACGAAGGTCGAGGACGGCCGGATCTACGTCGCGGTGTAGGGAAAAGAATAAACCACGGATGACACGGATAACACGGATAAACTGCTGAAGAAAGCGCTGCTGTACCGGCCGTGCGGGCTTGCCCGCGCGGATGAAGGCCGGTGAGTTTCCCGCATGCGATATTCTTTGCAGAATCTGTATGTAGTCATTCTCGAAGTGTTCTGAGTTTCCTCAATCATTTAAGTTCACGTTTCCGTGCGTTCCGTGGTCAAGAATATCAGTTCATCCGTTTCATCCGTGTCATCCGTGGTAGAGAAAAGTCCGTGGCAGGGAAAGATCCGTGGTTGTGCGCGCAGAGACAACGAACAGTCCGGTTGACGCCGCCGCCGTGCGCGAGCAGTTTCCGATTCTCGCGCGCACGGTGCACGGCCGGCCGCTCGTCTATCTCGACAGCGCCGCCTCCAGCCTGCGCCCGCGCGCGGTGATCGAACGTGAACGCGAGGTCGCGGAGACGCTGCATTCGAACGTGCACCGCTCCGCGCACACGCTCGCCGCCGAGACGACCGCGGCGTTCGAAAGCGTGCGCGACCGGGTCGCCGCCCGCATCAACGCGCCAGCGCGCGAGGAGATCGTGTTCACCCGCGGCGCCACCGAGGGCCTGAACATGGTCGCCCGATGTTGGGGCGAAAAGCACGTCCTCGCCGGCGAGCGAATCGTGCTCACGCGGATGGAACACCACGCGAACCTCGTCCCCTGGCTGCAACTCGCAAGACGCACCGGCGCCGAGATCGCATTCATCGAACTCACCGGCGACTACCGCCTTGACCTCGACTCCGCCGCCCGCGCAATCAACGGAAACACGAAGATCGTCGCGTTCCCGCACGCGTCCAACGTGCTCGGCACCGTCAACCCGGTCGCCGAGATCGCGCGGATCGCGCGTGACGCCGGCGCGCTCTCGGTCGTGGACGGCGCCCAGGGCGCACCGCATCGGAGCGTGGATGTACAGGCGCTTGGAGTCGATTTCTACGCCTTTTCCGCGCACAAGATGCTCGGCCCGACCGGGCTCGGCGTGCTCTACGGCCGCCGCAAGCTGCTCGACGATATGGACCCGTGGATGACCGGCGGGGAGATGATCGAGCGCGTCACCTGGGACGGCGCGAGCTGGGCCGAGCTCCCGCACAAGTTCGAGGCGGGGACACCGCACATCGCGGGCGTGATCACGTTCGCCGCCGCGCTCGACTTCCTCGACGAGCTCGGGATGGACGCGATCGCCGGGCACGAGCGCGCGTGGACCGACTACGCGCTCGCGAAACTCGGCGAGCTGCCGTGGGTCACGATCTACGGCCCGCGCGACGCGCACGAGCGAACCGCCGCGATCTCGTTCAACGTGGACGGCGTGTTCGCCGATGACATCGCGCAGCTGCTCGACGCGGACGGGGTCGCGGTCCGCTCCGGCCACCACTGCGCGCAACCGCTTGTCGAATCGTTCGGCGTGCCCGCGACCGTGCGCGCGAGCGGGTACTTGTACAACACGCTCGAGGACGTGGACACGTTCGTCGAGAGCCTCCACGACGCCCGCCGCCTGTTCGAAAACTAGGGACAGACCCCGGTTTTGCGTGACATATGGTGCGAGAAGCAAGTTCGTGCAATTGATCACACAAAACTGGGGTCTGTCCAATTTTTGCGCCATCACCAGTTCACGCGGGCGCGTTGTGTTCGCGGGCCCGGTCTCGTACCTTCCCGCGGTGAGGGGCCCTTGTGTTCGGGGGCGGGGAGGGTGCACAACCGCGGGATCTGTGATGGCTGTGGAGAAAGCCGGGGGCAACGACACGGCGGAGGGCCGCGAGCAGGCCCCGCTGATCATGATCGTCGATGACGAACCGCTCGCGCTCGACATGGCGTCGATGGCGCTCGAGCGGCAGGGGTTCAGCACAATCCCGGTGCGCGGCGGAAAAGAAGCGCTCGAGAAAGTCGGCGAGCAGCCGCCCGACCTGATCCTGCTCGACATCAGGATGCCGGACATCGACGGGTTCACCCTGTTCCAGCGGATCCGCTCGGAGAAGGGGCTGCAGGCGTTGCCGGCGATTTTCGTCACCGCGAGCAGCGACATCGAGAGCAAGCTCACCGGGCTCGAACTCGGCGCGGTCGATTACATCACGAAGCCGTACAACCCGAACGAGCTGATCGCGCGCGTGCGCAACACGCTCCGCCTGCAGCGGCTCGAGCGCGAGGCGCGCGACCGTCTCAGCGAGCAGGTCCGCCGGCGCACGTACGAGACGTTGCTGACCACGATCACCCACTACATCAACAACGCCGTCGCCAGTATCGACATGGGCATCGAAGTGACACCCGTCGATGAACCGGAGACCGTGCGCCGGTTCATGGACGCTGTCCGCCGCCAGAGTCGCGTGATCAGCGCGACCATCCGCGCGATCGAGGAGATGAAGGAACGCCTCGAGCAGGGTACGATCACCTACGTCGAAGGCAAGGCCTGGATGCTCGACATCGAGGACATGATCAAGCAGCGGGTCAATGAGATGCGGCAGCGCGACGAGGAGGATGACGGCTGGTGAACGCCGAGCCGGTTGTTCGCGTCCATGAACTGAGCAAGTCTTACAATCAGGGGCGTGTCCAGGCGGTGCGCGGCGTTTCGCTCGATGTCAGCCCCGGCGCGTTCCTCGCGCTCGCCGGCCCGTCCGGATCCGGAAAGACCACCCTGCTCAACCTGATCGGCGCGCTCGATGTCCCCGACGAGGGCGAGGTCACCGTCGCCGGCGGGAGGCTCGCCGAGTTGAGCGAGAAGCAGCGCACCCGTCTGCGCCGCCAGCGGATCGGGTTCGTGTTCCAGCAGTTCAACCTCGTCCCCGTGCTCACAGCCGCGGAGAATGTCAGCCTCCCGCTCGAAATCCTCCCGGGGACGACTCGCGAGAGCCGGCGCCGGGCAGCCGTGGAAATGCTGCAGCGCGTCGGTCTCGAGGGACTGGGGGATCGTCTCCCGTCCCAGCTCTCCGGCGGCCAGCAGCAGCGTGTCGCCGTCGCCCGCGCGCTGGTCAAGAACCCGCCGCTCGTGCTCGCCGACGAGCCGACCGCGAACCTCGACGGCGCGACCGGCATCGCGCTGATCGATCTGATGAACCGGATGCGCACCGACCAGGACGTCTCGTTCGTGTTCGCCTCCCATGACCCGCGCGTGCTCGACCGCGTGGACACCGTCGTCGAGATGGTGGACGGGTGCATTCGACAATGACCGCATTCCGGCTCGCGCTCCGCAACCTGCGCCGCAACAAACGGCGCACCGTGTTCACCACGAGCGGGCTCACGATCGGCCTGATCGTGATGATCTTCGCGTACGGCATGCTCGACGGGATGGAGGAGCAGGCGCTCGCGAACACGATCCGGTTCGAATCGGCCCACCTGCGCGCGTTCCCCGCCGGCTACCTCGACAACGAGTTCATGCGCGATCTCGACGACCTGATCCCGCACGCGGAACAGCTCCGCGACAGCCTCGCCGCCGAGTTCGAGGCGCGCGCGACCGTACGCCTCCACATCCAGGGCCAGCTCATCTCCGGGCGAGAGGAGGCGTTCGTCGACATCATCGGCGTCGATCCGGAGCGTGACCGGACTGTGTACGACGTGCTCGGTTCACTCTCGCAGGGCTCGTCCTTCGGCGGCGAGGATGGGGTGCTCGTCGGGCGTAAACTCGCGAAGGACATGGGGTTTGCTGTCGGCGACCGGGTCACGCTGTTCGCACGCAGCGCGCCCGGCGCGTTGAACTCGCGACGGCTGCCCGTGCTCGGCCTGATCGCCACCGGCAACCCGCTCATCGACGGGCACGCTGTCTTCCTCACCCTGTCCGACGCGCGCGCGTTCGCACTCGTCGAACACGAGGCGAACGAGATCGCGCTCCTGTTCGGCGGTCGCGGCCGCGCGGAGACCGTCGCACGCCGGGTTCGCGCGCGCGGCGGCAGCTTCGACTGGCAGACGTGGCGCGAAGCCGCGGCCGGGTTCCTCGAGATCGTCAAGCTGCGCCGGATCGTGTTCGGGTTCATCGTCGCACTGCTCGCTCTGATCGCCGCCGTCGCCGTCTCGAATACGATGATCATGGCGGTGCACGAGCGCACGATGGAAATCGGCGCGTTGCGCGCGCTCGGGTTCGAGCGGTCGCTGATCGGCCGCCTGTTCCTGTTCGAGGGGATCGCGATCGGTGTGATCGCCGGGGTGATCGCGGTCGTGCTCGGCGGGCTGCTCGTCACCTGGTTCAACCACGCCGGGATCAGCCTCGCCGCCTACGAGGACATGGACATCGGGATTCCGATGAGCGAAGCGCTTTATCCGGCGCTGCGCTGGACGAACCCGGTCGCGGCGTTCGTGTTCGGCGTGCTCGTCACGGCGCTCGCGAGCTGGCACGCGGCGCGCCGGGCGCAGAAAGGGGAGGTCGTGCGCGCGCTCAGGGAGGGGATGCTGTGAATCTCGCCCGGTTCGCGTTGCGCAACACGCGCCGCCACCCGCGGCGCAGCCTGCTCACCGCGCTCGCGATCGCGCTCGCCGTCGCCGCCGCGACCGTGTTCGACGCCTACATGGCCGGCGCGCTCGACGCCTTCTTCGATGCGTTCATCCGCCTCGAGGCAGGGCATGTCAAGGTGATGCCCGCCGCCGCCGTCGATCGCGCGCGCAGACTGCCGCTTGACGACGGCCTCACGAACGTGGACAGCCTCACCGAGGTGATCCGGTCCGTGGACGGCGTCGAACGCGCCTCCGCGCGCGTCCGGTTCGGCGTGCTGCTTGAGGGCGAGGACGGCGCCGTCGTCGACCCCGGCGGCGCCGTCACCCCGAGCCGCGAGCGCGGGCTGCTCGAACTGGACGAGTGGGTTGTTGACGGCCGCGTCCCCGCCGACGGCGCCGGCGAAGCGTTGGTCGGCGACCGGC
>JAANWZ010000164.1 GCA_018263585.1 Calditrichota bacterium | reverse complement strand
CGGCCATCCAACCTTCTGATTATCCTTGACTAAAGTCAAGGGCAAGGGTGTGAACGGTTGATTCACCGGTGAATGAACCCTGCGACAGCGCAAACCGACGCGCTGTCACAGGGGCACAGCGAGTGTCGCCCGCTCCGCTTGCTTTCTGAACATCTGTGTAGTACCTTCCCGGTATGATCGATCGCACTCACATCGCGCTCCGGATTCCCGGCTTCTGCGCGCGCGTCGAGCGGCGGCTGCAGGGATTGCCGGACGACGTTCCGCTCATCGTGTGCGCCGGCGAAGACGACCGCGCGCTCGTGCTCTCGGCGTGCGAACGGGCGATTGCCCTCGGCGCGCGCCCGGGGATGCGGATCGGTTCGCTCCGGCAGTTTGACGTGGAGGTCGTGCGCGCGCACGCGGCCCGCTACGCATCCGCGGAGCGCGAATTGGCCGGCGTGCTCGCCCGTGAACTGCCGGACGTGCAGTGCGTGCGCGCGGGGGTGTTCCGCGCTGTGTGGTCGCGCGGGCGGCGGTTTCTCGTCGATGCGTTGCGCCGCGCAGATGCCCGCGTCGCCGGGGCGGGATTCGGCGGCGCGTGGGGAGTCGGTCCGGGCGATGCGGTCGCCGAAATCGCCGCCGCCGTCGCGCCGGTGGGGGAGACCGTCACGGTGCCGCCGGACGGGACGAGCGCGCTTCTCGCCCCGCTGCCGCTGCGCTTGCTGCCGGATCTGTCCGAGGCAGATCTCGCCGCGCTCGCGGAGATCGGCGTGCGCAGGTTCAGGCAGTTGCTCGCGCTGCCGGACGAGGTGTTGCGCTCGTTGTTCGGGCCTGAGGGTCCGGGCCTGCGGCGGATCGCGCTGCACGGGTCGCGCGGGCCGTCTCCTCGGCAGTGGCGCGGACGCAGGCGGTTCGCGCAGGATACCACCGAGCTCGATGACGTCCGGCGCGCGCTCGCGGAACTCGTCTCGGACGGGTTCACCCACGTGCTCGGCGCGCTCGGGCAGACGCCGCGGCGGATGCGCGTCACGCTCGTCTATGCGGACGACCGTTCCGCGGGCGCGGTGATCGCCAGCCGGCGCGCGGAGCACGAAGGAAGCTGGCAGACACTCGCGCGCGCGCAGGTGCCGGAGCTGTGGACACGGCGCGCGCGGATCGCGGGACTGCGGCTCGCCGTTGACTGGGGCGTGCCGCCGTCGCAGCAGCTCTCGCTGTTTGTCGCGCCGCGCCGTCAGTTCCGCGACCGCCGGCTCACCCGCGCCGTCGGCCGTGTCCGTGACCGCTGGGGACGGGAACTCGTCCGTTACGCCTCCGCTGGATGATCGTCCCTGACCACGGATTACACGGAAACGACTTCTGACCACGGATTACACGGATTGCACGGATAACACATTGAAATGAATATGATTGCGACGACTCACACGGATTCGTTTCATGCGTGTACCGGCCGTGCGGGCTTGCCCGCGCGGATGATCCGACCGGGATACGGAACCGTCAGCGTGGCGCGGCCCTCGTGTCATCCTGAAGCCGACGCACGTTCGTTTGTGCGGGGGGTGAAGCATCTACCGCCAAGTACCGGACGACGTATGTGCAAAACAACCCAAGTGTGGTATACCGCGCAGGTCCTTCACTCGCGCCGCCTCAACGAATACAAACGGCGGCGCGGTTCAGGATGACACATTCAGCCGGTCAACGCGCCCACAAACAGTGCAGCGGCGGTTCAGGATGAGAGAATCAAGCAGTCATCCGTGTCATCCGTATCATCCGTGGTTTAAACGTCGTTTCCGTATGTTTCGTGGTTGAGAGATCATGCTGAACGAAGCCGACATCGTTCCGCTGCATGTACAGACTCCGTTCTCGTTCTACGAGGGCGCGGGGACGATCCGCGAGCTGGCGGAAGTCGGGGCCTCGGCCGGGCATCGTGCGCTCGCGTTCACCGACCGCAACCGGGTGAGCGGGCTTGTGCAGGCGGACAAGGCGGCGCGGGCGCAGGAGTTGAAGCCGGTGCTCGGGGCGGTGCTCGACGAGCCGGGCGATCCGGGACGGGCGCTGCTGCTGTGGGCGGAGACGACGGCCGGCTACGGCGAGATCTGCCGACTCGTGTCCGAGCGGCAGCTCGACCCGGAGTTCACGCTCGCCGGCGCGGCGCGCGCGCTCGCGCCGGGTGTGATCGCTGCGACGGACCAGCCGGACCTGCTCGAGATTCTGCGCGGGGAGCTGGCGCCGGGGGCGCTGTTCGCGAACCTGGTCGCGTTCACCGATCCGGCCGGCCGCAACTCCGCGCGGCGGGCGTGGGACGCGGGCAGGCGGCTCGCGCTCCCGTTCGTCGCGACCGTGCCGGTCACGCACGCGCGCCCGGAGCAGCGGGAGACCGTGCGCCTGCTGCGCGCGATCGGGGGACGCACCGTGCTCTCGAGGCAGCCGGACGCGGCGCTCGGGCACGCGCTCTCCGACGTTCCCGCGCTGCTGCGTTGCTTCGACGGCGTGCCGGAGGCACTCGTGAACACGCGCGCGATCGCGGAACGGTGCGCGGTCGATCTCAAGCTCGGCGAGCTGAAGTTTCCCGCGCCACAGTTGCCGGACGGCGCTGACCCGTTCAGCGAATTGCGCCGGCGAGCGGAGGAGGGGAGCCGGCGCAGGTACGGCCCCGCGCCGCCACCCGCCGCGCGCGAACGCCTCGCGTACGAGCTCGGCGTGATCGACCATCTCGGATTCACCGGCTACATGCTCGTCGTGCATGACATCGCGCGGCGGGCGTGGGCGAAGGGTGTGCGCACACTCGGCCGCGGGTCGGCGGCGAACAGCATCGTCTGCTACTGCCTCGGTCTAACCGACATCTGCCCGCTGAAATACGACCTTTACTTCGAGCGATTCCTCAACTCGGAGCGGAGCAGCCCGCCGGACGTCGATCTCGATTTCTCCTGGCGCGACCGTGACGAAATCCTCGCGGGCGTGTATGACAGTTACGGCGACGATCACGTCGCGATGATCGCGACGTATGTCACGTTCGGCGCGCGCGGAGCGCTGCACGAGACCGCGCTCGCGCGCGGTTTGCCGGAGGAGGAGATCGGCCGTGTCACGCGCCACGTCCCGCATTTCTCCCACCCGAGTTCGCTCGCCGCATTGAAGGATGAAGTGCCGGCGTGCCGCGATCTCCCGCTCGACCGGCAACCGTGGAAGGGGATCGCGCAGGCGGCGCAGGCGATCCTCAGTTTGCCGCGTCACCTCTCGATCCACGCCGGCGGGGTTGTGATCACGCCGAGCCCGATCACCGACTGGACCGCGCTCGAGCGCGCGAGCAAGGGGTTCGTGATCACGCAGTACGACATGTACAGCGTCGAGGATCTCGGGCTCGTGAAGATCGACCTGCTCAGCCAGCGCTCGCTGGGTGTGATGAAGGACGCGTGCCGGATGGTCGAGGAGAACGGCCGCGCGCGCCCGCCGGTGGACGATGTCGAGCGCGTGTTCACCGATCCGGCGACGCGCACGCTGCTCCGCAGCGGCCGCACGATGGGCGCGTTCTACGTGGAGTCGCCCGGGATGATCGCGCTGCTGCAGAAACTGAAGTGCGACAACTTCGAAGGTCTGATCGCAGCGAGCTCGGTGATCCGGCCGGGGGTGAGCGAATCCGGGATGATGCAGCAGTACATCGAATGCGTGAACGATCCGGCACAGGCCGAGTACCTGCACGCGAAGATGCGCGCGCTGCTTTCCGAGACGCACGGGGTGATGATCTACCAGGAGGACGTGATCAAGGTCGCGCACCACGTCGCCGGGCTCTCGCTCGGGCGCGCGGACCTGCTCCGGCGGGCGATGAGCGGCAAGGGGCGCAGCCGCGAGGCGATGAAGGCGCTGCGCGACGAGTTTCTCCGCGGCTGCCGCGAGCGCGATGTGAAACCGGCCGTCGCGCGCGAGATCTGGCGGCAGATCGAGTCGTTCGCGGGCTACTCGTTCTGCAAGGCGCACAGCGCGTCATTCGCCGTGCTCTCGATGCAGGTCGCGTACCTGAAAGCGCATCACCCGGCGGAGTTCTACGCGGCCGTGCTCGCGAACGGCGGCGGCTACTACAGCCAGGCGGCGTACGTGTCCGACGCGAAGCGGAACGGGCTCGCGGTCCGGCTCCCGGATGTGAACGAGAGCGCGCGCGAGCATCACGGTGTCGGGAGCCGGATCCAGCTCGGGCTGCGCGGGGTCGGCACGCTGCGCGAGCAGACGATCGACCAGGTCATCGCGAACCGCCGCGAACTCGGGCCGTTCCGCGGGCTCGGCGATTTCATCTTCCGCGTCCGTCCAATGCGCGACGAGGCGGAGGCGCTGATCGCGTGCGGGGCGCTCGACGAACTCGGCGCAAATCGACCGACGATGCTGCGCAACCTGCGCGCCGGATTCGAAGCGTACCGCGAAGGCCCCGGCCCGCTCGCGATCGGCGCGGACGACGTGTTCGACCGGCTCCCGCCGGCGCCGGACTGGTCGGAGCAGGAACGCTACGCCGCGGAACGGCGCGTGCTCGGGTTCTCGCCGGGCACGCACCCGCTCGCGCTGCTCGAGTTGCCCGTGGACGGCTGCGTGCTCGCGCGGGAGATGGGCCGGCACGCCGGCCGGCGGGTGACGATGATCGGCTGGGCGTACTCGCACAAGCGGATCACCACGCGAAAGAACCGGGAGCCGATGGAGTTCATCGCGATGGAGGATCTCACCGGTCGCTTCGAGGTAACCGTGTTCCCGCGCGTGTACGACCGTCACGCGCCGATCCTGCACGGCAACGGTCCGTTCCGCCTGCGCGGAATGATCGAACACAACCACGGCGTGTACACATTGACCGCGGACTGGATCGAACGGATCGAGGAAACGGTCGCGTCCGAACGCGAACAGGCGCGGGAGGCGTTTCAGTACGGGTCCGGGCGCCGTGCGAAACGGCGGGCGACGCGGGCCGGCTGAGTGACGCACGTCACCGGTCCCCCGCAATCCCGGAAACCTGCCGGATCGCTTGCACGTATTCCAGGAGGGTTCTATATTTGCCGCGTTGTGACGGGAACGATCGGTTTGACATACCAGGTGATAACGATGAGACGGACCTTGACACTGCTGCTCGCGGGGCTGCTGCTGGGAACGATCGCGGTTGCCGCAATCGCGCAGACTCCCGAAATCGAGGAGAAGAAGAGGCAGGCGAAAGAGCTGATCGAGAAGATGCAGAACACCACCGATCAGGAGGAGTACGCCAAGCTGAAGGAGCAGTATGAGAAGCTCGGCGCCGAAATCAAGAAGATGATCAGCGAGCTCGAGGCGGACAAGGAAGCGAAATCTCAGGCGATCTCCCTCTACAACAAGGGCAACCAGGCGCTGCGGCAGCGGCGCTACGGAGAGGCGATCGAACACTTCAAGCAGTCCGCCGAGCTCAATCCGCTCGAGCCGCGCACGTTCTACAGTCTCGGCCTCGCCTACCGGATGACGAAGGACTACGACAGTGCGCTGCAGGCGTTCGACAACGCGATCGGGCTGGATTCGGAGTATGTGAAGGCGTACTACGCGAAAGGTGTGACGCTGAACCTGCGGCGCGAGTTTGATCGCGCGGTCGCCACGTTCCAGAAAGGGGTGCAGGTGCCGGATGCGGATCCCGAGGACATGGCCAAGACGTTCGGCGGCCTCGGGCTCGCCTACTATTACCAGCACAATTTCGACCAGGCGATCAGCGCGTTCCAGCGCGCGGTCGAGCTCGACGAGCGGAACGAGGACGCCTGGTACAACATGGGCAAGGCGTACGCGGAGAAGAAGCAGTACAGGGACGCGGTCGAGGCGATCAAGAAAGCGGTCGAACTGGACGCGCGCAACTACAAGTACCTGACAGCGCTCGCCGAAAACCAGAACAGGCTCGAGAACTACTCCGCCGCGGTACAGGCGGCGGCGAAGGCGACGGAAGTGAATCCCCGCTACGCAGCGGCCTGGTTCGAGCTCGGCTGGGCGCGCCAGCACCTCGGGCAGAACGAGGTCGCGATCACCGCGTATGAAAAGGCGATGAACGACAGCCAGTACCGAAAGTCCGCCGAATACCAGATCAAGGTGATCAGGGGCGAATTCTGAACGCCGCCTGTCTTGTCGTTCCGGCCGCCGCCGACCTGAAACAACACTGTCCCCGCCCTTCCCGGCCGGGGTTTCTCTCGCTGGTCCCCCGCACCTGCTGCGGTGTACATTGCGCCCGTCAATCAGGACTGAAACGCAAGCGAGCGCATGCCTGAACAACCCCGGCACGCCGATCTTCCCGATCCGTCCGTGAGAGCGCGCGCGGTCACGCTCGCCGTGCTCGCCGCTTCGTTCGTCGCGCAGGACAATGCACTCTCGCACCGGTTGATCCGTGAGTTGAAAGAGGCGGGAGTGAGCCGGCGCGCGGTCTATGAGATCCTGCTGCAGACGTATCTCCACGACGGATACGCGACCGCGCTCGAGGCGACCGCGACGTTGCAGCGCCTGTGGCCCGCGGAAGGGGAGGACGCCGAGCTGCTCGAACAGGCAGGCTGGGACGAGTGGCTCGCCCGCGGGCGCGAGATGTTCGCGCTCATCTACGGGTCGATGGCGGAGCGTGTCACCGACTACATCGCCGGCAACAGCCCGGAGCTCGCATCGTGGATGATCGCGGAAGGGTACGGCAAGGTGCTCGCGCGCGGCGGCGTGGACAGGCAGACCCGTGAGCTCGGCAACGTAGCCGTACTCGTGATGAAAAACCGCTCGCGCCAGCTCTACAGTCACCTGCGCGGGTCGATCCGGGTCGGAGTGCCGGCCGACGAGCTCGACCGTCTGCTCTCCGCCTTGATCGCACACTTCCCCGGTCGCCCCGGGGTGAACGACGTGCCTTTCCTGCTCCGCACGATTGAGCAGAAGCGGGACTGGGATTGACTCACCGGCCCACGCCACCCTGCCAGACTCTGCCATATCGGCAGCTCCTCTCGCTCACCATGTCCTGGAACACCGCCACGGTGTGAGTCACGATCCGCTCTCCTCACGAGCGGAACGTCCGGGCGAGCAGTGTTGGCTGTACGCAACATCTCGCTGCCGCCGCGGTAACTCAGTGATCATGCGGGCTTCAGCGGTGGACAAGAAGTGTGGAAAACGAATCCGCCGCACTCTCTTCTTATCCACAGGCGGTGGAGCGAAGGCGGGAGCGTTTCCGCGGAAGCTGGCATCCGGGTTGCACACGTGGAAGGCGAAACGAGCGGGACCGGTGCGCCCGGCGCGATCGGCGGAGCGGGAATCCGGCCCGTGACCCGGTCACTGAACGAAACACGATAGACGAGAGGCGTTTATGAGTAAGATCATCGGAATCGACCTCGGCACGACGAACTCGGTTGTCTCCGTGATGGAGGGCGGCGAGCCGACCGTGATCGAGAACGCGGAAGGCGCGCGCACGACACCGTCCGTGGTCGCGTTCACGAAGAGCGGCGAACGGATTGTCGGTGCACCGGCAAAGCGGCAGGCGATCACGAACCCGGAGCAGACGATTTCGTCGATCAAGCGGTTCATGGGACGCCGGGTCGGCGAAGTCGGCACCGAAAAGGGGGAGGTGTCGTACAACATCGCCGGCGGCTCGAACGATCTCGTGCAGGTAGAGATCGGCGAAAAGACGTACACGCCGCCGGAGATCAGCGCGATGATCCTGCAGAAGCTGAAGCAGGCGGCGGAGGATCACATCGGCGAGCAGATCGAGCGCGCGGTGATCACCGTACCGGCGTACTTCAACGACGCCCAGCGTCAGGCGACGAAAGACTCTGGCGAAATCGCCGGACTCAAGGTCGAACGGATCATCAACGAGCCGACCGCCGCGTCGCTCGCCTACGGCCTCGACAAGAAGAGCGACGAGCGGATCGCGGTCTATGACCTCGGCGGCGGCACGTTCGACATCTCGATTCTCGAGATCGGCGACGGTGTGTTCGAGGTGAAATCGACGAACGGCGACACCCACCTCGGCGGCGATGACTTCGACCAGCGCATCATCGACTGGCTCGCGGACGAGTTCAGGAAGGACCAGGGCATCGATCTGCGCAAGGACAAGATGGCGCTGCAGCGGCTGAAGGAAGCCGCGGAAAAGGCGAAGATCGAGCTGTCGAGCGCGACGCAGACGCAGATCAACCTGCCGTTCATCACCGCGACGCAGGAAGGTCCGAAGCACCTCGACTACACGCTCACGCGCGCGAAGTTCGAAGGGATGATCTCCGACCTCATCGAGCGGAGCGTCGAACCGTGCAAGATCGCGATCAAGGATGCGAAGCTGCAGGTCGGCGACATCGACGAGGTGATCCTCGTCGGCGGTTCGACCCGTATTCCGGCGATTCAGACTGCGGTCGAGCAATTCTTCGGCAAGAAACCGCACAAGGGTGTGAACCCGGACGAGGTCGTCGCGATCGGCGCCGCGATCCAGGGCGGCATCCTCGGCGGCGATGTCGAAGATGTCGTGCTGCTCGACGTCACCCCGCTGTCGCTCGGGATCGAGACGCTCGGCGGCGTGATGACACGGCTGATCGACGCGAACACGACGATCCCGGTCAAGCGCGAGGAGATCTTCTCCACCGCCGCCGACAACCAGACGACGGTGGACATCCACGTGCTGCAGGGCGAACGTGAATTCGCCCGCGACAACAAGACGATCGGCCGGTTCCAGTTGACCGGCATCCCCCCGGCGCCGCGTGGAGTGCCGCAGATCGCCGTCTCGTTCGACATCGACGCGAACGGGATCCTCTCCGTGAGCGCGAAGGACAAGGCGACCGGCAAGGAGCAGTCGATCAAGATCGAGGCGTCCTCGGGCATCTCGCAGGATGAGATCGAGAAGATGAAGCAGGATGCGAAACGCCACGCTGACGAGGACAAGAAACGCCGCGAACAGATCGACCTGCGCAACGAAGCCGACAGCCGTGTTTACCAGTCGAAAAAGCAGCTCGAGGAGCTGAAGGAACAGATCTCCGAGGACGATCGGAAGAAGATCGAGGAGAAGGTCGAGGCCCTCGAGCAGGCGCTCAAGGGCGAGGAGATGGACGCGATCAAGTCGGCGAACGACGCGCTCACGTCCACGTGGAGCGAGGTTTCGACGCGCATGTACCAGCAGCAGGGCGCGGAGGCCGGCGCTCAGCCGGGCGGTGAACAGCCCGGCGGCGAAAAAGAAGCCGGGGGCGACGAAGACGTCGAGACCGCCGACTACGAAGTCGTGGACGAGGACGAGGAGAAGAAGAAGAAGAAGGACTGATCAGCAGCGCTTCATACAAGGACTGATCCAGCGCTTCATCACAGGATGACACGTGGCCGCGCTCCGTGTCATCCGGAAGCCGCGAGGGGACGCTTGCTTGCAAGCGTCCCCTGCTCAGAGCAGTGTGTCATTCTGACCGAAGCCCGACGTCCGTATGTCGGGCGAAGGGAAGAAGGTCCGGGTTCGACAAGGGTGGAGGATACCATGAAACTCGAGAAATAACCCTTGGATAAGCTGGACCTTCTTCACCCGCCTTCACACAGACAGACGCGTGAAGCCGGGTTCAGAATGACGGCTCGGCCGCCCCGATGGCTCAGCCGAGAGCAATATCGGAGGTGGCAAGTGTGTCATTCTGACCGAAGCCCGGCGTCCGTTTGCCGGGCGAAGGGAAGTTTATCCTGAACGCAGTGAAGGGAAGGTCCAGGTTCGACGAGGGAGGCAGAGGAGGGGGACGCTTGCTGGCAAGCGTCCCCGAAGTCAAGAAACAGCCCTCGGATAAGCTGGACCTTCTTCACCCGCCTTCACGCAGACGGACGCGCGAAGCCGGGTTCAGAATGACGGCTCGGCCGCCCCGATGCGCTCTCAGTTCCGGTCTGTGCACGTGGCTGGGCGACCGACATACCGTATGATCTCAACC
>JAANWZ010000163.1 GCA_018263585.1 Calditrichota bacterium | reverse complement strand
TATCCATTACCCCCTTTTGTGCCCGCGGGGACGGGCCGCAGGCCGTCACCGCGGATCATCCGCCGGTGCATGAAACCCGGGGCAAGCCCCGCGCCACCCGTCGCCGGGCTGCGGGCTGCGGGAGTCGGTCGAGTTACTCCCTCGTGCCCGCGCTCGCTTGTCAAGCGCGGTCGTACCGGCCGTGCGGGCTTGCCCGCGCGGTTGATCCGGCGGTGCATGAAACCCGGCGCAAGCCCCGCGCCACCCGTCCCGATACACACCGTGGCGCGTGCCGGCCTCAGCTTCGTACTTTGATACTTGATCGTCCGAGATCTGGGGGAATCGTGAACGAAGAAGCCGCCCATGAAACGGTGGTCGAGCGCGCGGAGGCGCCCGCTCGTTCCGGCGACGCGTTCCTCAGGCTGGTGTCGAACGCTGTCAGCGTGACACTCGCGCGCCATCGCAGGTTCGACCACACGGGAATCGTCGATCCTGAATACGAGCAGACGAAGTACGTCAACCCGCGGTACCAGGAATCGTGCCTGCTGCTCGCGCTTGCGGGTGAGCACCGCTTCGCGGTCCCGGACGACATTCGCCCGTCCGAGCTGCTCACCGTTTCGGTGCGCGTGCTTGACATCTGGCTCCGCTCCCTGCACCGCAACGGATCGATCCGCGTCCACCACACGTCCGGCCCCGACCCGCAGGCGACCGCGTACGGCCTGTTTGCCGCGGCGACCACGCTGAGGCTGGTGAACAACCAGATCCCGACGATGATGCACGCGCGGGCGGTGAAGGCGATCGACCGCGCCGCGCGCTACCTGCAGCACGCCTCGATCCCGGCCGGGCCGGAAACACGCCCGCTCCGCTTCGCCGCGATAAAGGCAGCCGCGGAGTGGCTGGAATCATCGTCCCTGCTCGCGGTCGCGGAAAACGTGAAGCGTGACGGCGACCGGCTGCTGCGCGAACGAATGAAGTCCAGCCTGTTTCCCGATGATTCCGGCGCGTACGCGCTCGCGCTCGCGTACCTGACGCTGTCGGTCGATTCCCCGGATGAGGACGACCTCTCGCTGTGGCGTTCGATCATCGAACGCTGCCGGCTGTCCACGCCGCCGAGCGGGCTGATGGGCGGCGGCGCGGAAGCGTCGATCGCGTGTCTCCCGGTGCCGACCGGGTTCGGGATCGCGGCGAACCATCTGCCGGAGGCAAACACTCAGGCGGCGCTGCTCGAGGGGGCATGGAACCTCGGTTGGTTCGACGGGCTCATCGACCCGGACGTGCCGTGGCTGACACCGATGGCGTATCTCGGGTTACTGTACCGGATCGCCCGGCCTGCCGACACGGGTCCGGCGGACAGTTCCCTGTACCGGCCTGTCCCGCGCATCTACGGCAACGGGTCGGGGCTGGAGCGGTTCGGCGACTGGCTGCTCCGTCTCGCCCCCGGCGGATCGCTCGGCTGGATGCACCATGTTCCGTCGGATTCCACCCGCCTGTTCGGATCGCCGGTCGGATCGGCGATGCGGGAAGGGCCGTGGGCGCTGGAGGGAACACGGATGCGCCACCCGGCGCTCACCGGCCAGTTCTCCGTCGATGAAGGCGAGCGGCTCGTCGTCGAAGGGCAGCTCCACTCGACGAGCATTCCCGGCGTGCACCGTACGCCGCGGCGCGTCGGGTTCCCGCTGCTGCGCGGCCGCCACACGCGCGACGTGATCCGGCTCGCGCCGCCCCATCACGCCGCCACGATGCGGATGCACAACCCGGTTCCGTACCGGCGCGAAATCGAGCTGAAGGACGGCGCGCTCACTGTCGAGACATTCGTCCCGGGCCGCCTCACCCACCGGCTGCCGATGATCTGGCCGGGAGGGCCGTACGGTGACGTGGTGATCGGAAAGGACGAACTTCCGATGGGGTCGATGGTGCAGGAACGGCGGGTTCGGGAAATGACATTCCGCGGCGGGCCGTGGCCGGACTGGGTCGTGCGCTTCGACCGGCCGGTGGACGTGCTCTACGAGCCGGTCAACATCCCGGTCACGTCGAGCCCGCTGCGTTACATCACAGCCGGCTGCGCTTCGGTGGACATTGTTGCCAGCGATCGCCTGCACATGGCGTGGCGCGTGATGTAGTTCCTCCGTCGGGTCTCAGGGCTGCGGGCTGCGGACTGCGGTAGTCGGTCGGCCCTCTGTCTCGTGCCCGCGCTTGCTTGTCAAGCGCGGTCGTACCGGCCGTGCGGGCTCGCCCGCGCGGTTGATCAAATGGTACGTGACCTCTGCATGCCCGCGGGGACGGGCCGCAGGCCGTCACCGCGGCTGATGCGAAGCCCGATCAGAGCTGATGAGCCGCGGTGATCCTGGCGGATCCCCGCGGGCATGAGTGGACGGAGCCCTGCGACAGCGCAAAACAGACGCGCTGTCACAGGGGCACGGACAGATCTCGTTACTCTTTCTTCTCCTCCTGATCCCCCTCGTCCTCTTCGCGTTCCTCGCCCGGACTCCCCTGTTCGCCGTCTTCGTCGCCGAAATCGACGCCCGCCGGTTCTTCCTCCGCGCGTTCGGCCCGTGTCGGCGCGTACCCGGCTTTCCGTTCCGCTTCGTCGAGGTGGTCGCGGAGGATGTCGATATCTTCGCGCAGACGGTCCTTCTCCGACTCGTGGTGCTCGGATTCCTCGCGCAGCGTGTCCAGCTCCCGCCGCAACTCGCCGAGTTCGTTCTCCAGCTTCTTCTTCGATCTACGCACGCGCGCGAGTTCGCTCAATGACTGCAGTTGCTGGAACACGGCGATCAGGAGAAAGCTGATCATCCCGAGCGCGAACGCGACAAACAGCGCGACATAGAGCGGAATCTCGCCCGACTGCCAGCCGAAGATGTGCACGCCGCTGATCGTCTCCTGGTTCTCCAGCGAGAACCAGAGCACGGCGATGATGATTACTACGAGCACAATCCAGCGAACGATCCACATGGTCAGCCTCCTCAGCCGGGTTGTGTGGCGATGCAGAGCCGAATCTACGGCGGAAACGGGCGCGGGGCCTCATCCTGCGCGCGCGTCAGGGAACCGGGGGAGGGTGCGGAATCGGCGGCGGGTCAGTGTCCGCCCATCCCGCCCATCCCCGGCGGCATCCGGTGACGCGGCTCATCACTGCCTTCCGGCAGCCCGAACAAGATGACCACATCCTCCGGGTTCGAGAAATACTCCGCCGCGACGCGTCTTACATCGGTCAGCGTGAGTGTGCCGATCCGCTCGTACAGCGTCCACGTCCAGCCCGGGTCGCCGTAGAGAACCGCGTCATCGCCCATCGCCATCGCGAGGTTGATCCGGCTCGAGTAGCGGCGCAGCATCGACCCGCGCATCTCGTTGACCGCGATCGCGAGCCGGTCCTCGTCGAACTCTCCGCGCGCGACGGACGCGAGGTGCCGGTACACCGCCTGTTTCGCCTCGGCGAGATGTTCTTCCGGCAACGAAATGCCCGCTGTCCACGCGCCCCAGCCGTCGCGCATCAGCAGGCTCGACCCTGCCCCGTACGCCCAGCCCCGCTTCTCGCCGAGATCGCGGTAGATGCGGTCGGAAACGATCGCGTTCGCGATCAGCGTGGCCGCGTGCTCGCGCAGCGGGAACTCGTGCAGCAGGAACCCGGTCGCGATGTATGCCTGCCGTCCCGGCGCGCGCACCGTGTCGGTGCCCGGCGACGAGGAGGCCGGCGCATACTCCCGCTCGCCTTCCGTGGACGTGAACGCGGCGAACTCGCGGGCGGCGAGATCGAGGATCTGCGCGGCCGGCGCGGGCGCGAGCACGCTGAGCACCAGCCTGTCCGCGGAAAAAACGTCGCGCCTGAACCGGCGCAGCGCGTCCGGCGTCACACCGTCGAGCGACGAGCCGTCGCCGTAGATCGGAGCGCTGTTCACATTGTCGCCGAACAGCCGCCGCGCGAACAGCCGCTGCGCCTCGCGTTTCGCCGTCCCGCCGCGCCGGTCGATCACCCCGCGCAACTTTCCAACCGCCGCTTCGAGCTCCTGTTCGCCGAAGCCGTCGTCCGCGAGCCGTTCCGCGAGAAACGCGAGCGCCCGGTCCCAGTTCTCCGCGACGACCTGCACGCGCACGTAACTGTACTCCGGTTTTGTCCGATAGTCGTCCATCGGCATGCGCGGGTCATCGACGACGTTCATCTCCATCCCGATCTCGTTCATCCGCCGTTCGATCCGCTCGGCGGTAGTTTGTTCGGAGCCCTCGAGCAGCAGCCGGTGCAGCAGATCGACCCAGCCGTGGCGTTCGTCCCCTTCGAGCGCAGACCGGCCGCGCACGGCGAGGAAGATCCCGGCGACCGGCGCCCCGCGCACTTCACGCGCGACCGCGGCGAGCCCGTTGTCCAGTGTGTCCGCGACGATTTCGCCGAGTTCGACCCCGCCGCCCGTTTCCTGCTCCGGTTCGGGCAGGTAGGCGGACCCGACCCAGCGCGGCTGCTCGAGCCACAGCGAATAAGCAGCCGCCAGATCGGCTCCGCTGAGATCGTCCTGCGCGCGTTCGAACTCTTGCCAGAACCCCCACGGCGCGACCGCCAGCTTCGGCACGAGCAGGAACGACCCGTACTGCACCTGTTCCGCGAAAAACAGCTCGGAGCGACGCCGCTCGCGGAGCGCCCTCTTCACCTGATCGACAGTCACCGCGTCGGGCGTCAACGAGCGCACAGCGCCGATCATCGCGTCCGCGACCGCGTCCGGGTCCGTGCCCGGCATCAGCCCGGCGGAGATCTCGAGCACGCTGAACGCCGGGTCGTAGCGGATACCCGAGCGCACGTATGTGACGAGCGGGTTCTCCGCGCTCAGCCGCGCGTCGAGTTCGTCGTCGAGCAGCAGCGCGAGCGCGGCGAATGCGGGCGCGTCGGCCTCGTCGTAACGCGGCGCGGAGATCGTGACATGCACACTCCCGGCGCCGTCCGCACCGTATGCGCGGTGCAGCCGCCCCTCGCGCCAGTCTTCCATCCCGACCGGCCACGCCTCCGGCCGTTCGGGCAACGCCCGCGCCGCCTCGCCGCCATAGACAGCGTCCGCGAGCCGCTTCATCTCGTCGTACGTGAGGTCGCCCCGGAGCACGAGCGCCATGTTGTTCACCGCGTACCAGTCGTCGTGGAACGAGCGCACCGAATCCGCGGGCAGGCTGCGGATCCCGGTCACCGACCCGGTCGTTGGAAACCCGTAGCTCGTCGGCTCATACACGTGCCGGCGATGAATCTCGTCCGCCCGGTTCGACGACCGCTCCCGCCCCTGCTCAATCTCTGCGATCACACGGCCCTTCTCGATCTCGAGCGTGTCCGGATCGATCACCGAGTGGAGGATCATGTCCGCCTGGATCTCCATCGCGCCGCGTGCATGTTCGACCGGTGTCACGAGGATGAAGTTCGTGTACGTCTTGCGTGTCTGCGCGTTGTGGTACGCTCCCATCCGGTCGAACGCGTCGTAGATCTCGTCCTGCGTGCGCGACTCGGTGCCGCGGAAGATCATGTGTTCGAGCAGGTGCGTCGCGCCGGCTGTGGACAGCGTCTCGTTGCCGGAACCGGCGCGCACGATCAGCAGGCTCGAGAGCAGCGGCGTCGTCGCGTCCGGCATCATCACGACATCGAGCCCGTTCGCCAGTGTCGCGGTCCGTGCCGGCGCGGCTGCGGTCGCCGTGCCCACCGCAACCACGAACAGGAACATCGCAACTGCGGTCGCGCTCAATCGTCTCATCATATCGCTCCGTGCTTCACATCGGTCTGGCGGACGTGGAACTCCGCGGTGTGCGCGGGCGCCTCGGTCACGTTGAACTCCTGCTTGAACCGGTTGATCTGTCCATCGGTGCCGAGCACGAGCAGCCGGTCGCCCGCGCGGATCGTCACACCCCCGTCCGGGTGCACGATCAGGTTCCCCTCCTCGTGCAGGATCGCTATGATCACAACCCCGCCGGTCACCCGACGCAGGTCGATCTGCTTCAGCGACTTGCCGGCAAGCGGGCTCTCCTCGGGCACCGCGACCTGGCTCATGTGCAGGTTGTCCGCGAACGTGCGGCTGAACAGGTCGATGAAGTCGATGAACCCGGGCTTGAGGATCAGCGTCGAGATCCGCCGGCCGCTGATCCGGAACGGGAGCTCGACACGGTCCGCGCCGGCGCGCTTCAACTTCGCCTCGCTGTGCTCGTTGATCCCGCGCGCGACGATATACAGGTTCGGGTTCATCTCGCGCGCGGTGAGCGTCGCCATCACGTTCGCCGCGTCACCGGTGAGCGCCGCGATCAGACCGTACGCCCGCTCCACCCCGGCCTGCTCGAGCACCTCGTCCCGGGACGCGTCCCCGACAATCACCGGGATGCCGGCGGAGAGCGCGTGATCCGCGTGCTCCGCGTCGTGCTCGACGACGCAGAAATCCGCGTCCGCGCGCCGCAGCTCGTCGGCGATCTCACGGCCGAGCTTGCCGTAGCCCGCCACGATCACGTGATTGCGGAACTCCTCGATCTTTCGCTGCATACGCCGATTCCGAAACCGTTGCACGAGCTCGCCGCTGACAATGTAACTGGTGAGGTTGGTGAGCGCATACGCGCCGATCGTCACCGACGTGATGATCAGCGCGACGGTGAGAAACCTGCCGGCGAGCGTGAGCGCGCGCACCTCACCGAACCCGACCGTGCTGATCGTGATCATCGTCATGTAGAACGAGTCGAGCAGCGACCAGTCTTCGAGCAGCGCGTAGCCGACCGTGCCGAGCGCGATCACGCATGCGACCGCGATTACACTCGCCGTGATCCGGGACTGCAGGTTCATGCGCGCACCGGGTGCAGGGACGGGTCATTCATCCGGGCCAAGATACGGAATCGAAAGGGTGGGGGAGTGGCTGCGCCGATGACTGCTGCGCAGCTATGGATCGGGTTCGGGAACACGCTTGTACCGGCGGATGATCCCGGCCTGCGAGCAGGCGCGGAGCATAGACGTAGCCCGGTTTCGCGGAAACCGGTGTCGGTCTGATCCGGCAGTAATTCCAGGGTGACAAGAGCCCGGCCTGCGAGCAGGGGCGCGGCATAGCTGACGAGAGACGATATGAAACCCGGGGCAAGCCCCGGGCCACCCGCCGTCAGCGGGGGAAGGAACACCCCTTGCCCCGATTTCAGATACATTCCTTGCCCCGACTGAGGTCAAGGCCAAAGGCGGCCGGGATCAGCGCGCGGGGATGTCCACTTCCGCCGTCTCCGGTTGCTCGCGGGCGAGGTAGCGGACGAGCCCGCCCCAGTTCCGGTCGGTGTGGAACCCCCGTTTCGCGCAGAAGTCGCGCATCATGAAGTCGGTCTTGAGCAGCTTCACGCCGTGGCTCGCCATCCGGGTGACGAAATCCTCGAGCAGTCCGGTCGCGATTCCGCGGCCCATCAGCGGGCCTGATGTGACGAGCCCGTCCATGTGCACGACATCCTGTTCCTGGACCTTGTAGGTGAGCCCGGCGACGACGCGGCCTGTGGGATCGGTGACGATCAGGTGGTGGTCCTGGCCGCTGACCGACTTCGGGAACCGTTCCTGGTAGAAGAGCCGGTACAGGGAGCCGACCTCCTCCGGTTCGACCGGTTCGCGGATGTCGTAGCGGACATCGTGCGAGTCGGCGATGTGGGTCTTGACGACGACCTGCCTGCGCCCACTCTCCCCGAACGTGATCACTTCCACGTCCTGCGGCCGGTGTGCGCGCGGGAACACGAGCCGGCTGAACACGTCGCGGTCCTCCTGCGAGTCGAGCGCCGCCTGCAGCTCGGAGAGCTCGACGCGCTGGGTCGCGTGGATCTCCGGACTGCGCCAGAGGCCGTCGAGCAGCTCGGAGAACGCGTCCGTCACCGCCTCGCCCGCGTTCGCGAAGTACGTGTGCCGGTAGAGGTGGTAGCGGGCGATCTCGCCGTACCGGTCGAGGTTGTAGATGGTGACGAGCCCTTCGAGCAGTTCGGCGCGCGCTTCGGAGGTGACGTTCGGGTTGATCCGCTCCCACGCGTGGTAGCGGTTGATCGCGTTGTGCACCGGGAGCGGAACATACCAGCGGCGGCCGAGCCCGTCGATGTACCGTCCGAGCCCGGCGGCGAACTCGCCGGCGAATGGTTCCGTCTCGTCGTCCCGGATCTCGCCGGCGAACTCGCGTAGAAATGTATCCGCCAGCTCGCGGCCGAGCCCCTCGACGCACGCGTCGAACAGCCAGTCTTCGTCGATCACGCGTGCGGAGCGCGGGTTGTCGGCGCGTGTCTGGGCGAAGAAGTTCTCGAACAGCGGGCGCATCAGGGAGGACGGGCCGTCGTACGGCTCCCACCCGTTCAGCGAGAGGATGAGCGCCTCTTCGCGGAAGTCGAGTTCGGGGACGACGACGTTGTCGGGCGCGAGCACGCCGGGGATGATGCGGCGGCCGGAGTAGTTCCACGCGCGGAAGAAGGTGGCGATCGCGGTGATCAGCAGCCTGCGCCACTCGGCCGGTTTCGCGGGGGGCGCCTGCGGGTGGGCGTGGCCGGCGAACCGGCGGATCTTTTCCTGCGCGGTGAGCTCGCGCACATACTCGACGGAGAGCGCGGCGAGTTCGGGCCGGACGCAACCGAAACGCGGGAGCACGCGGTGGCCGTACGGGTGGCTGCCGATCGCCATCATCCAGTGGTTCGTGTCCATCACCGCGCGCGCATTCATGTCCTCGCGCTGGACGACGAGCAGGTCGAAATGCTTGCCGGCGATCGTGTTCACGCTGATCCGGTAGAAGCTGAACGCGCCGCGTTCCTTGATCCGCGAGACCCAGATCCCCCCCTCCGGCACGTGATCGAGGTCGAACTCCTCCTCCTCGAACGCGAGCATCACCGACTGCTTGAGGAAGGTCGTGTAGAGGAGCAGGTCGCGGAGGTTGTCGCGCGTGCCCTCGTCGAGGTCCTCATCGAACACGAGCATCGCCTCGAGCAGGCGCTCCGGGATCGACGGCGCATGTTCGACGAGCCGCCCTTCGAACCACGAGACGAGGTGGTCGAGCATCATCTCGGCGAACCGGCTCAGTTGCGGGTCGTCACGGTGGAGAATCCAGCTCGCGAGTTCGGCGCGGACCGGCTTGTAGTACTCAGGGTTGAAGCGGACGAAGTTGACGAGCAGGCGGAATACGTTCTTGAACTGGCGGCGGACGACCGGTTCGGCCGGCCACGCGAGCTGCACGCGGTAGCTGTAGAGACGCTGGCGCAGCGCTGCGAGCCGCCGGTGTTCGAACCCGGCGCGGGAGATGTGTTTGATCGACTGCTCGTTGAGGAACGAGAGGCCGGACTGGACGAACGCGGGGAACGAAACGCTGTAATCCGGCATCGGCTCGTCGAGCAGGAGGATGCGGTACGCGGCGCAGCGCAGACGTTCGTGCGGATGGGTCGCGAGCGCGGCGATGCGGAGGCGGGCGACGCCTCCGAGCCGGTCATCGTAGGAGATCAGCTCCCCGCTCAGTTGCTCGAGCGCGGCCAGTGCGCCATCCACGGGGCCGTACAGCGCCGCCTGCAGCCGGTGGTTCAGCTCACGGAGCTCGCTGTCCGAGAGTTGCGCCGGATTGACAGGATGGAACGGCTCGCGGCGGGCCGGTTCAGCCGGGAGCATCGCGTGCGCATCGACCTGTCCGTCGAACGGCAGATCCCACCCCTCACGGCACGGGGCGAATTCGATCAGCGCCGGGTTCGTGATCCAGAGACGCGGCTGGCGGGCGAAAACGCCGAGGTCGATCACGTCCCCCGCCAACCGGTACGCGAGATCGCCGATCACGGTGAACCCGCGGCGCCCGTCGCGCCGGAGCGGGAGCGAGCGGTCGTGCACGGTGTCGGCGAGCACGATCCCGGCGTGCGCATCCCGCGCTGGGTGTTCCCCGACCACGCTCACATCGCTCTCGAGGATTCCGAGGTCGCGGAACACCCAGCGCGGGATGCGCACGGTGAACCCGCCCGCTTCCAGCGTAACATGCGAGCTCTCGTAGAGACCGGCGATCGTGCGCGCGAAGTGCTTCTCGATCACCTTGCGGCGCAGCGAGCCTTTCGGCGTCAACTCCCCCCGGTCGATTGAGAAATCCCTGTCGAGCAGCGTGAAGTTCACGACGCGGTCGGGCGGGACGAGGTCCTGGTTCGCGGCGGTCACAATCTGCCGGAAGTAGTCATTGCGGCTCTCGTCGTCGGGGGCGGACGCGAGCACCGGGTCGGCGGGGTTCGGCACGATCAGGAGCACGTTGTAAGAGCGGTGGTCGCCGACGAGGAACGTGCGCTTCACGCCCGGAACCGTGGCGAACTTCTGCTCGACGCGCCGCGGGGCGATCGTCTGCCCGCGGTTGTTCTTGTAGATGTCCTTGATCCGATCGACGATCGCGAGCTGATCGCGCTTGAGCCGCTTGAAGATGTCGCCGGTGGGCAACCACTCGCGGCCGCCGTCCGAGATGCCGGGTTCGGTCTCGAGATCGCGGCCGCCGGGGCTCAGGTAACACGCGATGTACGGGCCGGAGATCTGCATCTCGCCCGCGGACGTGAGGCGGACGAACACTCCCGGCAGCGGTTTCCCCACCGTGTTGTCGATGTAATCGCCCGGCGGGCTCATCGTGATTCCGCCCGTCGCCTCCGTCATCCCGAACCCGCTGCACAGTTCGATGCCGTAGTGCTGGAAAAAGCGGAACGCCTTCGGTTCGAGGTAGCCGGCGGCGGACAGCCCCCAGCGCAGGTTGTTCCCGACGATTCCGCGCAGCGCGCGCACGCGCTCGTCGCGCGTGCGCAGCGGTTCCATCCGTTCGAGGCAGCGGTCGCGGATCTGGCTCCAGCGCAGCGGAATGCTGATCAGGCCGGTCGGCTCCACGCGTTTCAGCCCGGCGAGCAGCGACTCGGCGGAGGGGTTGCCGACGAACACGTACGTCCCGCGCCAGAACAGCATCCCGAGCATCTCGAGATAGCGGCCGAACGTGTGGAACAGCGGCAGGTAGCAGAGCAGGACCTCGTCCCGCCCGACCGCAGGGAGCGCGGCGGCGCGCGCGAACCGTTTCGTGACGAGGTTGAACATCGTGAACGCGACGCCTTTCGGGCGGCCGGTGCTGCCGGAAGTGAACATCACGGTGCACACGTCGTGGAGCCCGAAACGGGGACGGTTCGCGACGGTCTCATCGATCCGCTGCTCGGACAGGTGCGTGATGCTCTCGGCGAGCAGGCGCACACCCTCGCCCGCGCGCGCAGACTCCATGTTGATCGCGAAGATGCGGAACGGCCGGCGCACGCGTTTCCGGAGCGCGAGCAGCTTCTCCAGCCGATCTTCGCGGTCGATCACGGCTGTGTCGATCGCGAGCCGGTCGAAGATCCACGCGAGCTCGTCGATGTCGAAATGGACGTTGAGCGGTGTGACGAGGATGTCGTGGAGCAGGCAGGCGAGATCGCAGCATGCGCCATCGACGCTGTTGTCCGCGAGCAACGCGACACGCGGCGGGCTCTCGCCGGCCTCGCGGAGAAACACGGCGGCGAATGCGCGCGCGCGGCGGCGGACATGAGCGTAGCTCCAACCCGCCCCGTCCCCACTCTGCAGCTCGCGAAACAGCGGCTTGTGCGGGATTTCGGCGACGCGCGCGTCCAGCATCGTCTCGAGCGTGTAGCCGCTGCGCCCGATCGCCTCGATCGCGGCGTCCGCCCAGCGGTGGCGGGCGCGGTCGTCCGGCAGGGAAGCGAGGTACTCGGGGCGTGCGGTCGTCTCGAGAAAACGGTGCAGCAGCTCGCGAGCGCCCTCGGCATCCGCGCCGTCGGCGAGCAGGGAGCGCGACATCTCGAGCAGCCGGACGGCGTCGTCGGTGCGTCCGCTTCCCCCGCCGTCGCCGGCAACCCACGCGTCCAGGCTCCGTTCAACTGTGTCGATCGTGTCGGGCATCCGATACCACGCGGCGAATCGTGTTCGAAAGTCGATCGGTTGCATGATAACGAGGCGGGTGGTGAACAGGCGAGTGACCGGAGCGGCTCGGGTGTGAATACGGTGACGGGCGACGCGCTCACCTGAGGCTGCACAGGCAGCGGTCGCTTGCATCCGGATGTCTCGTTCGGTCAGCCACGTGCATGGACCGGGACTCTGTTCGCATCCGGACGGGTGATCCGTCATTCTGAACCCGGCTTCACGTGTCTGTTTGCGTGAAGGCGGGTGAAGAAGGTCCAGCTTATCCGAGGGTTGCCTTCTTGAGTTTCCTGATTGTGTGTACCGCCCGTGCGGGCTCGCCCGCGCGGCTCATCCACCGGTGATGAGCCCTGCGAGATCGCTGCGCAGACCCGGCGCAAGGTGTTCACCGCACCAGCCGTTCGATGATCCCGCGATCTCCGGTGGCGAGTTTCTCGAAGGCGAGATTGACGTGCACAATTTCCCGCAATTTCGGATCCGGCAGCGCGTTGCGGACGACCGCGCGCACGTTTTCGAACGTGTATCCCGCCGCGTTGATCGTCATTACCAGTGTGACGCCGACGGGTTTCGATCCCGGCGCGAAGATGCCGCCGAACATGGTGGACATCATCGCGCCGCCGGGACCGAGGTTCTTCAGCGTGCCCTGGAACGAGAGCGTGGCGCCCGCGCCGGCGGAGCTGAACTGCACCGTCCCTTTCATCGGCTTGCGGCGTTGCTTTCTCCGCTCGACCCGGTCCACTCGTTTCGGAATCGAGATCAGGAGGGCCGGGCCCTGCTTCGTGTTCACAACTCCTGTCGCACGGGTGAGAAAACGGTAGGCCCCGTCCCGTCTCCCAAAGACGACTTCGATCGGCCGGCCGCGCTCTATGTTCGCGATGCGCTGCCCGCTGACCGTGATCGCGCTCGATTTCCTGTCCACGGCGGCGACGACCGCGCGAAACCGGGACGAGCGCCCGCCTTCGCTGACACGGCATTCGAAGCTCTCACCGACGTAGATCCTGCGCGGCGCTGGTGTCTCCTTCGCTGCCATCGGTGAGACGGTCTCCTTCCGGAGTGGACGGGCTGCGCTTTCGCTAAAGGTCGAGCTCGCGGAACCAGCTTTTCAGGTCGTCGATCGGCTGCCGCCGTTCCTCGCTGACCGCGAGCTCATCGAGTTTCGCAGCGATCTCATCGTAGCGGTACGGAATCTGCTCGAGCCGGGCGGCGATATCCTGGATCAGGCGGGAATCCATCGCATCCGAGTAGATCGTGCAGGAGGTGATTTTCCCGCGCGACGTGGTGAACCCGACGTCGATACCGCCCCAGTCGAAACGGCGTGTGAACTCGACGTCGAACGCCGGCGTCTGACCGTAGCGCCAGTGCCAGGAAGAATACTTCTCGTACAATTCCGACAGGTCCTTCGTGATATCGGCGGGGGTCAGTTCCTCGCACTCGCCGCCGTATTCTTCGCAGAACGCGACGCGCATCTCGCGCTTGATCGCGTCGATCGAGATCTGATCGCTGAGCTCGGCGAGGTTGACGACCCGTGACTGCACGGATGTGACACCTTTCGACTTCATCTTGTCGGCGGAAACGGTGAGGATCTCCGCGAGCCGGTTGAAGTCGACGTTCACGAGGATCGTACCGTGATGGCAGTGGGCGCTGTTCCTCGAGTGGAACGCGTTCCCGGAGAACTTGCGGCCGTCGGCGACGATGTCGTTGCGGCCGGAGAATTCGGCGTGCACACCGAGCGCCCGGACCGCGCCGAGGATCACCTTGAGCTGGCGGTGCAGGTCTTTGAGCGCCCGGTCCATCACGAACGTGAAGTTGAGGTTGCCGAGGTCGTGATAGACTGCACCGCCGCCGGACAGCCTGCGCGCGAGCCGGCCCCCGCTCTCCTCGAGCTCCTTCCACCGGCATTCGCGCCACGCGTTCTGGTTGCGGCCGATCACGACCGTGTTCTCGTTCTGCCACAGGTAGAGGATGATCTCGTTCGGTGCGACGTCGTCGAGCAGCGCCTCCTCGAGCGCGAGGTTGTGCCACGGATCGAAGGACGCCGATTCGATCACACGCGTGTGAATCGTATCGCTGGACAACGGACTCCCCGTGCATTTCGCTGAAACGGTGCAAGTCAGGCGGAGAACTTATCGACGGCCCTCTCCGTTCGCAACCGGAACCGAACGCTGAGCGGACCCCGGGGTGAGCGGTGGCGTCCCGGAGCTCGGGCCGGCCTCGCGAGCGACCTGCGAGAACCTCTAATCTCCCTTCTTCAGCGCGGCGTAACGTGTCTGCGCGCGGCCCTGCGGGTGGTACTTGACCAGCACGGCCTTCGTCACACCCCTCAACTCCCCGGTCACCTTCCGCCAGTCGGCGAGGTTCTCGATCGGCTTCTGGTCGATCTCGACGATCACGTCCCCCCGGTTGAGCACACCCTGGGCCGGGCTGTCCTCCCTGACGCCGACCACGATCACGCCGCTGTCCACCTCGATGTCGGCGTTGCGGCGCACGCGCGGGCTGTCGAGCGATTCGACGTCGAGCCCCATCCACGGTGCCTCACCGCCGCCGGCGGGCGCACTCGCAGCCTGCAGGTACTCGGCGCGGTTCGCGAGCGTGAACTCGAGCTCTCGCCGTTTTCCGTCCCGGAGCACCGTGAGCGCGAGCCGCTGGCCGGGCTCGTGACGCGCGACACGGAAGCGGAAATCGTTGACATCGCTCACCGGTTCGCCATCGACCTCGACGATCACGTCCTCCTCGCGGAGGTCGCCTTCTTCGGCCGGGGTGTTCGCTTCGACCGCCTCGACGAACACGCCTTCCACGTCTTCATCGAGCGCGAGCGCCTCCCGCAACAGACCAGTGAGCGGGCGCGGGACCATGCCGAGGTAGCCGCGGCTGATGCTGCCGCTCTCCTTGAGCTGGCGTACGACATCCTTCGCGAGGTTGATCGGGATCGCGAACCCGATCCCCTCCGCGCGGGCGTTCACGGCGGCGTTGAGCCCGATCACCTCGCCGTGGATGTTCGCGAGCGGGCCGCCGGAGTTCCCGAAGTTGATCGAGGCGTCGGTCTGGATGAAATCCTGGAACACCGGTCCGCCGCCGGCGATGTTCAGGTTGCTGCGTCCCTTCGCGCTGATCACGCCGACGGTGAGTGTCCAGTCGAGCCCGAGCGGGTTGCCCATCGCGATCGCCCAGTCGCCGATCCGGATCTTGTCGCTGTCGCCGAGCGGGGCGACGTAGTCCTCAGCGACCGGGTCGATCCGGAGCAACGCGAGGTCGGTCTCCGGGTCGGCGCCGACCACTTCCGCGTCCACTTCCTCGCCCTCGATCAGCTTCACCGTGATCTCGCCCGCATCCTGCACGAGGTGGTTGTTCGTGAGCACGTAGCCCTCGCTGTCGATGATGATGCCGGAGCCGGACGACGGGATCTTCTGCACGCGCGGTTTGCGGTCCTCCGGGTCGATATCGAAAAACGGGTTGTTCTCGAAGAAGCGGGGGATGAACGGGCGCACCTCACGCTCGCGGATCGCGTTGATGTGAACCACGCTCGCCTTCAGCCGCTCGGCGACCGCGACGAACGGGCTCTCAAACGTCGAGGTGAGATAGCGCGAACCCTCGACCTTGATCTCCTTCTCGGCCGGCGACTGGGACGGGATCAATCCCGCGAGTAAAAACGCCGCCACGACAAACGCGATCATCAGCGACCGCCGGGGCCGGTCAGTCATTGTCACGATCTCCTGTGTTTGATTTCGGGTTGGCAGGCTGGTTTCGAGCGGTACACTCATGTTCCGGGAGCGCGTTCCCGGAGTTGGCGGACGAGCGAGCGAGCGGCGAGCCGGTCCGCGCGGGGCGCTGCCATCGCGGCAGGCTCCGCTCAGCCAGGTTGGCATGCCTGCGATGACCAAGGCAGGGGGCGGCGCGTAGTCCCTCGCCTGCTGCTCGGTAACATACTGTAAACAAAAGAGGTACATGGAGAAACTGAAAAGTGGCACGCTCGTTGCCCCCATGAGAGCGAACGCCGGATTACGGCGCATCTTCCCAGATACAGAACGAAAGGACGGAATCATGACGATGCATCGGTGGAACCCGGCGCGGGAGCTGACCCGCTGGATGGACCTGATCGACGAAATCAACGGCGAACAGGGCGAGATGAAGCGGGCGTGGGCCCCGCGGATCGATATCGTGGAGGACGAGCACGAGTTCCGCATGCTCGCCGACCTGCCGGGCGCGGACAGGGACAGCGTCGAGATCACGCTCGAGGACGGCGTGCTCACCGTGAGCGGCGAGCGTCCGGCGCCCGAGCGCGCGAAGGATGAGTCGTGGCAGATGAACGAGCGCGCGTACGGTCGGTTCGTGCGCCGGTTCACGGTGCGGGAGACGATCGACGCGGACAGGATCCACGCGAGCTTCAGGGACGGCGTACTCTCGATCCGGCTGCCGAAGCTCGAAGCCGCGAAGCCGCGCAAGATCGAGATCGACTCGCTGGAAGCGTGACGGAAAACAACGGGCGCACGGTCGAACCGGATCGCGCCCGATCACGATAGATGCGCAAACGCCCCGTTCTCACCAGGACGGGGCGTTGTCATTGCTAGTGGGACGAATCAGATGGAACGAGTGCTGGTACTGCGTCATTCTGAACGCAGCCCGATGTCAGTTTATCGGGCGAAGTGAAGTTTATCCTGAACGCAGTGAAGGGAAGGTCCAGGTAGATAAACGGTCGTATATACATACATTACCATCGTCGAGCTCGGACCTCTCCTTCACTGCGTTCAGGACATGCTTCAGCCGCGTGCGGCAAGACTGACGCCGCCCGCAGCTTCAGGATGACGGTGAATCACCAGTCGTCCCATGTAAACTGGTCCGGTAGAATACGTCGTCAGGATTTGCTCGGCCCATCATCGGCCCAATGCTGTTTCGTTCAATACTATTCTATACCCATCATCTTCTTGAACGTTTGCGCTATTACTGAGGGACGTCCACGTCTACGCCGAATAACCCCCTTGATACGCCAGTCAGGCAAACTAGTCCCGTGTTTGTTCAGTAGTCCCTTGTTCCTTATCTTCGCGTGTATGATTAGATAGTTCTCTAATTTATTGAGTATGTTTTGATCCAATCTCGTGTCATTGCCAACTTTAGCTACTAAAAAGACGTGCGGTGTTCCACGAGTACCCTTCCTGAGTAGCATATCATTGTACAACCCACGATTCCGAGGATTGAACACTTCGGGTTCAAAACCACCCTCTGCTCCGGCTTTCCCGACATAATAGGGCTTGTAAGCCCCGCGCGCGGTCTTCAACGCAAACACGTAACAACCTTTCTTACGCCATATTGGCGCACCTCCAGATTTCTGCTTCACATTGGACCAGAATTCATCAGCATGTTCCCTACTTATGTTTTTGTTGAGCGAACTTCCACCGATTCGCTCCCAACCTACCTCGTACGGCCCATACACTCTGAGCAGAGTCTCCGCCATGATGTGGCCCTCCCTGTGACACAAGTTCGACTCATACTGTGATGTCCGAGATCCTTCCCTGAAGAATCCTTTTCTTCTTTTTGCCATTAGAGTCTGAGCTTCTTTTTCTTACGTATTGCTAAGACCTTCAATTGAATATCATCATACTTTTCCCAGTACGAATTAGTAGCTTTCTCGCCTTCTTCACTTATTTTCAGTATGTCAATGTAATATTTTCGACCGATCTTCCTTATTGCTTTCTTGTCGCCGAACGTGTTCACGAGAATCGCGCCTAACAAGCCCATCTTACTTTCTCCTTTCTTTCACCAATAAACAACTGGCATTGGCCTCAATCACTAATATAATGACTTATTGGTTTGGTTTCAAAAAGNGAAGCCATCTATGCTGTGGATGAGAATGATTCATGTAGCGGCCGCGCGGGCGAGCCCGCACGGGCGACACGATTTCGCTTGGGTAGCCGCGCGAATCAGATGAGAATACCAGCGATGAACTATAGAATAACACGTTTATCCTGCGAAGTCAAGGTAGGCGCACGAATCAGATGAGAATCCCGGCGATCGCGGCGGTCTGCCAGCTCGCGAGCGTGCCGGCGATCATCGCGCGCAGGCCGTAGCGGGCGAGGTCTTTCCGCCGCTCCGGCACCAGCGCCGAGATCCCACCGATCTGGATCGCGATCGAGGAGAAGTTCGCGAACCCGGTGAGCGCGTACGTCGAGATCACGAAACTCCGTTCGTCGAGTGTGTGTTCGAGCGCGGACAGGTCGATGAACGCGACGAACTCGTTGATCGTCACCTTCGCGCCGAGCAGCGAGCCGACGTCGAGCGCGTCGCTCCAGCTCACGCCCATCAGCAGCGCGAGCGGGCTGAACAGGTAGCCGAGGATCATGCGCAGGCTGAGGTTCTCGACGCCGACGAGTCCGCCGGCCCAGCCGAGCAAACCGTTGATCATCGCGATCAGGGCGATGAACGCGATCAGCATCGCGGCGACGTTGACCGCGAGCCGGAGCCCGTCGCTCGCACCCCCGGCGGCGGCGTCGAGCGGGTTGCTGTACGCCTTTTCCACGTGCATGTGCAGCGAGTCGCGTGTCTCCGATTCTTCGATCTCGGGGACGATGATCTTCGCCATCACGAGCGCGGCGGGCGCGCTCATCACCGACGCCGCGAGCAGGTGGCCGGCGTCGATCCCGAACCGCACGTACGCCGCGAGTACGCCGCCGGCGACGGTCGCGAACCCGGTGGTCATGATCGCCATGATCTCGCTGCGCGTCATCCCGCGCAGGAACGGCTTGACCACGAACGGCGCTTCGGTCTGGCCGACGAAGATGTTCGACGCGGCGCACAATGATTCGGAGCCGCTCGTCTTCATCGTCCGCTTCATCAGCCACGCGAACCCGCGCACGATCATCTGCATGATCCCGAGATGGTAGAGCAGCGCCATCAGCGAGGCGAAGAAGATGATCGTCGGGAGCACGTGAATGGCGAAGATCGTACCGAGGCTGACCATGTCGCCAGTGGCGGGGTTGAACACCTCGAAGCCCTGACCGAGGGTCGGGCTGCGCACGCTCTCGCCGAGGTCGGGCGTAGTCAGGTAGAGGTTGCCGAAGATGAAATGCGCGCCCTGGTCGGTGAACCCGAGGATGTTCGTGATGAACGTGCGCGCGGCTTCGAACACGATCACGCCGGGGCCGGTGCGGAGGATGATCAGCGCGAACGCGAGCTGGAGGCCGACGCCGACGGCGACGGTGCGCCAGTTGATCGCCCGGCGGTTCGTGGACAGCGCGTACGCGATCCCCATCAGCGCGATCACGCCGAGGATTCCGGTGAAACGTTCCAAGAGCGGCCCTCCCTGCGGCTTGCGGCTTGAGGCTTGCGTCTTGGGGCTGGGCTTGCGGCGTCGGGCACGAGCCAACTCAAGCCCCAGGCCTCAAGCCTCAAGCCTCAAGCCTCAAGCCTCAAGCCTTCAGAATCACTCGTCGAACAGCCTGATCTGCCCGCGCGGTTCCCCCTCCTCGTCGGGCGGTTCGAAGCAACGGCGGCAGCGCGCCTCGTACATCGCCTGCCCGCCGACGATCACGCGTTCGCGGCCGCCGCCGATCCGCTGCGTGCGATGCGCGGGCGCGCCGCAGCGGTGGCAGACGGCGAGCAGCTTCGTCACCACTTCCGCCTCGCACATCAGCGAGTCGATCGGTTCGAACGGGCGGCCGCGGTAGTCGGTGTCGAGCCCGGCGACGATCACGCGCCGGCCGCCGTTTGCGAGCCGACGCACGGCGCCGGTGAGATCGCCGGGGATGAACTGCGCCTCGTCGATACCGATCACCTGCTCCGAGCCGACGCTGTCTTCGATTTCGCGCGCGTCGCGCACGACGGTAGAGCGCAGCCGCTGTTCGCTGTGACTCACGATCTCCTCCTCGTCGTAGCGGACATCGACGGCGGGTTTGAAGATGACGACATCCTGCCGGGCGATGCGTGCGCGGCGCAGCCGGCGGATCAGCTCCTCGGTCTTGCCGGAGAACATGCAGCCGCAGATCACCTCGACCCAGCCGCTTCCCTTCGGGACGACGTTCAGCATCTCAGCTACGCCCCTGCTGTCGCGGATTGTCCGATCAGGGCGCGGATGTGGTTCGCGAGCATCTCGATCGCGGCGAGGTTCTCGCCGCCGCGGGGAATGATGATGTCCGCGTAACGCTTGCTCGTCTCGACGAACTGCAGGTGCATCGGGCGCACGGATTCCTCGTACTGGTTGAGGATGCTCTGCGCGCTGCGGCCGCGCTCGACCTCATCGCGACGGATCCGGCGCGCGAGGCGGATGTCCGCGTCCTCATCGACGTACACTTTGTAGTTCATCCGCTCGCGCAGCGCGCGGTCCTCGAGCACGAGGATGCCTTCGAGGATGATCACCGGCTTCGGCTCGCGGCGCTCGCTTTTCGTTTCGCGAATGTGCTCGACGTAGTTGTAGATGGGTTCGTCGATCGGCTCGCCGGTGAGCAGCCGGTCGAGATCACGGAGCAGCTCGTCGTTTGCGAACGCGTCCGGATGATCGAAGTTGACCCGCGCGCGCTGCCGGGGCGACATCCGGCGCAGGTCCCGGTAGTAGCTGTCCTGGTTGATCTTGAGCACGCGATCCTCGCCGACCTGCTCGATCAGCCTGCGGGAGACGAGGCTCTTGCCGCTGCAGGTTCCCCCGGCGATGCCGACGAGCGCGACCGGTTTCATCGATTCCGCTCCCCTCCCCGGTCGCCGGCGTGCTCGCGCATCCGTTCGATCAACGCAGCGATCCGTTCGCTCTCCGGCGCGCGCGCATCGAGCGGAATGCCCTGCTTGCGGATGTCCCAGCCACCTTTCAGCGGTTCCGCCTCCACGATGTCGGTGAACTTCCCCTGCCGGCCGGTGGTCGTCATCGGAACCTGCCCGATCAACACGCGCGTGGAACGCGTCGGGTGCAGGTTGCTCGAGAACACGATGTCCGCGCGTTCACCGGTCGCCTCCTCCATCTTCGCAAGCCAGTCGGCGACATTCGAGCGGTCGCCGTCGGTGAGCAGAATCACGCACGGGAAGTCCCTCACTTTGCGGAACGCTTCCGCGAGCTTCGGACCGGGGTCGGCGTAAGCGAGGTCGGCGTCCTCGGGGACATAGCTGTGCGTGTTGCCGCGGGTCGCGCCGATCACTGCGACGTCCATCTCGCCGCCGTCGTCGAACTCGAGCGTAACCCGCCGCCACGCGGGGAACAGCGGTTTGCCGGTCGCGCGGTCGATCACGTTCGCGGAGACGAACGGGAGCCCGAACTCCTCCCGCAGCGCGAGCAGGCCGGACTTGCCGAGACGGGCGTCGCGCATCGCGACGTTGACCGCGTCCACGCCCAACTCCGCGAGCACGGCGGCGACGATGCGCGTGTCGAGCGCCTGCGTCTCGTGGTCGAGGGAGATGAACTTGCCGGCGTCGATCGTGAGCACGCCCCGGCGACTTTCCAATTCACGATCGAGCACGCCGGCGCGCCGGGCGAGCCCGCCGAGCGGCTTGCCCGGGCAGCTGCACGGGCCGACCTGGCCCATCAGGTACCCGGAGAGCGCGACTGTGAACGGGCGCGGTTTGGTCCTGCGCGCGCAGCCCGGCAAGAGCAGCGCGGCCGCCAGCAGCAGCGCGGGCAGTGCGGCGAATGTGTGTCCGGCTCGTGTGAGCACGAGATTCCGCTCCCGGAATGGTCGGTTGCGAGCGACGAACCCCCGTCGCAAACGCGATCAAGGTACGGTCGGCGGGTGACGGTGGCAAGGCCGCGCGGCCCTGTCCGGCGCGCGGCCCGGCGTGCGCTATCCGCAATGCTATGCTACGCTATCCTATGCTACGCTACGCTATCCTATGCTATGCCCATGCCTGCTGTGCAGGCATGGATCCAACCCGGATGAATGGCCCTCCCGACGGATCAGCCCGGCCTGCAAGCAGGCACGGGGCATAGCGGGGGAGGATGATACGGTGGCGCGTCCGTCACGCGCGCGCCGCTGCTCGCGAGGATCGCGTTGCGGCTACCGCGAACCAGCACTATACTCGGTCGTTCGTGCGGGCGAAAACGAACGGTTCACGCGGTTTACAGCGGCGGAGTGTGATGCGCAGCTACCCGGGAAACGCCGGCGAGTGGAAGCGGCTCGGCTTCCGATGCGGCCTCGAAATCCACCACCAGATCCGCACCGAGAAGAAGCTGTTCTGCCACTGTCCGGCGGGCCGCTATTCGGATGAGTGGCACGCGGAGGTGCTCCGCCACATGCGCCCGACGCTGAGCGAGCTCGGCGAGTACGACGGCACCGCGCTGATGGAGTTCAAGACGAAGAAGGAGATCATCTACCGGCTCAACCGGGAGACTGTGTGCACGTACGAGATGGACGACACGCCGCCGTTCCTGATCAACGAACAGGCGATCGACATCGCGCTCACGATCGCGCTCGCGTTCAACTGCAAGATCGTCGGCGAGCTGCACATCATCCGCAAGCAGTACCTCGACGGGTCGATCCCGGCGGGGTTCCAGCGCACCGCGATCGTCGGCGTAGACGGCGAACTGCCGCTCTCGAACGGGAAGGTCGTGCGCGTCGTACAGCTCGGACTCGAGGAGGACGCGTGCCGGGAAGTGTCGGACGTCGGCCACCGGATCGTGTTCATGGCCGACCGTCTCTCGATGCCGCTCGTGGAGGTGGTCACCGACAACACGCTCGCGACGCCGGAGGAGGCGCAGGAGGCGGCGGAGCGGATTTCGCGGCTGCTGCGGGCGACGCAGATGGTCCGACGGGGAGCCGGCTCCGGACGGCAGGATGTGAACGTCTCGATCGACGGCTCGACACGTGTCGAGATCAAGGGCGTGCCGAAGATCCCGCGGATCGCGGCGCTCACCGCCCATGAAGCGTACCGCCAGGAAGCCCTGCTCGCGCTGCGTGATGAACTGCGCCGGCGCGGGTTCGACGGCGGCGACCGTCCCGGCAGGGCGTTGGAGAAGAACCTTGCCGGGTTGAACTTCAACCGCCCGGAGCTCGCCGGCGCGGGAAAAGCGGGGGATGCGGTGCGCGCGGTCGTGCTCCCGGAAGCGAAGGATTTGCTCGCGTGGCCGCTCGCAGGCTGGCGTGTGTTCGCGCAGGAGCTCGCCGGGCGCGTGCGGGTTGTCGCCTGCCTCGACCAGTACCCGAACCTGTTCCACAGCGACGGCCCGGAGGGTGGGCTCGACGAACACGACCGGCGCCTGATCGAACGGGAGGCCGGGTGCGGCAGCCGTGATGTCGCCGTGATCGTGTGGGGGCCGCCGGCGGACGCGGAGACGGCGGTCAACGAAATTCTCGACCGCTGGGCGGAGGTGATCGACGCGATCCCGAACGAGACGCGGCAGGCGATGCGCAACAACACGACCGACTTCGAACGGATTCTGCCCGGGCCGGACCGGATGTATCCGGACACCGACAGCCCGCCGTACGCGATCACGGACGACCGCATCGAGCGGGCGCGGGTACTCGTGCCCGAGGCGCCGTGGGAACGCGAGCGGCGCTACCGGGAGCAGGGACTGCCCGAGGATATCGTCGCACGCCTTCCGATCAGCCCGCATGCGCCGCTGCACGACTGGCTCGTGCGCGCCGGCGCGATCGAGCCGGTGCGGAGCGCGGAGGTGCTCGCGCGCGTGCTCATCGCGCTGCGGAGGCGGGATGTGCCGGTGGACACTCTGAGTCAGGACCAGCTCGAAGACCTGCTCGTCGCGCTCGGGGACGGGCGGATCCATCGTGAAGGGCTGTTCGATCTGCTCCCGGCGTGGGCGGAGCGGCCGGGATTGTCGTTCGCGGAGCTGCTCGCTGATCTCGGCTGGACGTTCGACAGCGAACAGCAGCGCGAGCGCGTGATCGAGCAAGCGGTGCAGGACGCGCTCGAGCTGGCGCGCAGCGAACAGCCCCGCGACCCGGACAACCTGCAGCGGATGGCGATGGGGCACGCGATGGACGAGCTGCGCGGGCGAGTGGCGGCGAAGGATGTGCTCGCGCGGATTGTGCAGACGGCGGAGGTGTAGTGTACTGGCTCCTAATGCCCCGTGCCTGCCCGCAGGCCGGGCTCATTTGCCGGTTCGAGCGCGCTCCCGGGTTCGATCCATACGTGCACGGCAGGCATGGGCATAGTACAGTGCAGGCTGATCGGTCGGGGCGGGCGTGTTTCCCGGGTCAGAGTTCCGGGATGATCGGGTCGCCCATCTCGAAGAAGCGGATGATGTTCTGCGGCACGGTGTAGATCTTGAACGCAGTCTGGCGGATGATGCGGATGCTGCCGATCCCGTCGCACAGGTACTGCCCGATCCGGCTCTGCCCGCGCCGGAACGCGGGGTCGAAACACACCCGCTGCAACATCGCCGCCATCTGCTCGTCGAAATCGTCCGCCTCCGGCAGCGGGATCCGCGGCGACGCTTCTCTCCGGATCAGGTGGCTCATCATCAGGTCCTCGCCGCGCAGCACTTTCCGTGGGAGCGCGACGCGGACCGTGCCGAGCGCGAGCGCCTGCTGGAGCACGAACCCGTCCGCCGCGAACAGGAGATCGACGTTCAACAGCTCCTGCGAATGCTCGCGGCGGCCGTTCGCGACGGTCACCTTCAACCCGCCGGCGTCGCCGAGCTTCTGGCGCAGTTCCTCGTCGGACGGGCAATCGACGCCGGGGAGAATCATCACGCTCGGGTAGAACTCGCGGCGCGTATCCTGCGGCGGCCGCACCGCGCTCAGCGCCCGGCCGATCGCGGGCAACCAGCGGTCGCTGTCCAGGTTTTCCGTCGCAATTGCGAACCGTTCCGCGAACGTGCGATGGTCGCGCTGCAGGTAAATCGCCTTCATCGCGCGGATCGTGAGCGGTGCGTAGTGGCCGCCGCGGAGGAAGCGTGTGTAGCCGCTCACCGACTGGATTCCGAGCTCTCCGCCGTACGGTTTCGGGATCACGTACCAGTCGGCGAACGTGGGCGCGCCCTCGTCCGCAATCACGACCACCTCCGCGCCCGCCTTCCACAACGTGCGCTGGAACGCGCTGTCATAGCGGTGGCCGCACAGGTACACGAGCGGGCGGGGATTGCGCGAATCGACGCGGTTCGGCACATGCGGCCTCATCAGATCGCCGATCCCGGCCGCCTCCTGTTGCGGGGTGAGTGAGCCGGGAAGCGTGCTCAGCTCCGCGTGATCAGGCAGCCGGTCGCGAAGAAAATCGCCGCCCTGCTCATCGCTGAGCACGGTCACCTGGTCAACACCCTCGCGCACCGCCGCTTCCGCGAGCGCGAGCGCACGGCTCAGGTGGAGCGTCCCGTACCCGGTCTCGCGGACCGCGCGGATCCACGCTTTCAGTTGCGCCATCGGCTCCCTCCGAGGAGAATTCGGCGCCAATATAGGCCGCGGCCAAACCGGCTGCAAGGAAGGGAAACCCGGGAGAATACGGCCGCGTGTGCGCGCTGCGCGGATCGCGGACGCGGGCAAAAAAAAGAACCCGCCGTAACGTGGAGGAGGGTGACGTCGTCGGCGGGCCCTCGCATTCACCGGTACCGCGTGAAGCTTAACTCAGAGTACGGGAATTGTCCCGAAGGTTGTTGTGACGTGGAACACAAGGGAACGGTAGTCTCTCGCGACTCTCGGAACTGCTGCCGGCGAACGGGATTGCGGCGTCATCCTCATCCAGCCCCCGAACCGCCGCGCGCTCCACGACAGGCCGGTTTCACGGCGGCAATCGCGCCGCTGCTACGACTTCAACTCCTGCAGATCGCGATAGAGGTCGAGCGCGTCCGGGTTCGCGAGCGCGTCACGGTTTTCCACCTCGCGCCCGTGGACGATGTCACGTACCGCGAGCTCGGTGATCTTGCCGCTGATCGTGCGCGGGATGTCGGCGACCTGGATGATCTTCGCGGGGACATGCCGCGGGGTCGCCTCCGCGCGGATCTCGTCACGGATCCGCCCGCGCAGTTCGTCCTCGAGCACGACCCCGTCCCGCAGCCGCAGGAACAGCACGACCCGCACGTCGCCCTCCCAGTCCTGCCCGACGCAAATCGCCTCCACGACCTCGTCCATGTTCTCGACGATCCGGTAGATTTCCGCGGTGCCGATACGCACGCCGCCCGGGTTGAGCACGGCGTCGCTGCGGCCGAGGATGATCAGCCCGTCGTGTTCGGTGAGGATTGCGAAGTCGCCGTGCGTCCACACGTCTTCGAACCTGTCGAAGTAGGCGCGCCGGTAGCGTTCCCCGTCCGGGTCGTTCCAGAATGAAACCGGCATCGCGGGGAACGGCTCGGTGCACACGAGCTCCCCCCGTTCGCCGCGCACCGGGTTCCCTTCATCGTCGAACACGTGCACCGCCATCCCGAGCCCGCGTGCCTGCAGCTCGCCGCGATACACCGGCGCGACCGGGTTCCCGAGCGCGAAGCAGGAGACGATGTCCGTGCCGCCGGAGATCGACGACAGTTGCAGGTCACGCTTCACCGCATCGTACACCCAGTCGTATTGCTCCGGCATCAGCGGGCTCCCGGTCGAGAGCACGGACTTCAGTTCCGACAGGTCGTGCTCGTCGCCGGGACGAACCCCCGCCTTTTCCACCGCGGACAGGTACTTCGCGCTCGTCCCGAACACGGTGATCCCTTCCTCCTCCGCCACCGACCACAGCGTGTGCCCGTCGGGGTGGAACGGGGCGCCGTCGTAGAGGACAACCGTCGCCCCGAGCACGAGCGAGCTCACGAGCCAGTTCCACATCATCCACCCGCAGGTTGTGAAGTACAAGATCGTGTCGCCCGGGCCGAGGTCGGTGTGCAGCGCGAGCTCCTTCACGTGTTGAACGAGTGTCCGGCCCTGCCCGTGCACGATGCTCTTCGGCAGCCCGGTCGTTCCCGACGAGTACATGATGTACAACGGGTGGTCGAACGGGAGCTCCGCGAACTCGATTTCGCGCGGCCGGTGACCGGACACGAACTGTTCATAGGCGACAGCGCCTTCCAGCTCGGCGAGATCCGGTCGCTCGGATACATGCGGCACGACGATCACGCGCTCGACCGAGTCGAGCTCTGCGAGGAAATCGTGCGCGCGGTGCAGGCTGTCGATCTGTTTCCCGTTGTAGAAGTAGCCGTCCGCGGTCAGGAGCACCTTCGGTTCGATCTGGCCGAACCGGTCGAGCACCCCGCGCACGCCGAAATCGGGCGAACAGGAGGACCAGATCGCGCCGAGTGCGGATGTCGCGAGCATCGCGATCACGGTGTGCGGCATGTTCGGGAGAAACCCGGCGACGCGGTCTCCCGATTCGACGCCGAGCCCGCGCAGGCCCTGCGCCACACGCGACACCTCGCCGTACAGTTCATGGTAGCTCCACTGCGCGCGGTGGCCGGCCTCATTGCGGAACACGATCGCGGAGTGGTCATCACGCCTTCGCAGCAGGTTCTCCGCGAAGTTGAGCGTCGCGCCGGTGAAGAAACGCGACTCGCGCATCGTCGGACCGGGCGTGAACATCCGATCCGGCGGCCTCCGGAAAATCACGCCCGCATACTCAGCGACATCATGCCAGAACTCGGCCGGCTCGTTCACCGACCAGTCGTAGAGCTGCTTGTAGTCAGCCAGATCCAGGCCGTGGCGGTTGTTCACGTGCTTGCGAAACGCGGTCATGTTCGCCTGTGCGACCCGATCCGGATCGGGTTTCCACATCAGCTCGCTCATCGCTGCAGCACCCGTGTCGTGTTCCCGCCGGCTCAGGGGCAACGCGAGAGCCGGCCGTTCCGGGGGCGAATCTACAAACCGCGCGCGGCGATTTGTTCGGCTGTGCGAACATTCGGAGAGGAAGCGAGAATCGGCCCGCGCGCAACGTGCAATCAGCGTGTCCGCCGGGCTTCCGGCTCGCTTGCCCGGGTCTCGCGGCGGGCGTATCTTCGGCGTTCACAGATCGCCGGACGGCGGAGGGGGATCGTTCCCGGCGCCACAGGCCCGCGGTTGCTTGCAACCGCGGTTCTATCACAGGCCCGCGGTTGCTTGCAACCGCGGTTCTATCACAGGCCCGCGGTTGCTTGCAACCGCGGTTGACATCAGTGGAGCAGAGCACACGGAACGAGGTCAGTTCTATGTCATGCTGAACGCAGCCCGATGTCAGTTTATCGGGCGTAGTGAAGCAGGTCCAGGTAGATAAACTGTTGTATATACACAGATTACCTTCGTCAGACTCGGACCTCTCCTTCACTGCGTTCAGGACATGCTTCAGCCGCGTGCGGCAAACTGACGCCGGCCGCGGCTTCAGGATGACGGTGAATCACCCGACGTTTCATATGATTTGTTCCACCACCCCGCACACGAGGGAGACCGTGATGAACAGGCTGCTGATCGCCGTGACCGCGCTCGCGCTCTGTCTCACTGCACCGCCATCATTCGCACAGGATCATCCTGATCGCGGCGGCGCGCCTGATTCGACACACGGCGCGGGCGCCGGTGAGATGATGCAGGCGGAAGCTCACGCCGGCGGCGGTTCCCACCGCGAGGACGCGACCGCTCAGATGGACGGCGACGACCACGCGGCCCCCGCACAGAGTACGACTCACGAGCTCGGCGCGAAGCTGCCCGTGTGGAGTGCGCTCCCGTTCCTCGGGATTCTGCTCTCGATCGCGCTGTTTCCGCTGTTCACGCCCGTGTGGTGGCACCATCACTACCCGAAAGTGTCGGCGTTCTGGGCGATCGTGTTCGCGGTTCCGTTTGTGATTTCGTACGGTACCCCCGCCTGGCATGAGATCCTTCACATCTACGTCACCGACTACATCCCGTTCATCATACTGCTCTGGGGTCTGTTCACCGCGTCCGGCGGGATTCTGCTGCGCGGCTCGCTCGTCGGCCGGCCGCCGGTCAATCTGCTGCTGCTCCTGATTGGAACGATCCTCGCCTCGTGGATGGGTACGACCGGGGCTGCGATGGTGATGATCCGGCCCGTGATCCGTGCGAACAAGCACCGCCGTTACCGGACACACGTCGTCGTCTTTTTCATCTTCCTCGTCGCGAACATCGGCGGCTCGCTCACCCCGCTCGGCGACCCGCCCCTGTTTCTCGGCTTCCTCCACGGCGTTCCGTTCTTCTGGACGTTCAACATCTTTCCGCACTTCGCGATGACCGCGGCGATGCTGCTCATCGTCTTCTTCGTAATCGACTCGATCCTCTACGCGCGCGAAAAGAAGCAGTTCGCGATCGAGGAGGCCAAGCACGCCGAGGTCGAACGGCAGCCGCTCAGCCTGCACGGCTGGCACAACATCTTCTTCCTGATGGGGGTAATGGGTGCGGTGCTGTTCAGCGGCACGGCCGAGCTCGGGCACATCGAGTTCGCCGGGCTCCACGTCGCGTGGGCGGCGATCGTGCGCGATCTTGCGATCCTCGTGATGATCGCGCTGTCTCTGCTCACGACCCCGTACATCAGCCGGAAGAAGGAGGCGGTGCTGCGGGCGACCCGGCCGGCGGACTACGAGCAGATCCTCAGGCGGAACGTCCGTCACGGCAACGAGTTCGACTGGTTCCCGATCAAGGAAGTCGCGTACCTGTTCGCCGGGATCTTCATGACGATCGTGCCCGCGCTCGCGATGCTGCGCGCGGGCACGCACGGCCATCTCGCGTTCATCATCGAGGCGACACGTGAGCCCGCCCAGTTCTTCTGGATCACCGGCATACTCTCCTCGTTCCTCGACAACGCGCCGACGTATCTGACTTTCTTCAACCTCGCGCAGGGACGGCTCGCGCTCAACGACCAGATCGTGAACCAGATCCTCACCGGCGAGATCACGCACCGGGCCGCCGGCGAGTTCATCCCGATCCTGAAGGCGATCTCCGCGGGCGCGGTGTTCTTCGGCGCGATGACCTACATCGGCAACGCGCCGAACTTCATGGTCCGTTCGATCGCCGAGGAGCAGAAGATCAGGATGCCGAGCTTCTTCGGGTTCATGCTGTGGTCGATCGCGATCCTCGTTCCCCTGCTTGTCGTTGTCACGCTCGTGTTCTTCTAATCCGGATCGGAGACAATCATGTTCCAGCACATCCTCGTTCCGACCGACGGGTCCGAGGTATCGTTCGTTGCCGTGCCGTACGCGCTCAGGCTCGCGCGCAGGGAGGCCGGCACGATCACGATGCTCAACGCGCACGAGGAGTTCCTCGACGCCGAGGAGCGGCAGTTTCTCCGCGTCAGTTCGGAACGGTTCCGCGAGATGATGAAGGAACGGGCGCTGCAGGCGCGCCGCGACATCGAGGGCAGGCTGGCTCGCTTCGAGATCGACGTCCCGCTCACGATCGAGATCCGCGAGGGGCATCCGAAGCAGGAGATCTGCCGGGTGGCGAAGGAGGTCGGCGCGGACACGATCGTGCTCGCGAGCCGCGGCCACAGCAGCCTCGGCGCGTTCATCCTCGGCTCGGTCGCGGAGCACGTCGTCCGCCACTCGAAGCTGCCCGTGCTCGTCGTGAAGGAGTCCGCGCCCTGACCGCGTGGCTGGGAAACTGGGGACAGACCCCGGTTTCCTCCGGTGCGCCGCGGGGTGATGCAACGACGCCCGCGCTCTGCTGCGGTCGCGGTGATGCGCACGGATGACGGGGAAACCGCCGGGTCAGTCCCCAGTTTCCGGGACTTCAGGGTCGGGTCTCATGTCGGAATCCGGCTTGACAGGATTCGGGCGCCTGCGTATATTCTCGGTCGCTCCGCGCGCGAGGTTCATCGGGAACCGGCGCGGGGCGTGTTCGTAAGGAGGTGGCCGGGTTGGCGGTTTGCCCGGAGAACGCCGCCGGAACGGGGCCTTAGCTCAGCTGGGAGAGCGCCTGAATGGCATTCAGGAGGTCAGCGGTTCGATCCCGCTAGGCTCCACCGACCGCGCCGCGGCGGTGTTGCGTTTTTCCGCGGCCCGGATTACTTTGACAGGCGGCGTCTGGCTTGTCCGGCCGGGGCGTGCGAGACAGGCGGAATCCGGGGACAGGCCACGTGTTGCGAGAGTAGCTCAGTTGGTAGAGCTCCACGTTGCCAACGTGGTTGTCGCGGGTTCGAGTCCCGTCTCTCGCTCCAGCCCGGGTAAGGGTCCGCAGGAGGCCTGTACCGGGTTTTTTGCGCCGCGCCGGAGACGCGAAGGCGGCGTAGCCAAGTGGCTAAGGCGAAGGTCTGCAAAACCTTTATTCGCCGGTTCGAATCCGGCCGCCGCCTCCATTCCCGGGGCGGGTCGGGCAAGGCGGCTGTTCACGGCTTGCGCGGCACATCCGGCTCCGCCGCTGGTTCCGGTCACCGCCCCCGAATCAGCCGGGGTGGTGAAATCGGTAGACACAGGGGACTTAAAATCCCCTGGGGCGGAAGCCCCGTGCCGGTTCGAGTCCGGCTCCCGGCACCGGTGCGGCGATCGCTCCACTCGGAACAGATTCCGGACAGACACCGGTCACCGCAGGGTCGTCGCGCACGGGCGCTTAGCTCAGCTGGTTAGAGCGCTGTCTTGACATGGCAGAGGTCACTGGTTCGAATCCAGTAGTGCCCACGCACAGTAAAGGAGTGCCGTCCCCGGAGCAACCAGCGAGGACATCACACTATCGCGTACGCACGCAGTAGTATTCGGAAACCGGAACCGGTCGGTCCGACACACCGGGTCAACGAACAGATTCGAGTTCCGGAAGTACGTTTGATTGGTCCCGACGGCAAACAGATCGGCATCGTGCCGCGGGAAGAAGCGTTTGACATCGCGAACGAACATGATCTCGACGTCGTCGAGGTCGCACCCGATGCGAAACCGCCCGTATGCCGGATCATGGACTACGGGAAGTTTCGCTACGAGCTGCAGAAAAAGGAAAAGGACAGCCGTCGCAAGGGACACAGCGTGCAGATCAAGAAGATGCGCGTGTCTCCGAAAATCGACGAGCACGACTTTCAGACCAAGCTGCGCGCGATGCGGTCCTTCATCGAGTCCGGTGACAAGGTGAAGGTGACGTTGATGTTCAAGGGACGGATGATCACGCGCAAGGACCTCGGCGAAGAAGTGATGAACCGGTTCGTCGAGGAACTGACGGACATCGCGAAGCTCGAAGGGCCGATCCAGATGGAGGGTCATCGCAACATGGTGATGACCCTGCAGAAGAAATAGCCGGCGCGGGACACGGCCGGTCGGGATCTGCGTGTGCGGGGTCCGACTTGCGGGCCGGTTGAACCTGGAACGAGGACAGGCTGCCATGCCGAAGATGAGAACGAACCGGGCCGCCGCGAAGCGGTTTCGCCGCACGGGCTCGGGCAAGATCCGCCGCAATCGCAGCTTCAAGAGCCACATGCTCACGAAGAAGACGCGTGACCGCAAGCGCAAGCTCGGCAAGGCCGCGCTCGTGGATCAGGTCGATGTGCAGCGTGTGATCCGGATGATCGGGTCGTCGAAGTAACCCATGCAGGAGAGGAGTTGAGCTATGCCACGCGCGACGAACAACCCCGCATCCCGGAAACGCCGGAAGAAGGTGCTGAAACGCGCGAAAGGGTTCTACGGCCGCAGCAAGAGCTCGATCCGCAACGCGGTTCCGAAGACCGAGCGCGCGGGCCAGTTCTCCTATACTCACCGCCGCCAGCGCCGGCGCGAGTTCCGCAAGCTGTGGATCACGAGGATCAACGCCGCCGCCCGGGAGCACGGCCTCAGCTACTCCCGGTTCATGCACCTGCTCGCGGAGAAGAACATCGACCTCGATCGCAAGGCGCTCGCGCACCTCGCGTTCCACGACCCGGACGCGTTCGCCGCGGTCGTCGAACACGCGCGCGCATAGGCGGGATGCGGTCACGCGGGGGCAAGCTCCGGGCCACCCACGCAACAGGCCCGCGGTTGCTTGCAACCACGGCTCATCCAACGGTACATGAAACCCGGGGCAAGCCCCGGGCCACCCACGCAACAGGCCCGCGGTTGCTTGCAACCGCGGCTCATCCAACGGTATATGACACCAGCCGCGCGGCTGATCCGCCGGGCCGATCGCGATCTGCGCAGCCCTGCGACATCGCAAACGGACGCGCTGTCACAGGGGCACCAGCTCATTGTCACATCAGTGTCGCCCGTGCGGGCTTGCCCGCGCGGTCGATCGGCCGTCCCCATTCAACACCCGCTCCTTACCGACTGCCTGTAGCACCTTTTTTTTCCTGCGGGAAGCGTCGCTACGTTCATCTGTGCCCGCGCGCAGACTGCGGGCGGCATCGACGAGTCCCCGCGAGTGAAACCCGGGAGGATGCGATGAGACGATCGGTTCTGTTGGTCGCGGCGCTTGCGCTCGCGATCATGCCCGTGGTGCACGGGCCGCTGTTCGCGCAGGACGGCGGCGAGTTCACGATCACGGCGGACACGCCCCGTCAGGGCTGGGTGTACGTGACGAAGAAGCAGCGTGTCGGAGCCGGCGAAACGCAGTATTACATTCGCACGAAGGAAGTGATCTCGGTCCGTGTCGAATGGCCGAACGTGGTTCACGTCGAGCTGCGGGACAACGAAGGCTACCGTCTCGATTTCATCAGCCGTTCGGAGGCGGACAAGTTCGCGCGGGAACTGGTACAGAAGCTGTAGCTCCGGAGTTCGCGAGCGATGACTGGCATCGACCGCCGGCAGGCCTGTGACCGGGAGCGTCACGGCCGGCTCTACGTTATCTCGACTCCGATCGGCAACCTCGCCGACATCAGCGAGCGGGCCGTGGACGTGCTTCGCGAGGTGGATGTGATCGCAGCGGAGGACACACGTCACACAGGGCGCCTGCTCGAACGGTTCGCGATCGAGACCCCGATGCGCTCGTACCACGAGCACAATGAGAGGAGAGTGACAGCCGGGCTGCTCGAGCTGCTGCGCGAAGGCCGTTCACTCGCGCTCGTGAGTGACGCGGGCACGCCGGCCGTGTCCGACCCGGGCTACCGTCTGCTCAGCGCCGCCGCGGAGAACGGCGTGGCGATCGTCCCGGTTCCCGGCGCGAGCGCGGTGCTCGCCGCGCTCGCCGTCTCCGGGCTGCCGAGCGACCGGTTCGCGTTCGAAGGATTCCTCCCGAAGAAGAAAGGCCGCGCGACACGGCTCGCCGAACTGGCCGGCGAACCGCGCACGCTCGTCGTTTACGAATCTCCGCTGCGGCTCGCGGGAACTCTCGCCGATCTCGCCGCCGCATTCGGCTCGGAACGCCGCGCGGCGGTCTGTCGTGAACTGACGAAATTGCATGAGCAGGTCGTGCGTGGCACGCTCGCTGAGCTCGCGCGCGCGTACGAAACCGAGCCGGTTCGCGGCGAAGTGACGCTCGTCGTGGAGGGCCGCTCGCGGCGAGTGCGCAACAAGGAGGTACGGTGAATCCGGTACAGGACACGCGAATGTCCGGCGCAGTCTCCCGCGGGAACCGTGTGACCGGCGTCCTCTCGCTGCTGCTCGCGGGCGCGCTCCTGTCAGCGGGCGTGGCCGGCTGCGACGGGGAACGCGCCGAAGGGCTGAGCCGGCACGTCGAGTTCCTCTGGCAGCAGCACCCGAACCCGTGGCCGCCCGACGCCGCGAGACGAGCCGCCGCGGACGCGAACTCGCTGCTCGCCGGCGATGATCGTGACGTCGAGCTCCACTTCTACTACCAGGATCGGTTGCGCAGCTTCGACAGGGACTCGCTGCTCAGCGAATACGGCCGCCGTCTCGAACGGAATCCGGACGATCCGCTCGCGATCGTGCTCGAGGCGCGCGCGCACCACAGCGGGCCGTACCTCGCGAGCGTGATCGACCGCGCGCTCGCCGCCGCCGGCGACGATCCCGCCGTGCTCTCGCTCGCCGTGTTCGCGAAGCTCGGGGGGAAGAACAAGGATCCGCAATTGGCCGCCGAACTCGCGCGCAAGGTTGTCGAACTGCACCCGACCAGCTACCTCGCGCACGAGGCGATGGCGCGCGTGCAGATCGCGAACGACCGCCCGGAACAGGCGCTCGCCGAGGCGCGCACCGCGCAACGCATCAACCCGTACAGCTTCGAAGCCGTGCAGCTCGTCGCATCCGCGCTCAGGGACCTCGGCCGCGAACAGGAGGCGCTCGCTGAAATCGAGTCGTTCTTTTCGAGCCAGCCGACACACCCCGGCGCGTTCCGCTACCTCCGCCGCCATTACATGGACAACAAGCAGTGGAAGGAGCTGTACGACATCGAGATGATTGTCGCGCCGGCGTATCCCGAACACGGCTACGCGTTCACCTACGCCGCCGAGGCCGCGAACAGGCTCGGCGACTACGATCTCATCTTCGACGCGTACGAGAAAGCCGCGGAAACGGGCTGGTATGACATGGACTACGCGCTCAGCCTGTTCGACGAACAGGAACGCGCTGAATTCACCTCCCATCCCCGCTTCGAAGACCTGCGGGTGATGTTCGAGCGGAACCACGCCGCGGCCCGCGACACGCTCCGCACGCAGGCGACCGACAACCCGATCAACCTGCTCGTGCGCGACTTCGACGCGGTCGATGTGAGCGGCGATTCGGTGTCGCTCGCCGATGAGCGCGGCCGGATCGTCGTGCTCGACTTCTGGGCCGCGTGGCAGAAGACATGCGAACTCACCGTGCCCCGGCTCAAGCGCCTGCGCGAGCGCTACCCGGAAGTAAAGTTGATCAGCGTGAACATCCTCGAACGGTTCCGCGAGGATCACCTGCTCGAGAAAGTCGAGGAGAAAGCGGCGGAGCTCGGCATCGAATGGGACGTGTGGGTCGCCGATGACGAACTCGCGGAGCGGATGCGGATCAACTCGCTGCCGACGTGGGCTGTGATCGATGCGGAGGGTGTCGCCCGCTACCGCACCCAGGGCTACCAGGCGTACATCGACGAACTGCTCGGCTACATGATCGAGGCATCACGCGAACCGCCGGAACACGTCGCGAACCGAAGAAACTAGGGACAGACCCCTATTTTGTGTGAAAATATGCGCAAGCGGGAACCTTGCACTTCTTGTCACACAAAATAGGGGTCTGTCCCTAATTTTCCGTCACCGCAACCGCACCTTCGTGCCGGCGCGTGGAACCAGCAGTTTCGCGGTCCAGGGAGCGAGCTCTTCCTCCCCCGAATGCCCGCGCCCGAACGGCTCGCCCGCGCTCGTCCTCTCGTCCGCGATCAGCACCCACGTCTCCTCGGATAGCCGGAACCGCGCCGGCTGGGTCGCGTCGAGGTTGAGCAGCACGACGACCCGGTCGCCGGGGACATCGACCGCGTACGCGAGCCGGCGCGGTTTGCAGCCGGGGAGCGGGTGCACGTTGTCGTGACGGGCGTATCGCAGCGCCGGGTGGAGGCGGCGGATCGCGGCGAGCCCGGCGACGTATTCGACGAGCGCCCGGTTCGGCTCGCGCTCCGCCTCCGACCAGCGCAGCCAGTTCGTCTCGTCGTCGCGGTTGTAGCTGTCGCGGTCGAGTCGTCCGGGTGGGAGTTGTGCTTTCCTGCCGCGACGGGATCCGCCGCTTTCAACCGCCACCGTCAGCTTCGCCCGTGCCCATTCATCGCCCGCGTGCAGCATCACAATCCCTCGACTCGTGAACAGCATGAACATCCCGAGCCGGTAGCGGAGCGTGATCTCGTCCGTGAGTTCGTGCACGATTCCGCGTTGGTGGGTCGCCTCCGCGCTCGTCCACCCGGTCGCGATCCGGATGAAGTCGCCGTATGTGTACCCGTCGTGGCAGGCGAGGTAGTTCACCGCGTGGTGCTCTTCGCGAAACGGTCCGCCTCTGTCGGCGACATTCCCGTGCGCGTGCTCGAGCAGATCGCCGCCCTCGCCGCCGAAGAGCAGGCCTTTGTGGCGCTCGGGGTCGTGGCCGCGGACGCCGTCGCGGAAATGGTCGTTCCACGCCGACCAGCCGCGCACGCTGTAGCGCGTCTTGTCGTAGAGCCCGCCCCACGGTTCCGCGATCAGGTGCGCGTCCGGATTCTCACCGCGCACCGCATCCGTGATCTCATCGAGCGTGCGATCGTCGATCAGACCGGCGAGGTCGAAACGGAACCCGTCGATCCCGTAAACGCGCGTCCAGTGCAGCAGCGAATCAACGATCATCCTCCGCGCCATCGGCCGTTCGGTCGCGAAGTCGTTCCCGCACCCGCTCGCCTCGCGCACACGCCCGTGACCGTCGTGACGCAGCCAGTAGTACGGGTCGAGGCGCCGGAGCGGGCTGTTGCCGTAGTTCGCGACGTGGTTGAACACGACATCGAGCAGCACCGCGAACCCGTGCTCGTGCAGCTCGTGCACCATCCGGCGCAGCTCGCGATTCGCCCGCGCGTCGGTTCCCAGCCAGCCGCCGTCTCGGTCGCCGCTCGCATAACGCGGCTCCGGCGCGAAGAACTGCGCGCTCATGTAACCCCAGTGATTGCGCTCGGTTTCGTTCCACCGGTTGCCGTGCGTGCCGTACGGCGGCTCGCGGTCCTCATAGACATGCAGCGGCAGCCACTCGACCGTGTTCGCCCCGATGCGCTTCAGATGATCCGGAAACGAGCCGGCGGTGACACCGGGGAAGCTCCCGCGCAGCTCGCGCGGGACATCGTCGGCGAGCGCGCTCACGTCCTTCACGTGCGCCTCATAGATCACGAGATCGCGCGGATCGATCCGCCGGTGCCCGAGCCGGGGTGGATCGAGCAACGATCCGTCGAGCGCGACGGTGAGCATCGTCGCCGGCCAGCTCCGCGACTTCGCGACCGCCCGGCCGTACGGGTCGCAGAAAACACGCCCGCTCAGCTCGCCGGCATCGTCCGGTCCTTCCACGCGGAACCCGTACAGCCGTCCCGGTTTCAGCGCGTCCGTCTCGATCGTCCAGCAGCCGGTCGCCTCGCTGTGCGCCATTGGCAATTCGGCGACCGGGCCGGAGCCCGCATCTTCGTACACGACGATCGTGACCGCACGCCCGCGCGGGTGAAACAGGCGCACGAGCGCGTGATCGCCCTGCCATGTCAACCCGAGCGGTTCGTTCGTACGCAGGCGGTTCACGATCTCGCCGGGGAGCACCGGCAGCCTGTTCGTGCCGCGCACGGTGAGGAACAGCGCGCGTGTCATCTCGAACGGCCCTCCGAGCAACGCGAGCCGCCGCCGTCCCGCGCGCCGGGCCTGTGTCACCGGCCCTCCCGGCTGCACGGAGAAGTCGTCCGGGCCGGGCACGGATTCCGGCGGGGTCGCGTACAGGAGCGTGATCCGGTCCGGCGCGTCCAGGCTCGCGCGCAGCGGCGGCGATGCGGGTACTGTCTCGGTTGCGGCCATTGTCATCGACGTTGCAAGCGGCGGCAAGACCGTTCCGGCCGGCGCGGTTCACTGACCGTGCGAAGGTCGCTGAGATCACGGGTTGCGGCGGGCGCGCACTTGAACGGCGCTCCCGCCGCCAGTACATTGAATTCACTGCGGCTAAGATGAACCTGCGGCGCGCAATCTCCAACCCGCCGGGGACTCTCCGCCTCCTGATCCGGGCGTTTGCGAAAGTGAATCTGCGATGCATGCACGCGGCGGCAGACAAGACAACCCGAGATCGGGCGCGACGCGGCGCTGGACTCGATACTCGTTACTCGTGACTCGATACTCGTTGATCGCGCTCGCCCTGCTCGTGGTCCATTCGCAGGCGCAGTTTCCGCAGCCGGGCCAGGAGAGCTACGCCGAACGCGCCGAACGCGCGCTCGTCGCCGGCGACATCCCGTCAGCCGTTGAGCTGTACCGGATGTGGCTCGAGGCTGATCCGGGCGATTACGTGAGCTGGTACAATTACGCGTGCGCGCTCGCGATCGCGGGCGACACGAGCCTCGCGCTGAACGCGCTGGAGAACGCGGTCGCGGCCGGATGGCGCGACAGCACGTGGACAGTCAACGATCCGAACCTGTCGTCCCTGCACAGTACGGACCGGTTTGCGAACCTAACTTGGGCGATGGGCCGGCTCGCGCGTCTCGAGGCTGATTCGGGGGCGGCGGGTTCTGTCCCGCGATACATCCGTCAGACGCGGCTCGCGCCGTACAGCGTCCTGATCCCGGCCGCATACGACAGGAACTCGGCGGATTCCTATCCGCTCGTACTTCTGCTACACGGCCGCGGCGCGGACATGGAACAGATGCGCGAGTTCGCGGCTCGACTCGCGCTCCCGGATGTGATCTACGCGCTGCCCCGGGCGCCGTACGCGATCAGTGACGGCGACGCGGGCTACGAGTACTGGCCGCGGGGGCTCGCGCGCGCCGGCGATTCTGCGGCGACCCGCCTGTCGCGTGCGCTCGCCGGCCGCTGGGTCGGCGATGTCGCGCGCCGCGCCGCCGACGATTACCGAGTCGATACTACCCGCGTGTTCGCGGTCGGATTCAGCCAGGGCGGCGCGGCGGCAGTGCTCGCCGCGCTGGAAAACCCGGGCCTGTTCCACGGGATCGCCTCGCTCGCCGGATTCGTCCCGGAGACCCACCGCGACAGCACCCGGTTCAGGCGCGCATGTGAACGAGGACTGTTCGTGTTCATCGGGCACGGCCGCCGCGACCGCGTGATCGAGACCGGCGAGGCGGAGGCGATGCGAGACCTGTTCAGAGCCGGCGGTGTCGAACCGGTGATGAAACTGTATCCGTCGCAGCACAGCCTGCCCGACGAGATGGTCGTCGATCTCGCGGACTGGATCATGGAGACATGCGAGCGAGCGCGCAGACCCGAAGTCTCCGCGGACAGCCTTGACCTCCCGGCGCCGGAACACGTCGAGTATTAGACTCAGTCGTCCGCCCCCGGAAAACAGGGTATCGATTGAACCGGACGAGAACGTTGACCTTCTGGAAACGGTTCAGACACGACTGGCACATTCGCCTCTACATGCTTCTGCTTGCGATCCTGCTCTGGCTCGTGGTCGTGATGACGCAGGAGTACGAGACGACGATCAACGTGCCGGTCGTGCACATGAACACGCGCCCGGACAAGATACTCGTCTCGGACATCCCGAGCTCCGTCCCCGTCCGTTTCTCCGGCAAGGGCAAGGACCTGATGATGCTGATGTTCTTCCGTCCCGCGCGCCTCGAGCTCGATCTGCAGGCCGTGGATCGCGACTACGCGTACCCGCTGCACACGGAGCTCGTCGAGGTGCCGGCGGGGATCAGCGCGGTGCCGCTCGTGCTCCCCGGCCAGGACACGATCCGCGTGGTGCTGGAAGACAGGATCACACGCACACTCCCCGTCCGCCCGCAGGTGGAGATCCGGACGCGGCCCGGGTATGTGCTGAGCGACAGCCTGCGCGTCACGCCCGACAGCGTGCGCGTATCCGGCCCGGAAACCGTCGTCAGCCGGATCGAGCGCATGCAGACGCAGGAGCGGGTGTTCGTCGGGCTCGCCGGGTCGATCGAGGAAACGGTTCCCCTCGTCGCGGGAAAGCGGGTTCAGTTGACTCCCCCCGAAGTCCGGATTCAGATCGAAGTGGACCGTCTCGGCGAGCGCACGATCAAGCGGGTTCCGATCGAAGTGCGTGGCAGCACGCGCGGCCGGACCGTGATCCTCGAACCCTCCGTGGTCGATGTGCACGTGAAGGGGCCGGCGTCACGGCTCGCCTACCTGACCGCCGACTCCCTCAGCGTGCGGTTCACGCTCAACCGCTGGAACCGGAATCAGCGCGAGTACACTCCGGACGTGACCCTGCCGGACGGCGTCGAGTTCATCGATCTCACGCCGGAACAGGTGCTCGTGCGCCTGGAGGTGGATTGATCGCGATGACTGTGCTCGCCGTGGAAACCTCGTGCGACGAGACCGCGGCCGCCGTCGTCCGTGACGGTCGCGTGCTCTCGAGTGTGGTCGCAACGCAGGAGGTTCACGCGCTCTGGGGCGGAGTCGTCCCCGAGGTCGCGAGCCGCCTGCATCAGCGCACATTGACCGCGCTCGCCGCCGAAGCGCTGAAGCGAGTTCAGTTCGAGGCGCGTGCGCTCGACGGCGCCGCGGCGACGATCGGCCCCGGCCTGATCGGCGCGTTACTCGTCGGCGTCAGTTACGCGAAAGGGGTCGCCGTCGCGCTCGACGTTCCTTTCCTCGGCATCAACCATCTCGAGGGGCACCTGTGGTCGGCTGCGGCGGCCGGTGAGCAGCTGCCGCTGCCCGCGCTCGCGCTGCTCGTGAGCGGTGGGCACACGGAACTGGTCCGCATTAGCGGGTTCGGCGACTACTACCCGCTCGGCGCGACCCTCGACGACGCCGCCGGCGAGGCGTTCGACAAGGTCGGCGGGCTGCTCGGGATTCCCTACCCCGCCGGCGCGAAGCTCGCGAAACTCGCCGAGCACGGCGACAACCGCGCGTTCCCGTTCGCCGTCGCGCGCACGGACAATCCGTTCGACTTCAGCTACTCCGGCTTGAAAAGCGCTGCGCTGCGGGCCGTGCGCCGGGCGGAAGAACAGCACGCGGAAAACTCGTCCTGGAAAGCCGACCTCGCCGCCTCGTTCCAGCGCTGCGTGATCCGCCAGCTCGTGCAGCGGGTGACGCGCGCCCTCGACGGCGGCGAGTACGCATCGCTCACGATCGGCGGTGGAGTTGCTGCGAACCATTTGCTCCGCGAACAACTCGCCGGTCTCGCTCGGAACCGCGGGCTGCGGTTGCTCGTGCCGCCCGTTGACTACTGCACCGACAACGCGGCGATGATCGCCTGGGTCGCCGAACACCGGCTGCGCCGCGGCGAAACCGACCCGCTCTCGGCCGAAGCCGACCCGAACCTGACACTCGTCCCGGATTCCGCGTGACTCAGCCCCCGCTCGCGACCACGTTGCACACGACGATCGGCCTCGGCTGGACGATCCTCGGGGCGCTCGTGCTCGTTGCGCTCGCCGTCTGGAGCTACCGCTGGACGCGCCCGCCGGTGCGCCCGTGGGCGCGCGCCGCGCTCGCAGTCCTCCGCGCGCTCGCGCTCGTCGCCGTCTGGTTGCTCGCGGTCGGGTTCGAAGTCCGTTGGGAGCGCGAGGAACCGGTGCGGCCGCTCGTCACGATCCTGCTCGACGCAAGCGAATCGATGAGCTTTCACGATCCGTCCGGCAGCCGCGAGGACACTGCGCGCGCGATCGCCGGGGACGGCATCTGGGACGTGGTCCGCGAGCACGCCGACCTCGAACGCCTCACGTTCTCGCAGGCACTGCAGCCGTGGCGCCCGCGCGGCGTGCCGGAGCTCGACGGGCCGGTTACGAACGTGGAAACGGCGTTCAACCAGCTCGCCTCACGCCCCGGCGGCGCGCCGGACGCGCTCGTGCTCATCAGCGACGGCGCGTTCAATCGCGGCGGCTCGTACACGTCCGCCGCGACCCGGCTCGGCGTCCCCGTGTACTCCGTCGCCGTCGGTGATTCGCTGCCCTCGCGCGATCTCGTCGTCTCGTCCGTCGTCGCCCCGGAACTCGCGTATTCCGGTGACCCGTTCCCGCTCGATGTCACCGTCCGCGCGACCGGAGCTCCCGGCGAGACGGTCACTGTGCGCGTTGTCGGTGACGGCGGACGCGTGCTCGGCGCCCGCGAGCTCACCGTGGAAGGGATGTGGAGCGAGCAGACCGCCCGGTTCGAGCTCACCCCGGAGCGCGCCGGGATCAACAGTTGGACGGTCGAAGTCGCGCCGGAACAGGCAGGCGCGGGCGAATCGAGTCCGCCGGAAGCCGACACGACGAACAACACGCGCCGGGCGGTCGTCCGGGCCGCCGAGCGACGGCGCAGCGTGCTGCTCGTCTCCCCGGCGCCGAACCCCGACGCCGCCGCCGTCGCACGCGCGCTCGAACACGATCCCGACACAGACCCGGTCGTCGTCATCGGCGCTGGACAGATGAACCGGGCGGTGCGCGGGTCGTGGGACGAGATCGACCTGCCCGCGATCGACGCCGCGTTTGTGTTCCTCGCAGGACCCGTGTCTTCGAACTCCATCGAGACGATACGTCGGGTCGCGAACTCCGACGTCCCCGCGGCCTGGTTTGCCGGCGGCGAGCAGATCGCGCCGGCGTTGCTCGAAGCAGCCCGCGCACGTCTCGGCAACCCCCGCGTGTGGATGGAACCGGCGGAGGCGATCCTGCGCCCGGTCGCAGCGCACCCGCTGTTCAACGAACAGGGCGGGTTCTTCGCCTCCGGACCGACGCCGCCGGTGATGCGCGGGCCGTACCGGCCGTCGGAGGGGGACGTGCTCGCGGTTGTCTCGGCGAACGGCGAGGACGTGCCCACCATCATCGCCAGCTCCCGCAATCCGCGCACGCTCGCCTGGTTCGCGTCCGGACTCGCGCGCTGGGATCGCGTGCGGCGCGTCGAAGATCCCGGCGGCGAAGGGTTCCATGCGCTGCTCGACCGCACGCTCCGCTGGCTCACCGGCGGCGGCGAACAGGACCGGATCGCGGTCAGGCCGGAGCAGCAACTGTTCGCCGGCGGCGAAGAAGCCCGGCTGCAGGCGACCGTACGCGACGCCGCGCTCAATCCCGTCGAGGACGCGCGCGTCACCGCCAGAGTCACCCGCCGCGCCGCCGGGGGAGGTGGAGACGGTGAAGCGCCGGGGGACGGGGAAACCTCGGACGGCGGGCAGAAGGGCGCGCCCGCCGGGGAGGACCGTGACGGCGGCCGCGCGCGCACCGTCGAGTTCCAGTCGCTCGGCGGCGGCCGCTACCTCGCACGGTTCGTACCGTGGGGAGAAGGGCGCTACCACGTCGAAGCGACCGTCGAAACCGACGAGGAAACCGTCACCCGCACGAGCGAATTCGTCGTCGACCGGTTCGAGCTCGAGGCCGCGGAACGGCGGATGCGGCCCGACCGGCTGCGCGCGATCGCCGATGCCACCGGCGGGCACGTGATCTTCTCCACCGTCGCGCTCGACACGCTCGCCTCCCTGCTCCCCCGCGGCGGCGAGTGGGTCGATGTGCGAGGAACGTGGCGACCGTTCGGCCTGTGGCTTACCTTGCTGCTCGTCACCGCCGCCCTCGCCGCCGAGTGGCTCGCACGCACACGGACGGGGATGGCGTAGCAATGGCGCCCGAGGAAAATGAGCGAAAGGAATGGCCGTGAAGGGTAAGCGCACAAATATGAAGCTCGAGGTGCGAAGTCTCCATGATGCTGACGACCACAGTTACGTCGAAGGCACGATGGAAGAACGATTCGAGATGACGTGGAAACTGAGTCAGCGGGGATACGCTCTGTGTGGAAAATATGATCCTGAGCGAAGATCACAGAGATCTGATCTGCGCCTTCAACGACGAAGACGTTAGATATCTCGTCGTCGGTGCATATGCCATGACCGCGCATGGATTTCCGCGTGCGACCGGAGATATTGATCTCTGGATCGAGCGTTCTCCGTCGAACGCAGCGGCCGTCGTCCGTGCACTGAACGAGTTCGGCGCTCCCTTTGACTTGTCAGAAGAAGAACTCCAGAAGAAGGAAATGGTCTTCTACATGGGAAGGCCACCGGAACGAATCGACATCATAACCGATGTATCAGGTTTGGAATTTGAAGAGGCCTATCGCAATTCCCTCAGAGGCGTGTTTGGTGGCATGGAAGTTCGAGTCCTGTCGGTCGAGGATCTGATCAAAAACAAGCGCGCCAGCGGCCGCCTGAAGGACCTTGCGGACGTCGAGAGACTCGAACGCGGCAGACCTGATGCGGATGATTGAAGATGAGGTCAAACGTCCGTTATACTGGTTCTTGGAACAAATGTCTCATCCGTGTACCGGCCGTGCGGGCTTGCCCGCGCGGATGTAGGCGGGTGAATTTCTCGCACGCGACATTTCTTTCGAGAATCAGTATAGACCGGAGGTTTACCCTGTGCTCGTCGCCGCCACCCTCGCCGCCGAATGGCTGTCGCTGGCGCGGATACGGACGGGGATGGTATAGAAACGATTCCAACGCCCGGTTCTACAACCGTACGAAACGCGGCAGGATACGTAGCATATCCGCCCTCCATGTCGTACCTTCCGACCACAGGCTGGTAAGCTCCATCCGGCTGGCTCGCACTTTTAGTGCAGGAGGGAATTCCATGTCAGAACGATTGGACCGATCTCGCGTCCGTAAACGCCGCTTATCCGACCCTGAACCACTGGATGAGAACTTTGTTCCCGGTACAATGGAAGAGCGGATCAAAATGGTGTGGCCGCTGACTAAGCAACTCTCCGCGATGAGTGACAAATATGATGCTGAACGAAGACTACAAAGATCTGTTGCGCGCGTTTATCGACGAGCGCGTTAAGTTCATGATCGTCGGCGCCTACGCTGTGGCGGCGCATGGGCATGTTCGTGCGACAATGGATATTGACCTTTGGGTTGAACCGTCACGCGCAAATGCTGCCGCTGTCCTCCGCGCGCTTGAAGCGTATGGTGCGCCGCTGCATGATCTCACAGAGGATGATCTACGTCGTGATGATACGATCTTCCAGATCGGTGTCATTCCAAGACGAATCGATGTGATTACCGGTGTCAGCGGTTTGCGTTTCAGCGAAGCGTACAGCCGTGCACCCGCGATAACTCTGGACGGAATTGAAGTACACGTCTTGTCGCTTGACGACCTGATCAGGAACAAACGTGCGACCGGCCGGCTTCAGGATCTGGCGGACGTGGAGGCACTTGAACGCGGCAGACCCGATGAGGACGATTGAGGATGAAGTCAGACATCCGGTACACCGAAGGCTTACCTTGCTGCTCGTCACAGCCGTGTTCGCGGCCGAATGGCTCGCACGCACGCGGACGGGGATGGCGTAGCCCGGGTTCGCCGAACCCGGGGTGTCGGAATGTGCCCATTCTGCCCCGGCTTCACGAAGAGGGGCTGCCTGACGCGGTCGGGTAGGCGGATGCTGTAGGCCGAACCCTGCTTGAGAGACAGGCATCCCCTTCGAACAGGCGGGGAGGGAAAGCTATGGACGACGTCGGAAAGCAGATCGCGCTCTCGCGCTCCGAAGTCACCCGGATCGAGCGGTTCCGGCGGCTGAAAGACACCGCCATCCTCACCATCATGTTCACCGACATCGTCGGCTATACGAAGTTCACAGAAACGGCCGGCGAGTCAGTGTCCGCCGAGTTCAGGAGAGAACACGACAGGCTCTTCATTGAAACCGTGTCGCGGGATGGCGCGGGCGAGATCGTGAAGCAGATCGGCGACTCCTTCCTTGCCGTGTTTTCTGAACCTTCCACAGCGGTGATCCGCGCGCTCGAGTTTCAGCGCGCCCTCGATGAGCGTTCTGCCGAGTTCACGCACGGTAACTACACCCTGAAGGTGCGGATCGGAATTCACCTCGGACAGATTGCTGTCGAAAACACCCTTCAACCGGACATCTTCGGCAAGCACGTTAACCGCGCGTCGCGCATCGAATCCATCGCCAACCCTGGACAAGTCCTGACCTCGAACTCTGTCTGGGAAAACGCGTCCGGATGGATTTCTTCACAAACTGATCTTGACATCAGGTTGATCCAACACGGAAAGACCTGTCTCAAAGGTGTCCAGGAAGCAGTTGATGTATATGAAGCCTACTACAGCGATATCGGAACGGCCGGTGTACCAGTTCCAGTCAAGAAGTATCGTAGGAAACGTGTCCGTGTCTATGTTGCTCTCGGTGCCTCTTTGGCTCTCCTGATCGCCGTCGCAAGCTATATCACCTACGAGCGTGCATATCGTGCCTCCATCGCAAGTCTGGATTCTACGTATCTGGCCGATGTGATTAGTGACGAGTACGGCTTGATGATGTTGGACAGTCTGCTCGCCGCTCGCTCATCCTACGGCTTCGGCGAAAACTCCCGCGTTCTAAGTCCAATTCCCGACTCGGCCTTGAGACAGGTATGTGATCTTGTCCA
>JAANWZ010000162.1 GCA_018263585.1 Calditrichota bacterium | reverse complement strand
TGTATGAGACCCGAGGCTGAGGCTCCGGGCGCGCTGTGCCCCGTGCCTGCTTGCAGGCCGGGCCCGATCAGCGTCCGCGCTTGGCGAGCAAGCGCGGGCACGAGTTCCTCCCACTACGGCCATGTCGGTCGCAGTACCCGCAGTTCCATCCGTTGTATCCGTCGCATCCGTGGTTACAATCCTATCCGTCGCATCCGCGTGATCCGCTGTTCCGTCAGGCGCCGCCGCCGATCGCCTCCTGGTGCAGTTTCTTCATCAGTTGCAGCGTCGCGGGTGTGAGCCGGCGGTCGCGACGGGCCATCACGAGTTCCGCTGTCGCCCGGAACTTCTCGAAGTCGTAGATCTCGAACCCGCCGGCCCCGCCCCAGCGGAACGCGCCGATCGTCTTCGGCGGAAACCCCGCCCCGAACACGTTCGTCCCGACCCCGATCACCGTCCCCGTGTTCAACTGCGTGTTGATCGCGGTCTTCACGTGGTCCCCGATCAGGCTGCCGAAGAACGTCTCGCCGGTGTCGATCGTTTCGCCGTGGATCACGACTTTCACGGTCGAGTAGTTGTTTTTCAGGTCGCTGTTGTTCGTGTCGGCGCCGAGGTTGACCCACTCGCCGACGATCGCGTGGCCGAGGAACCCGTCATGCTGCTTGTTCGAGTAGCCGATGAAGATCGAATCCTCGATCTCGCCGCCGAGTTTGCACACCGGCCCGACCGTGAGCGGGCCGTACAGTTTCGCCCCGACCTTGACCGTGGAATGCGGGCCGATCACGGCCGGCCCGATGATCACCGCGCCGGGCATCACGCGCACGCCTTCCATCACGATCACAGGTGCGTCGGACGCATTGATCACCGCCCCGGCAGCGACGCTCGCTCCTTCCGCGACGTGCATCCGGCTCTCTTCGACGAGGATCGCGGAGTGATGCACGTCGCCGTTGATCGCGCCGTCGCCGACCCGGCGCAGCGAGTTGCGGATGATCTCGCCCTGGCGGCGGAGCAGGTCCCACGGCCACCACGCGAGCGAGCCCTTCTCCTCGCGGATCTCGACCTCCGGCGTGCCCATCTCCCGGCCCCAGATCGTGACGAGCATCTGCGCGGAGAAGTCGGCCGGGTTCTGCTTCGGCAACTTCAGCCAGCGACGCGCGACCTTTGCCGGGATGCGCGCGGCGATCACGTCCGGCCCGTCGGTCCACACGAGATGACGGCAGTCGGGGTCGAGCCCCTCCCGCGGCACGTGCCCGATCACGCGCCCGTTCACGAGGTACACATCGCCCTTCGTCGGCAGGTGCGTCGCGCGGACGCCGTACTGCTCCTTGACCAGGTCCTTCATATCTTCGCGCGGAACCCAGGAGGAAGGCTGACGGTCGAGCCTGCGCGCGATCCGGTTCGCGAGCGTCTCGAGCCCGATCACGAGATCCCACACCGGGCGCAACGCAGTGAGCGGACCGAACCGCCGGTACCCGGGATCCTCGAACAGAATCAGCGGAACGTCTCTCATCGTGCCCTTTCAGGTGAGGCCGGTGGAAGGTACGACGGCCCGGCAAAACCGTCAATGCCGGACCGGGATCGTGAAAACCGTCGAGTGACCCCGATCACTTTACTTACATGCTTGTGTTTTCTACATTGTAGGTGGAATCCGACCCGCTTACAGCAAAGGCGAGGCAGAAGAATGAGCAGCGAGCGACCCCGTACCTTCATCAAGCGGGACGTAGTGGAGCAGACCGCCAGGAGCACCGGGCTCGACCCGAAGGTCGTTGCACCGATCGTCGATGCCGCATTCGCCACGATGCGCGACATGATCGTGAACACGCTCGGCGAGTGCCGGATCGAGATCCGCGACTTCGGCGTGCTCCAGGTGAAGAACACCGCCCCGAAGCCGAAGGCGCGCAATCCCCGCAAGCCGGGCGAGGAAATCTACATCCCGGCACGGAGGAAAACTCATTTCCGCCCCGGCCGCCGGATCAAGGAGGCACTGCAGAAACCGCTCGATGAACTGGAAAAGGAACGGAAAACGACCGCGTCGATGAAGCAGGACGGGAAGATGAAATGAAGTTCCGGATCGAGTACTGCGTCGTTTGAAACTACCATCCCCGTGCCGCCAGTCTGGCGGACCAGCTGAGGCAGAAGTACCCGGACGCCGGCGTCGAGCTCATCCGTGGCAAAGACGGCGTGTTCGACGTCTCCCTGGACGATCGGCTGCTGTTCTCGAAGCACAGCGCCGGCCGCTTTCCGGACCCGGAGGAGGTGTTCGCCGCCGTGGAGAATAGCGCGCGCTGACAGCCTCTGCCGGCGCGTGCGTGAACACTTCGCCTCGCGACCCGAAACCTCCCGTGCATGTGGTGTGCGTCGGCGGCGCCGGCGCGCTGTCCGCGGCAAACCCGCACCGCCGCGCCCGAGCGCACCGCTGCCGGGAGCGCCTCCCCGGTGACCGCCGCTGTCTCACGACCGCTCTCCGGCGCGGGCCTTGCGCTTGCCTCCCCCCTGCACAGCGCATACTTTGCGCGGCGTGAAGGTGAGCCTAACTCGCCGCGAGACTGTTGAAAAAGTACTCGAGGCTCGATGAACGGCCGGCCGCCGGTGACGTGTCATTCTGACGCCGGCGCAGGCGGCGGAAGCATGTCTTGAACGCAGTGAAGGAAAGGTCCGAGTTATCAACAGGTTGACTCATGAAAACGACCTTCAGCAAACCTGGACCTGCTTCACTTCGTTCAGCATGACGGTCGATCACGCCTTCATCAACAGTCTCTCGCCGCACGAATCTTGACCTGTGCTCGGTTGAATCGAACAAAGGAGGGAGACATCTATGGCTGTGATGGTTGGCAAAGAGGCGCCGACGTTCTCCGCGATGGCCTATCTCAAGGACAGGGATGACTTCGAAACAGTCGATCTCGAGGGACTGCGCGACAAATGGGTTGTGCTCATGTTCTACCCGGCAGACTTCACCTTCGTCTGCCCGACCGAACTCGTGTCGGTCGCGAAGCACTACGACGAGCTGAAGAAAAAGGACGTCGAAGTGCTTTCGATCAGCACGGACAGCCACTTCGTGCACAAGATGTGGAACGAGGTCGAACTGTCGAAGATGTACGACGGCGGCCTGCCGTACCCGATGCTCTACGACGCCGGCGGCCGGATCGGCGCCGAATACGGCGTATTCGACCAGGAGAGCGCGATGGACGGCCGCGGCACGTTCCTCATCGACCCGGATGGCATTCTCCAGTCGGTGATGATCACGAGCCCGGGCGTGGGACGGTCCGCGAAGGAACTCGTCCGCCAGATCGATGCGTACCAGTACGGGCGCAAGCACTCCGGGAAGGTCGTCCCCGCCGACTGGGAGGAAGGGAGCGACGCGCTCGACCCGAGCCTGAAACTCGTCGGGCACGTCTGCGACGTCGCCTGACACCCCCGGGCGGGCTCGCACGACGATAGCAGCAAACCCGGCCCCGCGGCCGGGTTTCTTCGTCAGGAAGGCGGCTTCCGAAAACGTGTTGAACCGCTCACTCAGCGGTCTCGTCATTATCGTCCGTCAACTCGGCCGGCGTCGTGAGTTCCTTCATATAGCCGTTGAGATCCAGCGTTCCCAAGCCGGCATTCAGTCGCTTCACCAGCTCACCCGCCGGCACACGCTTCAGCTTCCGATTGACAAGATACGACTTGGCGAAGAACCAGAACGAATCCGGCATCTCGCCTTCATCGGGCACCTTCCGCAGGAACTGCTCGATCGCATCGACCAGGCGGCTCTTTGCGGCAAAGAACTCAAAGCAGAACTCCTCCTGTTCTTCCCGACCGATTTCCTCCTGCTCTGACTTGTAGCGGATCAGCGTCTCAGGGATCGCGAACTCATGGTGGCCGATGCTCGCGTCCCGCACTTCCGGCGGGAGATCGAACGACTGGCGGAACTGCAGCATGCACAGGTAGAGCATTGCGACCTTCATCGCAATGTCCTGCTTCTCCTCGCGGTTCAACCGGCCGGCCAGCTTCCGCTTCAGCAGGCGGTTGAAATCCCTTGCCACTTCGCCGGCGGTCTGAATGATCAGCTCCGCCATCTCATAGACCAGTGATTCGAAGCCGATCTCCTCGACCTGGTCACGGGACACAATCAGCCGGCGCCCGTCCTCCACCGCAAAGAACGGGAGCTCACCCGCGTCGAGGTCGAACTGGTCCCCGTCGGGAACGACAGACGCCCTTATCGTGCGGCCGTGCTCACGATAAGTCAGCCGGAACACGAGTGGCGCCTCCGCCGCCACCTGCAACGCCCGCTTCATCTGGCCGGTAATCGCGTCGAGCTCTGGCATCGAATCGGTATCTCCAGCGTCCGCTGAGCTTGATACGCCCTCACCGTTTCGCGACGACGTGAGCGAGAGATCGCCCATGATCCCCAGCGTTCCCCAAAACCGGGCACCCTCTTGACTCCCACCAGCGGTTTCCTTACCCTGTCCACTGAACATCCGTTTCGCCCGGAAACGGATCAGATCCCGCCCAAGTTCGGCTGCCCGCCATGGTCACCGTCGCCACCCTGTACCCATTCCGCCTGCCCCCGCGCGTCGCCGGCCTCGATGCCTGCGCCCGAGCCGCCCGTGCGATCGCGTGTATCCTGCGGTGGCTGATCCTCCCCCTGACGCCACGACGAACGAAGGTAAGACGGGCCCGTGCTTGCTTGCAAACCCCGGTGGATAAAGGACAGAAATCTACCCGTGTTTGCTTGCAAACGCGACCGAGCATTCAAGCCCCGAAGGGGCGAAATCTGAATAGCCCCGGGTGTCAACCCGCGGAGGGCAGTCCATCTCCCTCCCGCACAGCCCCGAAGGGGCG
>JAANWZ010000161.1 GCA_018263585.1 Calditrichota bacterium | reverse complement strand
TCTCGACATCGCTGCGCGCTGTCGCAGGGCTGCGGTCGCGCGGCCCGGGGATTGCCCCAAGCTTCATGCACCGGCTGATGAGCCGCGGTTGACAAGCAACCGCGGGTCTGAATCGACAAGCAACTGCGGGCCCGGTACCGGCAATCCTCCCCTGCATCAGAACACGAGCCTGAGCGCGGTGATGCCTTCGAGCCGGGAGGTGACGAGCAGGATGTTGTTCTCGACGAACACGGCGTCGGTCGGTTCGCGCACCTCGTACGCGCCCTTGTATTCCGGGTCTTCCGGGTCGCTCACATCGAGGAAATAGACGCCGTCGAACTGGTCCACGACCGCGAGTCGGTGCTGGCTGAGCGCGACATTGACCACGTGATCGACGCCCTCGATCTTCCATGAGGCGACGACCTCGGGCGCGAACCGGTCGCTGACGTCGATCACCGTCATCCCCGCGACACCGTCGGCGACGAACAGGTAACCGTCACCGTACACGATTGCACTCGCTTCGCCGGGCGTGTCCACGTCGGAGAGCCATTCGCCGTCCACCGCGGTCTCCGGCGACACGTTCGCGATCCCGACCCCGTAGTCGAGCAGGCCGACCGCGACCACATCCGTACCTTCGATCGATGCGATCCCGGTTTCGGGGACGGTCGGGTTGTTGAGCACGGTCTGGAACACGTGCTCGAACAGGTACCGTTTCTCGCCCGGAATCACGTTCGAGGAGTCGAGATAGACGGTCGCGACCTGGAGGCCGTCGGTGCTGGACCCATCGACGAGCAGCGTGCGGATCACATCCGCCTCGACGGTCGGCTGCGGGTCGTTGATCCAGTTCTGCGACTGGACCGAATCCCGAGTGACTTCCGTCAGGATCGCGCTCACCCCGCCGCTGCCGATCTGACTGCCGGGACCGAGGGTCAGTGAATCGAGGAAGTAGATCTGCGTTTTGTCGGTGATATGGACGAACAGCGCGTTCAATTCGAGCACGGCATCGACGAGCTCGGCGCGGGAATCCGTTGCGACGCGGCGCTTGAACGTGATCTCGTCGTAATCGGCGATGTCATACGCGCCGACGCCGGAATAGTTCTCCGCGACGTAGAGCGTGTCGCCGGCGACGTCCATATCGAGCGCGAACCCGCGGGTTGCGGTGACGCCGAGGACATCATAGTACTTCGCCTCCTGTCCCGGCGAGGCCGGGCTGCTGGGCGATCCGCAGCCGGAGAACGCGAGCAGGATCACTGCAGCCGCGGCCGCGGACAGCGCCGCCGAACGCAGGCGAACCGCATGTGTGCCGTTCATCTGTTGCTTCCTCGCTGACCGTGGTCGCTCTCACTCGTTCAAAGTAGGATTCGCGCCGGAGTCGCGCAACCACACGCGCCGCAGGGCTCCGACAACGTAGAAACTGCCGGTCGCGACAATCACGTCCTCCGGCGCTGCGTGTTCCCGCGCCGCCGCGAGCGCGTCGGCCAGTGGAACCGACTCCGCACGCCACCCGCGCGCGCGCACGATCTCGGCCATCTCCTCCGCCGGCAGCGAGCGCGGCGACTCCGCTTTCGTCGCGAGCACGAGCGCCGGCTCGCCGCGGAAGCAGTCGAGGAAGCCGTCGATGTCCTTGTCGCGGTTCATCCCGAGCACGTAGATCCGGCGCCGGCCGGGAAACAGGTCGTCGAGCAGCGCGGAGAGCGCGGTCGCGCCCTGGTCGGTGTGCGCGCCGTCGAGCAGGACAACCGGCTCGCGTTCGACGATTTCGGCGCGGCCGGGCCAGATGGTGTTCGCGAGCCCTTCCCGGACCGCGCCGGCGGGGATCGTGAACACGCCGTCCGCGTCGAGACGGTCCGCGGCGGCGACGGCGACGGCGGCGTTCTCCGCCTGGTGCGCGCCGGGCAGCGGAGTGGCGAGCTCCGGGTGCGCGCGATGTGGGGTGGTCACCGCGAGCCGTGCACCGTCGATGCGATTCTCCCAGCGGTCGATGCGGAACTCGTGGTCGAGTCGCCAGGGATGGACGCCGACCTCCCGGCACCGTTCAGCGAGCACCGCGAGCGCGCCCGTCGGCTGGCGCGAGATCACCGCCGGGCCGCCCGGCTTGATGATCCGGCCCTTGTCCCACGCGATCTTCTCGACCGTGTCGCCGAGGATGTGCGTGTGGTCGAGCCCGATCCGGGTTACGATCGAGAGCACGGGTTCGACCACGTTCGTCGCATCGAGGTTGCCGCCCATCCCGACCTCCACGAGCGCCGTGTCCACCGAATACTCCGTGAACGAGACGAACGCGAGCGCTGTGATCAGCTCGAACACGGTGCGGTAGTTCGCGCCGCGCATCAGCTCGTCCGCGACCGGGCGCACCGTCGCATAGAGCCGGGCGAACTCCGCGCGGCTGAGGTCACGCGCGTTGCGGCGAACGCGCTCGCGCACCTCGATGAGGTGCGGGGAGACGGTCGAGCCGGTCGTGTATCCGGCGGCGACGAGGATCGAATCGAGCATCGCGAGCGTCGAGCCCTTGCCGCGCGTGCCGGTGATGTGCACCGTCGGCCGCGCGAGCTGCGGGTCGCCGAGACGGCGGAGGAACGCGCGGTACTCGTCGAGGTTGCGCTCGACACGCCTGAACTGACTCGGATCGAGCGCCTCCGTGTCGAGCCGGCCGTACAGGTGCGCGAGCGCGTCCGCGTAGCCGGGGTGCTCGCGGAAGCCGGCGTCGAACGTGGACGGATCGGTTCGTGTGGTCGGGATCGGACGTCCCGCGGAGTCGCTCATCACAGGTCTGGGCACGGAGTGGTCAGGACGAGTGCAGCAGTCGCAGCACTTGCGAGATACGCGTCCTGTTGAACGGGTGCGAGTGCTTCATGTTGAGCACGTACCGCGGATCGACGCCGGTGAGCCGGTTCCGCTCGCGGTCATACTCATGGAACACGAAGATCGCGGTCTTGTCAACCCCGGGCAAGCGGTTACGGATCTCCTCCATCTCGTCCGAATCCATGATCGCCCGGACAACGGGGTAGGCGTCGACGTGGGTGACAATCGCCGGGTGCTGCAGCGAAAACTGGTTCAACATGTTCACGAGTTCGCCGATTAACCGCTTCGGTCCGCCGGCGCAGACAACGCGCGCGAACCCCATCCGGAACAGGGTTCGCTGGAGCTGGCGGCCGCGCTGGAGGTTGTTGTCATAGACGACGAACGCCTCCTCCGGCCTCGGGGTCGGCTCATGTTCCGCGCGGCGATCTTCGGACTTGTACGCGTCGGATTCCTGGTTCACTGGCACGCCGAGTGCTTCAGACTCCGGATGGCCCGGGGGCTGTCCGGTCTTGTTCCCTGTCTCAAACTCACGGGAATATATCGATTTCGGACCGGCGTGCGCAGTGTCATCGTGAACCCGCAGGGCCGGTCCGATTCGGCGCTCCCTATGTGTCATCCTGAACCCGAAGCGCCGTCAGGCGCGAAGGGTGAAGGATCTACCCGATAGCCCGCCAAGTGGTCATGTTGAACATCGGACCATGGTGGTTCTTGCTGGTAGATCCTTCACTGCGCGCGACAAACAGACGCCGCGCTTCGTTCAGGATGACACTGCCAACAGGCCCGCGGTTGCTCGCAACCGCGGCTGATGCGACCGTTCGTGAAACCCGACGCGAGCCCCGGGCCTCTCGGGAATATATCGATTTCGGACCGGCGTGCGCAGTGTCATCGTGAACCCGCAGGGCCGGTCCGATTCGGCGCTCCCTATGTGTCATCCTGAACCCGAAGCGCCGTCAGGCGCGAAGGGTGAAGGATC
>JAANWZ010000160.1 GCA_018263585.1 Calditrichota bacterium | reverse complement strand
CATCGTCGAAACTGCTATTAGTATAAAACACCCCGAGACTGACGAAGGGCCAGTATGACCGGGATTCATCAGCAAAGTAATACGAAGCTACCGGGCCGAGATTTAGCTCGTTAAGCTCCAGATCGCCCTGGCTGAGATTCGCGATGCCAATTCGGCCGCCAACACCGATGCCCGGTGACAGAAAATACCGGATTTCAGGCGAAAACGCAAAGTACGTGAGCCCATTTCCATGTTCGTCTTCATAGAGGCTACCACTCATGTGACTGAAGGCGATCCCTCCTCCAAGTTCAACAGCTCCTTTGTCCAGTTCCCATTCCGCACATCTGCCGATCGTTGGCGCGAGCATACTGATGAGAACACTCGTGTAGACCGCAACAGCTGCTCTCGCTATGTTCATCAGTGTGCCTCTTCGTAGGTGGAAGCGAGTAGCCAAGAGGTTGCCTTCCATCAGCACCAGGATTGGTAGCGTTACTGACAAGACACGGATAAACCAGTTCATGAGATGCCTCTCCGGAAGCCCTGTCGGGAACGTGCCTGACTGATCCACGTTCTGCGACCGGAGTTCATGAGTTGTCGTCGCATCCGCCTGACTAGGGGACGTGACCGTGCGACGGGCTCACGGCCGCTGGCATGTTGTCCGCCCGGCTCGCCGTTGAACCACATCGTGCTGCATCCGATCGGAGCATAGAGTACGATTGCGTTGAAGTCAACCCTCGGCGTTGTTGTCAACGGTTTTCATGCGAACTCTCGGAGACGGGCGGGCTCCTGTTCGGAGAGCGATACACTCCTTTGTTGCAGGCGGCCCGGCGGTCGGGTTGCGATGCGAGGGTCACAAGTGCGGGGAAAAGGGTCGGGCTCATTCTGGCGGAAACCGGCGATGAAAGCAGACGAGATTCGGCATCCGGTGACGGCGAAGATGTGCATGACGAAGGACGTGGGCACGCACGGCAACCTGTTCGGCGGGATCATGATGGGCTGGCTCGACGAGGCGGGCGCGATCTTCGCGCGCACGTGGACCGGCGAAAAGCACGTGGTCACCGTCAAGTTCAGCGAGATCGTGTTCAAGCGGCCGGTGAAGGTGGGGGAGATCGTGCGCTTCGAGGCGTGCGATCCGAAGGTGGGGCGGACGAGCATCACGTTTGAGATCGCCGGCCGGGTCGGGGAATCGACTGTCGTGCGCACGACATGCACGTTCGTGGCGCTCAGCGACGACGGGACGCCGCGTGTGATCAACGCAGACGGGAACCGGTGAGCGGTCCCGGTCAGGGTTCGGCCGGCCGCCAGCCGTCTTCTTTCCAGCGCAGAGCGGGGATGAAGCCCGGGTGTTTGCGCAGCAGGGAGTCGATCAGCCGGTCGGCGCGTGCGCTGTCGCCGAGCGCCCAGCGTGCGCCGGCGAGGCCGAATGTGAAGAACGGGTTTTCCGGCGCGACCCGGCGCGCGCGTGCGAACCGATCCGCGGCCGCCCGCCAGTCGCCTCGTTCGGACGAATCGATCGCCTGCTCACCGATCTCCTCGGCGAGCGCGCGGCGCACGGTGTCGTCGGTCGGATTCAGCAGATACGCCTGTTCGAACGCCACCCGCGCCGAGTCATGTACCCCTCGTTCGCGGTAGCAGATGCCGAGCCCGCGATACGCCTTCCAGCGGGGTTTGATCTCGTTTTCCCGGCGGTAGTTTGCGATCGCCTGTTCCCAGTCTCCGCGTTTGCGCGCGAGGTCGCCGAGGTACATGTGCGCGAAAGGTGTGTCGCTCCGGTGCGAGAGCGCCTCCCGGTAGTGATCCGCCGCGAGCTTCGTATCGCCCTCTCGCTCGTGGAGGCGACCGGTGAGCAGGTGCCCGTAGGCCGGGTTCCCCGGCTGCCTGAACGGGTAGGCTGCGAGGTTGAGGCCGGCGGTGAGCACAATCGCGGCGAGCGCGACGCGTTTCGTTCGCCGCGCGGAGGTGCGCCGCGAGACGACCGTCGCGATCGTGTGAACGGCGAACGGGGCGAGCAGCGGGATCAACGGCGCGCGGAACCGTGACGCGACGAAGAACATCGAGATGAGCAGCAGGTTGAGCGCGACAATCGCCGCGAGGTAGGCGACGCGCGTGTCTTTGCGTCGCAGCCAGATCCCGATGAACGCGAGCGGGCCGATCCACCAGAAGCCGACGAGGAGCAGGGCGCGCAGCATGATCCGGTGCTCCGCGAAGAACTTCCAGTCACCGTTGTTGCTCGTCTCCGTGCCGCCGACAGTGAGCAGGAGCTTCTTGAGCCAGAGACCGGCCGCGTCGAACGGGTGATCGCGCCAGTACTCGAGCCCTTTCCGGTAGTACCAGCCCGACGCCTCCGACGGTTTGAACCGCCTCCCCGCCTGCTCTGATGCCCACTGTTCCGCCGCCGCGGGCGACCAGTCGGGCCCGAGCTGCGGGTGCTGCGGGCTCATCCCGTCCGTGTACCGGTTGTTGCCGAGATAGAAGTTGATCCCGCCGTTGTTCGAAACGATCACGAAATCGCGGCCGTGCACCCAGTTCAACATCGTCACCGGTGCAACTACGAGGATCAGCGCGAGCACGAGCGCAAACGCGCGCAGGATGCGATTCTCGAGCGGGATCCGGTGGCGCGTGCGGACCGCGACCAGCAGCCAGGCGGCGGAAACGAGCGCTGAGACGAGTGCGTTCGGCCGCGCGAGCACCGCCAGTCCCCAGAGAATCCCCGCAAACAGCGCGGAGACCGGAGGGCTGTCTGGTTCACGGGCGACGATCGTGCGGCGGACTGCTTCCACGGTGAGCAGGGTGAACAGCGAGGTCGCGAGCCCGGTTGTGTGCAGGTGGAGCGTGATCCCGCAGAGAGCCGCGACCGTCGCCGAGAACCACGCGATCCGCCGGTCGAACAGCCGTTCGGCGACACGGAAGCCGGAGAGGACCGCGAGCGCCCCGATCACGGCGCTGAGCACGCGCACGCCGAAGAACCCGGCGTCCGTGCCCGCGACGGCGTAGTAGAGCGAGAGCACGAACGGCCACAGCGGCGGGCGGAACAACGGGTACAGGTCGGGCGATCCGTGCAGCACCGCGAACGCCATCTCGCGGTAGGCGACTTCATCGACGATCGGCTGGTTTACCCACGGATTGCCGGCGAGTGTGAGCAGATACAGCAGCCGCAATGCGAGCGCACCGGCAAACACGAGCATTCCCGTCTTCCAGCCACGCAGCCGGTTCGATGCGGGCGTTGCGGCTGGTGAAGAGGTGGTTCCCGTTCGCTCGTGTTCGTTCACGGTTGTCATCCTGCTGCGCCAAGTACGAACCGCCAATAGAGAAACATGATTCCGAGCGCCGCGCCGAACACGATCCCGATCCAGCTCAGCGCGTGCATCGTCGTTCCGGGCCGGGCGTGCCGGGGCATGTACGGTGCGGTGACCACGCGCAGGTTGAGGTAGCCGAGCACCGGCGCGGTGAGGAAGGAGAGCGTGGTTGCGAGATCGACCATCCCGGTGAGCCCGGACTGGAACGTGGTCAGGAGCAGGATCGCACCGGCGACAACCACAGCCATCCACCCGAAGTAGAGACGCATCTCGTACCGGCGGGGCACGGTGCGCGGGACGACGATCCCGGTGAGCCGGCGGAGCACGCGCGAGAACGCATCGACGCAGGTGAGCGTCGTGCTGAACATCGTCGTGAACGCCGCGATTCCGATGATCGGGCCGGTCCAGCCGCCGAGCGATTTCGTGTACAGTGAGATCAACTGCTGCGCGAACACGGCCCCGCTCTCCGAGAACTTCTCGCCGGACCCGTGCATCACAAGCGTTCCGAGCCCGAGGAAGATCACCGCGATGATCGCGGTGCCGACGTAGCCGATATTGAAGTCGAGCAGCGCCTCGCTCTTTGTCGGCTTGTACTTCGTCTGCTTCACGCGTTCGAGCGTCCACAGCGAGTGCCACACCGAGATGTCGATCGCGGAGGGCATCCACCCGATGAGGGCGACGAGGAAGCTGATCCCGCCCACCGTCCACAGGCCGGGGGTCTGAACCGGCTTCGCCGCGGGAGTCGGCTTCACGATCGCGACCAGCACCGCGGCGAGCGTGGTCAGCGCGAGCACGACGACGATCACCTTCACAAGTGAATCCAGCAGCGGATAGCGGCCGATGATGAGGATGATCACGCAGATGAAGAGCAGGATGATCGAGTAGCTGACCGGGGTGAGCGCGGGGCTGAACACCTGGGTGGCAAGGCTGCCGGTGACGATCGTGACCGCGGCCATGATCGTGAACGTGGTGCCGAGCGTGAGCACGATGTAGATCGCGATCGGCAGTTTCCCGAGCCGGCGGTAGCCTTCGAGCAGGCTCTCGCCGGTGGCGGCGGCGTAGCGCGGGCCGTATTCGAAGAACGGGTACTTGAACACGTTCGCGACGATCACCGCCCACAGGATCGCAAACCCGTACGTCGCGCCGGCACGGGTAGATTGCACGAGGTGGGAGACCCCGATCGCGGCCGCGGCCCAGATCAGGCCCGGGCCGAGACTGTGAAGGAACCGTCTCCGCCGTTCCGCGCGCGAAACAGATACGTCGTCCATCGATGCCGTCCGCTCAGTTCCCGCGTGTTCCGATTGTCGGAAAGAAAGCGGCGGCGTCCGGTGCGCACAAGGGGAAACGCGCAAGCGGGGGAAGAACTTCCGGGCGGCGGTGAAAGAGGCAGGGCGGGTTGTGTCGCCCGGAGCTTGCCGCGGGTTTCACGCACTGGCGGATGAGCCGCGGTTGCGAGCAACCGCGGGCACCCATTTGCCGGCCCCGTGCCGCCGGCCTCCTGCCGCCCGACCTGCGTCGCGTCCGCCCCCAACCCGCCTCGTGCCCGCACTTGTTTGCAAGTGCGGTTGCGGCCAATCGCGGGTCTAACGGATCAGGAGAACCTTGCGCGTGCGCTGGAACTCGCCGGCGTCGAGGCGGACGAAATAGACGCCGCTCGCGTGCCCGGCGAGGTTCAACGTGCGCGCGTGCGGACCGGCTTCGAGGCGGCCGGCGACAACCGTTGCGGCCTCCCGGCCGAGAATGTCATACACGGCGAGCGTGACCTCGGTCGCCTCCGCCAATTCGAACTCGAGCCGGGTGCTCGGGTTGAACGGGTTCGGGTGCGCGGGATGGAGCGCCCATGTCAGCGGCCGCGCGCCCTGTTCCGGCGCGCTGACCCAGATGCTCGACCAGCTCAGCTCGACGTCGTCGAGGAACACGCCGCGGTCCTCTTCCATCTCGTCCGAGGCGACCGTCCAGCGCACGCGCACCGTCTCCGCGTCGCGGAACTCGCGGAAATCGTAGAGGAACCGCCGCCACGCAGAGAAGCCGTTCAGCGTGTCGAGCGCAGTCCACGGGCCGTTGTCGGCGCTGAACTCGACGTAGCAGAAGTCGTAGTCCGGCTCGAGCTCGTAGCGCACCCGGCCGGTCAGCGCCAGCGACTCGACGCCCGCCGGGATCTCGTACGCGACGGTCGCCGCGCCTTCCATTTCGGGTTCGTAGAACTGATCCGGTGCACTCTTCAACGAGGCGACGCTTTCGTACGCTTCGAGGCCGGATCGCAGCCAACTGAAGTCCCCGCTGTTCGTCCATCGTTCCGGGACGCCCGACTCGAAATCATCGATGATCGCGCCGTCCGGTTCGACGAGTGACACTTCCATCAGGTGCGGCCCTTCGACCTCGAACGAAACCGCGCGCGGAATGTAGCCGGGTGACCAGGTTTCCACGGTGTACGCACCGCGCGGCCAGAGCTCGCTGGCATCGCCGCCCGCGACGAACATCGTGTCCGAATCGAACGAGCGGTGGACGATGAAGGTGGCCGGAACCGGCTCCTGCGTTGTCGCGTCGAGCGCGCGCAGGTGCACTGTGTTGTGCGGCTTGCGTTCGAGGGTGATCGTGTACGGCGCCGGGCCGTGCGTGCCGACGTTGACCACGGACGTATCGGGCACGTACCCCCACGCGCGGGTGACGACCGTGTAGTTCCCCTCGAGCAGCGCGCGGCGGTGGACGCCGAACTGCGGGTCGGTGTAGCGAGGTCGAATGTAGCCGTTCACGCGATCCGGGATCAGCACTTCCGCGGCGAGCGGCTGGCCGGATTCGTCCTGCGCGCGGATTTCGAGGTAACCGGACGGCGTGTCGAGCTCGTCGCTCCCGTACGCGCGGTCGAGCAGGTAATAGACGCCCGGCTTCACGTCCTCGATCACCTGCTCCATGATCTGCTCGGACGGTTGGATGTTCTGGTTGCCGACCTCGCATTCGAGGTTCATCCAGCCGGCGGCGGCGTACGTCCAGTCGTGCATTTTCGCGTTCCGGCCCGCGCTGCGCAGCGGTATGTATGTGCCGCCGCTGAGGCTGGAGATCCGCTCCGCGAACGAGGTTGCGACATCATCGAGCACGTCCTGGTCCGGCGCCATCTTCAACTCGTCGCCTTCGTTCCAGTCCCACGGGTAGAACACCTTCTCGGAGAAGCTGCCGGAGCGCGAGGAGTGGAAGGTGATCCCGTACAGCGGCTGCAAATCGTAGTGGAGATCGCGGACAACCTGCGTTTCCGCTTCGCTGAACGGTCCGGGGCCGCGGTAGTAGTCGTACGGCTCCGTTTCGTCCACGAGATGGAACAGCGTGTCGCCGTGGAAGAAGTTGAGCGCGAAGTTGCGGTTGAGATCGACGCCGGAGGTATCGTTGCCCCAGCCGACCTGGTAGCGGAACACGCCGTCGCCGAGGTTGTCACGCTTGTTCTTCCGGTAGGTGACGTCCGGCCCCCAGATCAGGTCCGGATCGTCCGGATCGCCGAACACGACCTTCATCCCCTCCGGGTTCATCGTCGGGATGAAGTACATCTCCAGGTTTTCGCGCCGGTAGCGGAACTCCGGGTGCATGTCGGAGGCCAGTTCCTCGATCACCCGGAGCGTGATCTCGTTGCCGAGGATCTCCTCGCCGTGGATGTGGCCGACGATGAGAACGGTCGGCTCATCCTCGTCGATGTGCACGTTCTCGGAGATCTTCACGAGCAGGATCGGCTCGTGGTCTTTCTGGCTGTGGCCGACGGAATCGATCTTGATCACGTCGGGATATTGCGCCTCGAGCTCGTAGAGCGCGTCGTAGGTCTCGTCGAGGTCGTGGTAGGAGTCCGGCGGTTGCGCTGTGACGGTTACGGCCGGCAGCACGGCAATCAGAGCGAGCAGTGCAGCGCGCATGGTTGAACGTCTCCCGTTCCGGGTGGTTGCGGGGATTGCAGGCCCCCTCTGTGCGACTGTGCCTCTGGATTCCGGGTCAAAGTATGCGAACTGCCCGAACCTCGCAAGCCCGACCGGCGGCTCGCGGTCGAGACAGCTGCGGGCGGGCCGCGGTTCCCTTCAGGCACTTCACGGCCGGCGAGCGAGCTCGCCCGCTTGTCCGTTCCTCGCCGTCACCGTACTTTGCGGAATCATGAAGCCGACACGGTTGCTGCGGAATGTGTGCGTGGGAATGGCCGCTGTCATCGTCACGGCGGCCGCAGTCGCTGATTCGGCGGCGGAACCGCTTCCGTTCGACCCGGTCGGCGCGCGGCACGTGGCGATGGGGGCGGCGTCCGCGGCACTGTGGAATGGACCGGGCGCGGTCTATCACAACCCGGCGTCGCTCGTGTGGCAGAAGCTCACGTTCGGCGCCGGGATCCAGCCGGTCCAGTTCGTGGAGGGGCCTCGCAGCTTCTGGCTCCATCTCTACAACAAGTCCTCGGACTACGGTATTCCGGTCGCGCTGATCGCGCAGGGGTGGGAGTACCCGTCGCCGGAGGGGTCGGGGCGGTTCTACGACGCGGGCCTGCCGGTCGCGTTCAACCTGACGGATGCGACGCCCGGCGCGGCGACTGTCCACCTCGCGTTCGAGCGCCGGCACAGCGGGACGTGGAAGTTCGGCGTGCCGTTCGATTTCGGGTTCCTGGCCCGACACCCGTCAGGTGCGACGCTCGGGATCGTCGCGCGGGGAGTGACGATCGGCCCGGAGGACTTCGAGAGCTTCGAGCAGCGGGTCGAATACGGCGCGTCGTGGGGAGGAGGGCCGGTCACGCTCTCCTCGTCGATGATCTGGCGGAAAGGGGACAACTGGGAGGACGCGCTCGATCAGTACCGTGTCGGCGGCGAAATCGGCGGCAGCGCCCGGATCCACCTGCTCGGCGGGTACATTCACGAGCAGGACGACTGGTACGCGACCGCGGGAGTCGCGTTGCGCAGCGATAAAACCGCGCGCTACGAAGTCGTCTATTCAGTCGTGTACAACGATGCGACGGGCGGGCTCAGCCATTTTCTCCAGTACGCGTTGAGGATGTTTTAGTGGACCGGATCACATGGGACGACGGGCATCCGGCCGCGTCGTCACACTCCGCAACGGAGGAATGAACATGAAGATACCGTACAAGTACTACCGGATCGGCGACGAAACGGTTCGTCTGCCTGACTTCGGCCGGCTGTTCGGGCGGAGCGGAATCGGGCTCGTGATTGTCGTGGCCGTGATCTGGCTGCTCACAGGCGTGCACGTGATCGGCCCCGACCAGGCCGGTGTTGTCCGCACGTTCGGCGAGTTCACGCGACTGGAACGGTCAGGGTTGAACTACCACATACCGTACCCGATCGAGACCGTGGACAAGCCGAAGGTGACCGAGGTGAAGCGGATCGAGATCGGATTCCGCTACGATCCCCGCCGCGACCGGGTTGTGGACGTGTCCGAGGAGTCGCTCATGCTTTCCGGGAGCCTGAACATCGTCGATATCGACCTGATCGTGCAGTACAAGATCACGGACCCGGTCAAGTACCTGTTCGTCGTCCGCGATGTTCCGCAGACAGTGCACGCCGCGACCGAGGCTGTGATCCGGCAGGTTGTCGGGAAGCACGGGATCGACGAAGTGCTGACAACCGGCAAGGGGCAGATCCAGGCGGAAACGATGGATAATCTGCAGACGATCCTGAGCGAGTACGTGACCGGGGTGACCGTGACCCAGCTCCAGCTCAAGGACGTGCTCCCTCCGGAGCAGGTGGCGGACGCGTTCCGTGAAGTTGCTTCCGCGAAGGAGGACAAAGCGCGTCTGGTCAACGAGGCGCAGGGGTATGCGAACAACCTGATCCCGCGCGCGCGCGGTGAGGCGGAGAAGATGGTGCTCGACGCTCAGGGGTTGGCCCAGGAACGAGTGAAACGGGCCGAGGGTGACGCCGAGAACTTCAAGGCGGTGCTCGTTGAATACGGGAAGGCGCCGACCGTCACCCGCAAACGAATGCTGCTCGAAACGATGGAAGAAGTGCTGCCCGGGCTGAACAAGTACATCATGCAGACGCCGAACGGCGGCGAACTGATCAACGTCGTCGGTGCAAAGACCTTCGGACAGGCGGCGGAGTCCAACAGCAAACAGGGAGGATCGGGACGATGAAACCAGTCGTCAGAATCGTGATCATCGTTGTCGTCCTGCTGATCGTGTTCGGGCTGATCACGTTCACAGTGAATGAGACGGAACAGGTGCTGATCCTCCAGTTCGGCAAACCGCTTGAGGCGGTGACGGAGCCGGGGCTGCATTTCAAGCTCCCACCTCCGTTCCGCACGATCGAGCGATTCGAACGGCGCCTTCTCATCTACGATAGCCCGCCGAACATCGTCGTCACCGAAGACAAGAAGAACATGGTGATCGACGCGTACGCGCGCTGGCGGATAACCGACCCGCTGCTTTTCCGGCAGACGGTCGCTACAGAGAGCGGAGCGCAGGCGCGCCTCGACGACATCATCTATTCCGACCTGCTGCGCGAGCTCGGCCAGCACGAAATGGAGGAGATCGTCTCGGTGAACCGTGAGGAGATCATGGTCGCCGTTACCGAAAGCGCGAAAGAGAAGTCGGTCGATTACGGGATCGAAGTGCTTGACGTGCGGATCAAGCGCACCGACCTGCCGCCCGAGAATGAGGATGCGATCTACCGGCGGATGCGGGCGGAACGTGAACGGATCGCGAACCTGTACCGCAGCGAGGGCGAAGAGCAGGCGCAGGTGATCCGTTCGCAGGCGGACAAGGAAGTGAAAGTGATCAAGGCGGAAGCGTACCGGAAAGCGAAGGTGATCCACGGGGAAGCGGAGGCGGAGGCGATCGCGATCTTCGCGAACGCGTTCAACCGCGATCCCGATTTCTACGACTTCACCCGCACGCTCGAGATGTACCGGAAGACGCTCGATGAGAACACGACACTCGTGCTCCCGCCGGACACGGAGCTGTTCAAGTACCTGAAATGACAGGAATCCGGCGCTCAGCCGGCGGGCAGTGGATCGGGAGTCCAGATGGCGATTGCAAGGAAACAGGTGCCGGATTCTGGATGGAAGCGGCTGCGCGGCTATTTCGTCACCGGCCTGCTCGTGCTCGGTCCGGTGATGATCACGATCTGGATCATCGTCAACCTGTTCATCGTGATGGACAGCCTGCTCGGGCGGCCGATCCAGTACCTGCTCGGGGAAGTGATCGGGATCCCGTTCTTCCAGCAGCAGATCCTGTACGGGCTCGGGTTCATCACGCTGCTCGCGCTGATCGTGCTCGCCGGCTGGTTCTCGAAGCAGTACCTCGGCAACCGCCTCGTTCTGCTCGTGAACAAGTGGTTCGAGCGGATTCCGCTCGTGAACAAGGTGTACGTGGCGATCCTGCAGATCTCGCAGGCGCTGCTCGGCGGGCAGAAGGAGGTGTTCAAGTACGCGGTGATGATCGAGTACCCGAAGTCGCACGTGTACAGCATCGGGTTTGTCACGCAGGACACGAAAGGGGCGCCGCAGGATTCGATCGCGGAGGATGTGATCAGCATCTTCGTGCCGACGACTCCGAACCCGACCTCGGGGTACCTGCTGTTCGTACCGAAGAAGGACGTCGCGTACCTGAACATGTCGGTGGAGGAGGCGCTCAAGCTGGTCATCTCGGCCGGCGCGATCGTCGGCCGCGCCGGCGGCGGGTCACGGGAGGCGGCCCGCCGGCTCGGGATCCGGCTGCGCCCGTTGCATGAGGGCGACTACCTGCCCCCGCAGCGGCGAGATCCGGACGAGTGAGCCGGATCCGGCCGCACCGGATCGCGCTGGTGCTGCTGGTTCCCGCCGTGGCATCGGGGCAGTCGCCCGATTCGCTCACCGCCCGCTTCCAGCAGGAGCTGGACACGAGGACATGGCGGGTCGAGGAGGCGATCAGGAGTGAGTCGGAATCGTTCCGGCTCGTCTCGTTCGGCTACGGCGAGCTCACCGAACGCAGCCTGCAGGGTTACGAATCCCAGTGGAAGAACGACTTCGACGCGCGCATCGACGCGTCCCGCCGCCTCACCGATGTGATCGAGCTCGAACTCGAACTGCAGGGCCAGGATTTCCAGGACCGCCGGGCGCCGTTCCTCAGCGACCGTGGCGCGTTCAGGCCGTACCCCGCCGACCATTCGCTCGAATCCCCGCCGCAGCCTCCCTCACTCGGGCAGGACATCCGGATCAGCCGTTCGATCACGCGCGCCGGGCTTTCGTACACACCGAACGCGTCCGTCGAGGGCCGGCTGCTCGTCGGCGGGTCGTTCGACCGGCAGCTCGAGGGCAGCGGCGGTGGGATTTCCGGGCGCGGGAGCCTGTTCTGGGCCGACGTCGCCGAAAGCGGGGTCGATGTCGAGGCGGACGGCTGGCTCAACCGGTACGGCGATCGGCGAAACCACCGTGTGTTCGCGCGCGTGCTCACGGTCAACGAGTTCGGCGATGCACACAACCAGCTCGCGACGTCATGGCAGAACCGGCGCTCCGACCTGTTCTTCGGCAGCGACGGGCAGATCGTGAACCGGATCAGCGACGAGATCCAGGTGGACAACCGCCTGAGCGCGCCGTTACACGACCGGATCTCCGGGGAGTACAATCTCAGCTTCCGCAAGCGGAGCGTTGACTATCACGGCGGCGGGCCCGGTCCGAGCGACGAGACCGACTTCATCCACAATCTCGGCCTCACCGGTTACTGGCGACGGTGGACCGGCGATCTCACGTACCGGATCGGGCTCGAGGACCGCACGTACGGCGAGCTGATCCTCGGCCGCAACCAGGTGCTGACGGTTCGTGCGGAACGGCGCGGAATCAGCGACACGCTCAGGATACGCACGAGCGGCGAGAAGTGGCGCTACGATTCGCCGGACAGCCTGGAGACATCCGACCGCGACCGGCTCATCTACCGGGTGACCGCTTCGGCGAGCGTGCTCATCATGCCGGGCACGCGCGTGACCGTCGATGCATTCGTCCTGCTCGACCACCTCGTCAACCTGCACCGTGAACGTTCGGCGGACAACCGCTGGAACCGCGTGTTCCGGCTCGCGCCCGGTGTTGTCTGGACTCCCGGTCCGGGCTGGCGCAACCGCGCGCAGTTCGAGCTGCTCGCGAACTACACGGACTACGATTTTGAGAGCGCCGGCGCGACGGTGCGCAGCAACGTGTTTCGGCGCTGGTCGGCGTCGGACACACTCCGGCTGCCGTTGCCTCTCGACGCGCATGCGACAGTGAGTGGGCGGATTGACCTCGAAGACCGCGGCCGACTCCAGTGGAGCAGGTTCGTGCAGCAGGTGTCGGATGAAAAGCGGGCGTGGTACTGGTCCGCGTCCCTCGCTCGCGAGTTCTGGTCCCATCTCGTGCTCGCCGCGGGTTACCATGTGCAGCGCCGTGAAGAGGACCGGCTCGATCCCGGGCCCGCCGGTGGCGGCGAGCGCACCCGAATCACGAACTACCACGTGTACGGGCCGTTCTTCCGCGCGCGGACACGGGACTTCAGCAACCTCTACATCTCCGTGGAAGTGGCGCTGCAGAACGTGGAGGACAGCAATGCGAGCGACCGCGACCGGCTCGACCGGTTCGACGTCTCGCTCGTCTATCGCTGGTGAATCCGGCCGAGCGGTTGCCGAGTACTCGGGTCGGCCGGAACTTCGATCAGATCCGGGTGGCCGAGCCGTCATTCTGAAGCCGGCTTCACGCGTCTGCCTGCGTGAAGGCGGGTGAAGAAGTTCCAGTAGTGATTCCTGGAGAGAATGTCTCATCTGTGTACCGGCCATGCGAACTTGCTCGCGGATTCAAGCCTGTGAGCTTGTAGAATCCGAGTCTATTTTTCGAGCATTAGTGAGGTTATGCATAGGTTGTTTCACGAGTTTCATCGTATCGTCCGCCCTTATCCAAGCTGGACCTTCTTCACTTCGCCCGATAAACTGACATCGGGCTGCGTTCAGAATGACGCACTTTCCATCCGCGATCTTGCTGCCGGCTGACCCGGAGGGATAACCGGATACCCGCATGCCTGACTCGACAGCACGAGCACCCCGCGCCCCCACGGCCGGCGTCGGCCCGGAGACGCGCACGATCCGGATTCCTCAGCGGCCGCCACTCGTTCAGCTCCTGATCGCCGGGATCGTCCTCGCTGCGACAGGCGCGTCCATCGGCGCCGCGGCGACCGGACAGGTTGATTCGACAGGCGGCGGACTGTCCCACCCGGCGGCCGGCGACCGCCCGGAGCAGGTACGCGTCGACCCGTCGATCCGGATGATCCAGACGTACCGCAATCCGCCGGTGATCGACACGATCATCGTGCTCGGCAACCGGGTGACGAAGGAGTTCGTGATCCTCGCCGAAATGGAGTTGCAGCCCGGCGACTCCGCAACGGCGGGGGCGATGCGCAGGGATCGGGAACGCCTCGAGTCGATCGGCCTGTTCAGCCACGCGGAACTGAAGACCGGGTCGATGTCCGGCGGTCGTACCGCGCTGATCGTCGAAGTCACCGAGCTGTGGTACATCTGGCCGGGGCTCTACTTCGCCGTGGACGAGAACGACCCCCGGCGCACCTCGATCGGAGCGATCATCTCACACAACAACTTCCGCGGCCGCCGTGAACTCCTGTCCGTGAGCGGGAGATACGGCTACATCACCGGATACGAGTTCGACTGGAAAATCCCCTATCTGTCCCGCAACTCGCATCTGTGGTCGCTGGGAATCACCGGCAGCTATCTCGACGAGGACGAGCCGAAATACCTGAGTGACCGGGAAGGAGTGGAGAGCCGGCAGCGTTCGCTCGGCGCTGAGGTCGGCTACCGGTTCAACCTCGAAGACGACATGCGGCTGAATCTGCACGTAACCTCGCGCGGGTTCTCCTACGACGATGGACAGCCCCTGCGCCTGACGGTGTCCAGCACCGGTCGCGACATCCTCGGCGGGTTCGAACTCGGCGCAAAACACGACACGCGCACGTACGTATCGTGGCCGGATAACGCCTACGTGGTCCGGTTCGCCCTCGGCGGCGGCCTCGGACTCAATGAACGCACGATCAGCTACCTGAAGCCACTCGCCGCGATAGCGGGCTACTATCTGCCGGTCCCGCGCGTCCATCTCGCCGGACGTGTCCGCGCGAGCAGCTACCTCGGAAACAGCCCGCCGTACGAACACGTGCTGCTCGACCGTGAAAACGGCATCCGCACCGCGATGAACAGCGTGTTCACCGGGACGTGGCGGCTGCTCTCTTCCGCGGAGCTGCGCGGCGACATCCTCCCGATCCGCTACGTCACGATCGACACGTTCGAGCCGATCCAGCGCTACACGCGAAACCTGAAGTTCGGCATCTCGGCTGCGCTGTTCACCGATTACGGTGTGGTCGGCGGGGACGAGGATACGATCTCCTACGCGGATGAATGGCAGGGCGCCGGCTGGGATCTCTCTTACGGGGCGGGCCTGATCGTGCACATCCCGTACCGCGATGTGATTCGGTTAGAACTGATGCGCAGCGCGCGGTTCCCGTCGGACGGGCTGCTCGTGCGCCTCCGGCTCGGCAGTTTCTTCTGAGCGCGCACGGTACCGGAGGCGGGGGAGAGGAGTCACTCTCGCTCTTGACCCGCGGCGTCCGAGTTCCTACCTTCCAACTGAACATTTGTATAGAGCGGGCGAGACGCACGCAAACAGCACCCTTGAGGGACTGTCGCGCATTGAAAACAACAGCCACTTGTGTCATTCTGAACGTAGTTCGCGGTCTGTTTCGCGGACGAAGTGAAGAATCTTGCTGTGAAATAACCGGTGGATATAAGAGAAGATCCCTTCGTTTCGCTCAGGGATGAGAGGATGCGATACGAGGACATCGGCGACAGGATCGAGTTGATCGCCCTGTTCCGTGACGGGCGCATCCGGCCGCTCAAGTTCCGCTGGCGGGACCGTGTCTATCGCATCCAGCGGGTGAACGGCGAGTGGGTCTCCGACCAGGGGCAGACACGGTTCTACCACTACTCGGTGATGACAACCGGTCCGGATGTCTATGAGCTGACCTACAACGGCGACACGCGCGCCTGGCTGCTGGACAGGGTCTGCCTTATCGGGTGAGTGATTGGCTGAACGCGTCAAACCGGGGATAGAAACCATGATGCGCGCTCATGTGCGCGACCGGCTCACGGAAAGCAACAGGCGCGCGCTGGGGCCAGGCGAACCGCACCGGAATCCCACCCGCGCCCGTGTCATCGTCCACGTGGACATGGACGCGTTTTTCGCCGCGATCGAGGAGCGCGACAACCCGGCGCTGAGGGGAAAACCGGTGATCGTCGGCGGGCCGAAGGGCAGCCGCGGGGTTGTCACCACTGCGAATTACGTCGCGCGCGGGTACGGCGTCGGCTCCGGAATGTCGCTCGCAAAGGCGGAAAGGTTATGCCCGGACGCTGTCCACATCAGCACGAAAGGCGGGAAATACACCTGGGTTTCGCTGCAGATCATGGAAATCATGCGCCGGTTCAGCCCGGAGGTCGAGCCGTACAGCGTCGATGAGGCGTTCCTCGACGGCTCCGGCTGCGCGCACCTGTTCGGCGGCCTCTACCATTACGGCGCCGCGATCAAACGGGCGATCCTGGACGAACTCGAGCTGACCGCATCGGTCGGGATCGGCCCGTCGCGGGTCGTCGCGAAGATGGCGTCCGGGATGAACAAGCCGGACGGTCTCACCGTGATCGAGCCGCACCGTGTCGCCGCACGGCTCGGCCCGCTGCCGGTGGGCAAAATCCCCGGCGTCGGCCCGACAACTGAACAGGCGCTGAAATCTTTGAATATCAACATGATACGTCAACTGGTCGAATGCCCGCGCGACCTGCTCGAAATGAAGCTCGGCAAGCACGGTGATGATCTCGCGAACAAGCTGGCCGGCGCGGAAGGGATCGACCGGATCGGGCTCGAACAGCCGGTCGATGACAAATCGAAGGGCCATGAGCACACATTTCACCGGGACGTTACTTCACGCAGCCGTCTGCTCCAGCAACTGCTCGTCCAGTGCGAGATGGTGAGCCGCCGGATGCGGCGCGACCTGTTCGTCGGCCGGCGTGTCACGCTCAAGCTGCGTACGCACGATTTCAGAACCCGCAGCCACCAGCGGGTGACAAGGGACTGGACCGATGACCCTGTCGAGCTGTTTCAGGTCGCGCGCGGTCTGCTCGATGACATCTGGCGCGAGGAGGAACGGATCCCGGTGCGCCTCGTCGGCGTGTCCGTGTCCGGACTGATCCGTCCCGGCGAGCCGGCGGGCGTGCAGGAGGACCTGTTTCTCGCACGGCTCCGCGAGCGGCGCGCGCTCCTGTTCCGTGCCGTGGACGATTTGCGCGACCGGTACGGGGAGAACATCGTCGGGCTCGCGGCGGGGTACGGTTCACGGCGTAGTTCGACACCGGGAATCACGCTGTCAGCATGAATCACATGCAAACCAACCGCAGCACTCAGGTTCCTGATGCAGACGGCGTCGATCGAAATATCCTCCGATTCGGCACTCGTGCCGAACAGATTCCCTTGCCCGGGTCCAGCCGCAGTGACTACTATTAGCCTCCGGTTATCGCAGGTCGATCCAGCGACTATGAGCTATCATGGGCAGACGCAAGAAGAAATTCTCCTGCGGTCATGTGGGTTTCGGCAGTTATTGCCATCGCTGCGCCGCGGAAGCTGAAGAAAAGAGAAAGCGACGCGAGCGGAAAGGTGCAAAGAAGCGAACCTATGACCATCTTCCGATTTCCGTCGATCATATACCGGTCGAACAGCGCGATGAAGTCGATTCTATCCTCGCCGGACTATCCGGGGGTATTCCGCCGCATAAGCTGGGCGGAAGAAGAATGACTACGGTCAACCGTGAAGTCATCGTGTTCAACCTCGGCCGACACTATCGACTCGTCTGCGTAGATAAGGGCGCTCAGATCACGCCCTACAAAGTGATGAGTCATGAGACATACAACAAGCAGTTCAGCACGTTCAGCAGCCTTTGAACCGCCTGTATCGTGCCTCGTGTTCATGGCGTTCGCCAGCCTGCCGTCAGCCTGCAACCAGCCCGCGCCGTCCCACACCTTTCGCTGATAAGAAACGTTATGTATAATTCAGCGCAGGGCTTTCCTTCCCCGACGCGGTTGTCTCACGCCGTGAACGATCTGCGCGCCGGGAGTGGCGATCGGCGACCCGCGACGGCTCTCAATCTGTCATCCTGAACGAGCGCGGCGTTCGTCTGCCGCGCCGTGAAGGATCTGCGCGCCGGGACCGGATCCGGTCTCTTCGAAACAACCAGCGGATTGTGCTTCCAGTGGATCCTTCACCCCCCGCGCAACCAGACGCGCGGGGAATTCAGGATGACACGGTGGGTCGCGCAACCAGACGCGCGGGGAATTCAGGATGACACGGACAGCCGCGCCGGATCATCACCCCCTTCTGCACCGCGTGCATCATCACGAACTCCTCTCAACCCGCTGGCGCCGGGCCGATTCCTGATCTACCTTCCCTTGTAATGTCCCCGTCAACGAGGAGCCCGGTCATGAAGCGAACTGCGCTGGTTGTCGCCGCCCTTCTGCTCGCCGCATCCGCGTTCAGCATGCACGATCCCGCGATGGATCGCGCGCTCGCGGCCGTCGAGGCGAATCTCACGCCGCGAGTTGTCGTGGAGCTGACGTCCGAGTCCGCCGGAGCCGTCCGCTCCGGGTCGGTTCCGTCGGCTTCGTTCGAGTCCATACTGCCGAACGCCGTTCTTGAGCCGCTGTTCCACGTTCCACCAAACCCGGAACATGAACTTATCTGGCGCAACCTCGGTCTGGACAGGTGGTTCACAGTCGCCGAACCCGCGATCACGAACCCGTCCGCGCTTGTCGCGGAGCTCTCCCCGCTGCCCGACGTACTCTCCGCGGACCTTTCACACTTTCAGGTAACTCTATTGGAACCAGCCGATTACGGTCAGTACTCGATGTGGGGTCTCGACGCGATGCACGCCCCTGCGGCGTGGGACCAGCAGATCGGCGACGATTCGGTGATCATCACCACGATCGACACCGGCTGCGAGATCTACCACCCCGATCTGCGCGCGAACGTTCGCATCAACCCGGGCGAGGACCTCAACGGCAACGGCATCTTCGACCCGACGGACGTGAACGGGATCGACGATGACAACAACGGGTATGTTGACGATCTCGCGGGCTGGGATTTCGTCTCCGCGAACCCGCCCGGCCTGTTCCGGCACCCGCAGGAAGATTACGCTCCCCGCGACAATCGCGTGTTCCCGGACATCGTCGGTCACGGCACCCACGTTTCCGGGACAACCGCGAGCGTGACGAACAACGCGGTCGGCCTCCCCTCCGCTTCGTGGAACGTGACAAACATGCCGCTGCGCGCGGGCTACGCGCTGCGCATCCTGTTCATCGTACTCGGTGTCGGCGATGAAATCGACTTCGCGGCCGCGATCCAGTACGCCGCCGACAACGGCTCCGATATCATCAGCATTTCGTTCGGCGGCACATCGTACAGCGACTTCTACCAGGACGCGGTCGATTACGCCCGCGCGCTCGGGGTCGCCGTGTTCGCTGCCGCGGGCAACTCGAGCACGGACGCGCCTTCGTATCCAGCCGCGCTCGACGGGGTGCTCGCGGTCGCCGCGACCCAGCCCGGCGACATCAAGGCCTCGTTCAGCAACTACGGAACGTGGGTCGATCTCGCTGCGCCGGGGGTCAACATCTGGAGCACGGTCCCGGGCGGCTACCAGGCCTACGACGGCACGTCGATGGCCTCGCCGAACGCCGCCGCGGTCGCCGCGCTGATCCTCAGTCATAACCCGGAGATCACGCTCGAGGACCTCGAAACTTACGTGCTCGAGGGCTGCGACAACATCGACGACATCAACCCGAACTACGCCGGCCTGCTCGGGGCGGGACGTGCGAACGCGGAAGCCTCGCTCGCGCTCGCCGCGCAGGACTATGACCCCTCCCCCGTCGCGAACCTCGACGTCGTGCCGCTCACATCGCCGTTGATCATCCCGCCCGGCGGCGGCTCGTTCGGATACCGGGTCACAGTGTCGAATTCGAGCGGCGTGCAGCAGGTGTTCGACGCGTGGATGACGGTGATGTTTCCGGACGGGATGCTGTTCGGCCCGTCCCTCGTCGCGGAACAGGTGAGTGCGGACGCGGGCGAAACGATGATGTACACACTCACGCAGGCGGTGCCGGGGTTCATCCCGCCCGGCAACTACCGCTACACGCTCTCCCTCGGCGAATTCGGCGGTGACGAGGACGAATCGGACGCGATCGCGTTCGCGAAATCCGCCGGCGCGGGCGCAGCGGACGTGCAGGGCGACGCGGCGAAATGGCCACACGCCGGCTGGCCCGCCGCAGCACCCGCGAGCGCGGAATCGTCCGATGAAGCCTCCCTCCCATCCGGATTCACAGTCGGCCGCTTCCACCCGAACCCGTTCAACGAAGCGACTTCGGTGGCGATGACGCTTCCCGAGTCCGCGGAGTTGCAGGTCAGGGTCTATGATCGGCTCGGACGGGATGTGGCTCGTCTCGCGGGCGGCGCGTTCCCCCGCGGCCGGCATCGATTCGTCTGGAATGCGGCTGAGTTGAGCAGCGGGCTCTATTTCGTGCGCAGCGAAATCAACGGCCGCGCGATCGACATTCAGAAGCTCGTTCTCACGAAGTAGCTGGAAGACGGGCGCTCGAATCAGTCAGCGCAATCCCGGCGGCTCAGGACGCCGTGGTATCTCTCGGCGTGTAACCTGCCCGCGTGTTTGCAGGTCATGGGTATGGCGGTGTCGGCGGGCGCAGCTCGTGAATCCCGAAAAACGAGAACCAAGAACACCCGCCTTTCGAAACAAGAAGCCTTGGCGCCGCAGCACGGCCCGGACGACAGTGCGGCGGGGTTCCTGTATCCAAGCTCCATTTCACGAGTTTGCTCGCAGACTTGAATCGTCGCCGAAGGCGGACCGCGTAACTCGCGCGGAACGCCTTTTTGTTCACAGCGGCCCGATTTCGCAGTGCGGGTTTCCCCGCGGCGGACCGCGCGCCGAACGTGAATCGTCGCCATATTGGCGCCGTGAACGTGAAGTAACTCGTGAAGGGAGGACAGATGAAGCAGGCCCATCACTGGATCGGATTGATTGTCGTTCTTGTCGTTCTCTGTTCGGCCGGAGTCGCCGTCTCTTTGCCACAACCGACGAAGCTGTTGCGCAGCCCGGCGATCAGCGACGACCACCTCGTTTTCATCTACGCCGGCGACCTGTGGATCGCGGACCGTGACGGCGCCAATCCTCGCCTGCTCACGGTGCACGAAGGCTACGAGGGCGGCGCCTGCTTTTCGCCGGACGGCCGCTGGGTCGCATTCACCGGCGAATATGACGGGAACGTGGACGCGTTTGTCGTCTCCGTGGACGGCGGCGCGCCGAAGCGGCTCACGTACCATCCGGGGCCGGACATCGTGCGCGGCTGGTCGCCCGGCGGCGACGTGATGTTCCTCTCCCACCGTGAATCCCCGACCCGGCGCTACGGCAAGTTCTACCTCGCGTCACCGGACGGCGGGCCACCGGAACCGCTTGTGATTCCGCGCGGTTCGCGCGCCTCCTTCTCCCCCGACGGCGAGTATCTCGCGTACACGCTCCTCCCCGACCCGTTCGCGACCTGGAAGCGCTACCGTGGCGGCCTCGCACCGTTCATCTGGATCTTCGACATGACATCGCACGAGGTCGAGGGAATCCCGCGGCACCAATACACCGATTCGGTAACCGGCAACGCAACCTACGCGAACGACACGCGCCCGGTCTGGCTCGGCGACACGGTCTATTTCCTGTCAGACCGCGACGTTACGATGAATATCTTCGCGTATGACACGAACCTGAAACAGGTCCACCAACTGACCGACTTCCAGGACTTTGACATCAAGTCGTTGAGGGGGTTCGGTTCGACGCTCGTGTTCGAGCAGGCCGGGATGATCCACGTGCTCGACACGAACACCGGCAGGAGTTCGACGGTGGATGTGTACATCAACCCCGACCTGCCGGATACGCGCCCGCATTTCACCGACCTCGACAACGAAGTCCGCTGGTTCGAGGTCTCCCCCACCGGGAAGCGCGCGCTGTTCACCGCCCGCGGCGAGGTGTGGACCGTTCCGGCGGAGGAGGGCGAAACGCGCAATATCACTGGCACGCCCGCGATTCACGACCGCTACCCGGTGTGGTCCCCGGACGGCGCGAAGATCGCGTACCTGTCCGACGCGGACGGCGAGTACAAGCTCCACATCATCGACCAGTTCGGCCGCGAGGATCCGGAAGTGATCAACCTCGGCGACGCCGGGTTTTTCCTCGAGCCGGTGTGGTCCCCGGAGGGCGACAAGATCCTCTACACCGACCACCTCCTCTCCCTCTACTACTACGACGTGGAAGACCGGAAGCGCGTGAAAGTGGCGGAGGATCTGTTCTCGTCACGGGCGTTCAACGCGACCTGGTCGCCCGGCGGCGACTACATCGCCTACACCACGCATCTGCCGAATCAATACCTCGTGGTGCGTGTCTATGACGTCGAGAACGAGGAGGCGTACCAGATCACGGACGGGATGAGCCAGGTCGGCGGCCCCGCGTTCAGCCGCGACGGCAAGTACCTCTACTTCACCGCGAGCACGAACGTCGGGCTCAACATAGGCGGCTCGGAGATGTCATCCTACGAACGTCCGGTCACCGACAACCTCTATCTCGTTGTGCTTCAGGAGGATGAACCCTCCCCGTTCGTTCCAGAAAGCGACGAAGAAGAGGTGAAGTCCGACGACGAGGGTGACGAGAACGGCAGCGGCGGCGATGCCGAAGATGCGGACGAGGAAGAGAACGGCGAGGAGAACGGTGAGGAAGAGGACGAGTTCCCCGCGATCGACTTCGCCGGCATCGACCAGCGCATCATCGCGATGCCGGTTTCGGAAGGGAACTTCCGGAATCTGAAGAGCGGGCAAGGCGGCCACCTGTTCTACATGGCGCGGAAGGAGAACGGCCACGGCTATTCCCTGCAGCGGTTCAGCATGGAAGACGAAGAAGCGAAGGAGTTCTTGCCGTCCGTTGACGGTTATGTGATCAGCAGCGATGGGAAGAAGCTGCTGTACGCGAGCGGCGGCGGTTACGGGATCGTGGAGGTCGCCGGCCGGTCGGATCCGGGCGACGGCTCGCTCGACCTGTCGGATATGGAGATGCAGGTGGTCCCGCGCGATGAGTGGGAGCAGATGTTCCGCGAAGTGTGGCGGTTCGAGCGCGATTTCTTCTACGACCCGAATATGCACGGGGTTGACTGGAACGCCGCCTACCGCAAGTACAAGCCGTTCGTGAAATACGTCGGCCATCGCAGTGACCTCAACTACCTGATCGGGGAACTGATCGGCGAGCTGGTCGTCGGGCACGCGTACCGCTGGGGCGGTGACATGCCGGATGTCGAGCGGATCGACGTCGGACTGCTCGGCGCGGACTATGTTCGTGAGCGCGGCCGCTACCGGTTCGAGAAGATCTTCAGCGGGCAGAACTGGGATCCGGATGAGCGCTCTCCGCTCACCGAGCCGGGCGTCGATATCAGCGAGGGCGAGTACCTGCTCGCGGTGAACGGCGATGAGATAACCGCGGACGAAAACCTGTACGAGTTCTTCCAGAACACCGCGGGCAAGCAGACGACGCTCACGGTCAATGACAGCCCGTCGCTGGAGGGCGCGCGCGATGTGATCGTGAAGCCGATCGGGAGCGAACGGCGGCTCCGCCTCCGCGACTGGGTGGAAGGCAACCGGCGTAAGGTGTGGGAGGCGACGGACGGCCGCGCGGCATACGTGTACATGCCGAACACCGCCGGCGCCGGCTACCGGTTCTTCACACGCTATTTCTTTTCCCAGCTCGACAAGCAGGGCGTGATCATCGACGAGCGGTTCAACGGCGGCGGCCACATCGCCGATTTCGTGATCGACATGCTCGACCGGCCGCTGATCAACTTCTGGACGAACCGGGCCGGCACATTCGACAGATCGCCGACCGCCGCGATCGACGGGCCGAAGGTGATGATCACGAACGAGCACGCCGGCTCGGGAGGGGATTGGCTGCCGTATGCGTTCAAGGACCGTGAGCTCGGCACGATTGTCGGGAAACGCACGTGGGGCGGTCTGATCGGAATCGGCGGAATGCCGCGGCTGATCGACGGCGGCGCGGTCACGGTCCCGAACTTCGCATTCTTCGCGAAGGACGGTGAGTGGGCCGTCGAGAACTACGGTGTCGCGCCCGATGTCGAAGTGCAGCAGATGCCGAAGCAGGTGATTGACGGGCACGATCCGCAGCTCGAGAAGGCGATCGAGGTGATCAACCGGCAGCTCGACGGGTACGATCCGATCGAACCGAACCCCGAGCCGCGCCCGAAACGGGCGAAGATGAAGTAGCGGGCGGTACGGAAGCGCATGAGGGCCTGTTGCGCATTGGCAGAATTGTGTCATCCGAGCCCGAAACGCCGGTCTGTTTCGGCGCGGCGGGTGGCCCGGGGCTTCAGCCGCGGGTCTCATGCAATTACCCTTGCCCTTGACTTTAGTCAAGGATAATCAATCGTCGGATGAGCCGCGGTTGCAAGCAACCGCGGGCCTGTAAGAGTGTCATCCTGAACCCCCCGCACGTCAGTGTGGCGCGCCTCCCGTGTCATCCTGAACCCCCCGCACGTCAGTGTGGCGCGCCCCCCGTGTCATCCTGAACCCCCCGCACGTCAGTGTGTGCGGGGGGTGAAGGATCTGCGCGGCAGTCCGCCAAGGGGTTATGTTGAACACTGGACCACGGTGGTTGTTGCCGGCAGATCCTCGTATACGTATGTCGTCCGTGCGGAGGCATGAGACGAGCGACGCGAGCGAGCAACTGCGTCTCATTGCGCAGGTTCGGGTCGAGTTTCTGCAGGGAGACGAGGTACTCGTCGCTGAACCGGGTGTCATCCGCGGCGGATTCAGCCGTCGCCGGCTGCTCCCGCTTCTTCGGTGCGGGCCGTTCCGGTTCCGGCTCCGGCTCCCGTTTCGGCTCGCCGCGTTCTTCGCTCCGGCCCTTGCAGGAGGGGTTGTTTTTCCAGACGACGCGCGCCACGTGCGCTCTCCCTGTCGCGCGTCCGTGCTACGATGGGATCATAGCGAGCGAACGCAGCCGGGACAAGTGTATCTTCCGACTGAGGCCGGGACGGGGGTCTCCCGGGAGCTGCCGGCGCTCTCGATCGCGTGTGATCCCAACCCGCATCAACGTGCGCAAACGAGTTCAGGATCGTCCGTGCGACCGGCACGAGTTTACTCCACTGCGAACCACGCGACGTGAGCGGTCCAATCCAACGGAAACGGGGACTTGGACGTATCCCGGGGTTTCAACGTGCGGCACAGCAAGCGTGGCGAAGCTCGCAGTCCGCTCGCGATCTCCTGCGTTTTCTGCTCCGGACGCCCTATTTTCCCTTGGCACGCAGTCATTTTTTCTTAGATTTGCCAGTCAGCCACCTTTAGCCTGATCTTCACCGCTGGACCCCGGTGCATGGGGCAGGGTCCATCTGAACGGGTTGGTGCAATGCGCGGGATCGATTCACATCCTCCACGGTACCGCCGGGCCGTTCCATTCCTTGTTGTCGCGGCGCTCGCTGTCGCAGGGTGCAGCAACCGGTATGCCGGCGCGCGCCGCGCGATGGAGAATGGGAACTTCATCGCGGCGCGTGAACAAATCACCGCGAGCCACCCGCGCGATCATGAAGACACCCCACTGCTCGCCGAGGTCTCCTACGAGCTCGGCGACTACGACACGTTCCTCAACTCGCTCAGCCTTTCCATCCGCCAGTCGGACGCGTTCCGCGAGGACATCCTCTATCTCCTGCGCCGGGCGGATGTGGAGCTCACGGAACTCGCGTACGACCAGTTCGAGGACGAGGAATTTACGGCCGCCCGCACGACGATCGACATCGTGCTGCGGGTCCGCTATCTGTACGACTGGGTGAAGACGCCGGGGACACGCGCGCTCTCGAACGCCGAGCTCGTGGAGTATTTCGGGGAGACGTTCCTCCGGCAGCGCAGGTATGATGAGGCCGGAACGCGCCTCGTGCACCTGATCGATGATTCGCTGCGCAACATCAACGCCCGGGAACGGCTCGCGTACGTCTATTTCGAGCTCAAGCGCTACGACGAGGTGAACGAGTTGTGCGAATCGATCCTCACGCCGCAGGAGACGCGCGCCGGACTGAGACTGTTTCACGACCAGTTGCTGACCCATGATTTCCGCACCGACAGGGTGCTCGAGGAGTTCATCCCGCTGATGGAGGAGCGCCAGCTCATCGAACGCCCGCTGGTGGACACGCATCTCGGGAACTCGTTCTACCGGCTCGGGGACTGGGAGAACTTCCGCTCCCGGTTCGAACAGGTGCTGGAGACCAACCCGGGAAACAGGGTTCAGTTCTACTCGCTGATCGGCGAGAGCTACTTCCTCGAGCACGATTATGAGAGCGCGGCGGAGGCGTTTCGCCGGGCGCTCGAGAGCGACCCGCGCGATGTCAACGCGCTCCGCTATCTCGGACTGTGTCGACTGCAGCTCGACAACGAGACGGAGGCGCGGGAGTTGTTCGCACAGGCCCGCGGTTTGAGCGAGAGCGAGCCGGTGCGGATCAGCACGGAAACGGCGAGCGGTGCCGGAACCGGCAGCGGTGGAGATCAATGATGAAACGTGTCGCGCTCATCGTGCTCGCGATCTCGCTGCCTGTGCTGGCGGCGGCTCTTGACCTGCGGCCGAGGCCGGGCGATCGCGAACCGCTCACCGGGGCGGTGTCCGCGGGCGAACCGGTCGTGCTGCGCTTTCAGCATCCGGTGATCGAACGGACTCTCGCGCGCGGACTGACTGCGACCGGCGCGGGCGGGTCTGAGCTGCGCGTTCGCTCCCGGGTGACTGGATCGACCGTTGTCGTGTTCCCGGAACCGGCGTGGCCCCCCGGCGGGACGGTGCGGCTGACGTTGGGCGCGGGATTCCATCTTGACGGACCGGGTTACCGCGGGCCGCGTGTGTTCGAACTCGCCGTGCTCCCGGAGGATGCGCCCGGCGTCAGCGCCCGGCGGGGCGGGGACGACCGCTCGCGAACACAGACGTCGGGTGACCTGGACAACGACGTTCATGTCGGCCCGGTGCCGTTCACTCCTAACGGCGACGGGTTCAACGACCTGCTGCGGGTTGAGCGCGGGGCGATCGGGTTCCAGGATCCGACCGTGACCATCTACGAGCTGAACGGGATCCCGGTAGCAACCCTCGACAGCTCGGACCTCTCCGGAGCGGCGGTTGTCTGGGACGGGGTGGACCGGCTCGGTCGCGATGCGCGGCCCGGGGCCTATTTCATTGTTGTCGAGGAATCAGGCGGTGTGATCGCCACCGGTGTGGTAACGATCCTGCGATGATCATGACACGCAAATTCACAGCGCTTCTGCTGCTGGCGGCGGTTCTCGGCGGCGTCATGCCCGCGCCGGCCGTGAATCGTTTCGCCCAGAATCCCGCGGACCTGAACCTGATGGAAGCGGTGTTCGTGAACCCCGCACTGAACCCGCTGCTGCGTGACAAGGTCAGTATCGCGGGCACGTTCTATCACCCCGCGCTCAACGAGAGATTCACCTCTCTGTACGACGGGATGGTGAGCTACAATTTCCCGTGGAAGCTGCGCGGGCTCGCGGTCGGGGTCCAATACCTCTCGGCGGAGCCGTACTACGAGACGCACGTCCGCGGATCGTACGGCCGCGAGCTCCTGCCGGGATTGACGGGAGGCGTCAACCTCGACGCGTTCATGCTGGATTACGACCAACTCCAGTTCTCTGAGGACTTTGATTTCGCCGATCCGATCATCGCCGAAAACGACTTCAAGATCGGGGCATCCATCGGTCTCGGTCTTTTCTATCGTCCGCGCCCGGATCTGCATTTCGGGCTCGCGCTGGAGAACCTGAACCGGCCGGAGCTGTCGGTCGAGACGGGCGGCTATCGAGACCCTGTGTTGATCAACCTCGGTGCGAGCTATCAATACGACAGCGCGTGGGCGTTTCGCGCCGCGTTCGTCGGGTTGCCGGGGACGAGTTTCGGGGCCGGCGGGGATGTGTCGGCGCTGCGTGATCTCGCGGACCATTTCGAGCTCGGCGTCGGCCGGGCGCTGGGCAACGGGGCGACGGTCCGCGTGACCGGCGGGTCGCGCGCGCTCTGGGCCGAGCTCGGGTTTCACATGATCGGCAACTGGTACTTCGACTATCGTTACGACTACCCGCTCACGTCGATCGTGGACGCCTCCTCCGGCACACATCGATTCGGGGTCGTCTATGATGTGTACCGCCGCCCGCCGCTGCCCGAACCGGGCGAACTGCCGGCGCTTCCAGTTCACGACGCGTCCGGCGTCGAGTGGCCTGTGCCGGATCCGAGGGGCCAGATTTACGTTTACACGCCGCGGGATGAACTCGCCGTCTGGCACGAGCATTCGCTTGCCACGCTCGACACGACGCTCGGCGCGGTGCAGCGGACGAACCTGCGCCCGCGCGACTTCGGAGATGTGCGGGCGATCGACATCCGCGAGGATATCCCCGAGTTCCCGGGTCGCCCCGCCGTACAGAACCGCCCGCCGAAGGGGATGTACACGCCCGAGTATCTCGGCGCGCTCGAGACGATCAGCTACTATCTGAAGCAGGAGCAGGCGGACGCGGAGCTGCTCTCTCCGCAGCTTTCTGCGACGAGGGCGCGCGGACTGAAGAACGTGGTCACGGGCGGCGGCTACCAGGTCCGGCGCGGGTTCCCGGTGCGCACACAGTTCACCAGCGAACGCAGCATCGAGAAGATCGATTCGCTGATCCAGTCGGAGCAAACGCGGATCGAGGACCGTCTTGTCGGCGCCGCGACGTTTTACATTGTCAAGGCGTTCACGGACGGTTTTTCTGATCCGTGGCGGTTTGACATTCGCGATATCGGTCGAGACCGGGTTATCTTTCAGATCGGTTCCCCCGAGCCGATGCCGGATGAAATCGTCTGGTCGGGGCGCCAGCCGGACGGCACTGTGCTGCCCGCGGGCATCTACGAATACACATTCTCCTATCAGCGACCTGACGGTGAGCGCGAGCTCGGCGGGCACGGGCGGATGAAGGTTGTCCACCACCAGGTGTACCGCCGCATCGAAATCAAGGACAGGCTTGAGGGCGGAGAACGGGAGGCCACCGACTTCGAATTGATCCTGAATCCCGAACGCCGCCGGAGGCTTTCGTCACAGCAAACTGACGAGTAGAACATCTTCAGAGGAACAGATCTGAGAGGTGGTGCAGTGAACACTCAGCAAATGAAACGGCTCATGGGAGCCGGTGGCCTGTTGGCCGGGTTGTTCATCCTGGCGGCGGCAGGAATCGCCCAGGAGGAGGCGGCAGCGGACGGGACGTCGAGATTCACCGTCGCGGACATGATCGACCAGCTCAGCGGCTTCGTCTGGCCGTTGGGCATCTCCCTGTTTGCCGGTCTCGTCGCCAGCTTCTACCAGTTCGGGTCGCAGATGATCGAAAACACGGCGGCGAGGCCGCTCGTGAACTTGCGATTCGCCCGCGGCAACCCGGAGACTGTTGACAAGCTGGTGCGGTCTCGCGCGAGCCGTGGCGAGATGGGCCGTCTGCTCGCGATCCTGTACGCGATGGGAATCCGCGGCGACCTCAACTTCCACGCGGAGGTCGATCTGATCACCAAGGTACGGGAGGAGCGGTTCGCCTCGTTCCGCTCGTGGATGGTTTTCCTTTCGGACAGCGCGGGCGCGTTCGGTCTGCTCGGCACGGTCTGGGGTATGTACACCGTGTTCTACGGCGGTGCACTCGACCAGCAGCGAATCCTCGCGGGGATGGGCACTGCGCTGGTTACGACCCTGGTCGGGATCGCGATCTCCGTTCTCATCAACCTGTTCGCGACGACGCTGGAAGCGATGTTCAGGCGGCAGCTCGAGTCGATGTACAACAAGGCCGATGACCTTCGCTTCCACTTCGTGAACCGTGCCCAGCGCGGCGGCCGGAGAGCGACCGACAAGCCCGGGCAGAGCGGTCCCGGCACGTCGAAGGAAAAGGGAGAGAAGAAATGATCCTCCGCCTGATCGACATCGTCCTCATCGTGCTGTTCGGGTTCATCAGCATGGCGACGATCGAGAATCAGCCGAGGCTCGAACTCGCGAGGACGGAAACGGTCCAGGTGCCCGATGCGAGCGCGGGCGGAAATGTCACGATCAGCGTGGACGTCGAGGGGAACTACTACTTCCAGGACGAGCGCGAGCCGTGGCAGTTCGCCCGGATCGAGGATTACCTCGCCGGCGCGAAGCAGAGGATGGCGTACGCCGACACGTTGCATGTGCGCGTGCGCGCCGATGAGGGGGCGCCGATGGGCCGGGTCAAGAAGCTGATCCAGGCCGCCGACAGAAACGGCCTCAACCGCAGTCTGATCGTGGTTTATCGGACACAGTAGCCCGTGAGGTGATTATGGGTGGTAAGGGAACCATACTGCGCCTGATCGACGTGGTGCTGATCATCCTCGTCGGGTTCGTCTCGATCTCCGATATTTCCGACAAGTCACGAATCCGCTTCCCGTTCACACAGAAGGAGGCGGCGGAATCGGATGTGGAGACCCAGGCGATCGTGAGCATCGTCGTCACGGTCGATGAAACGGACAGACGGCAGGTACAGCGCGAACTTCTGGGTGATGACGGGTTCTTCCACAAATACGGCGTTGAGTTATTCAATCCGCACTACCTCATCAACTGGCGCCAGGGCGAAACGGAAGTCAGCCGCGAAGCGGAATCGTCCGAGAAGCTCGAGCAGGAACTGGAATCACTGGTTGCGGAGTACGGGCGGAACATCGAGGCGTTGAACGTCGTGCCCACCGACCAGTCGCCGGTCGGCGGCACGGTCGCGATCTACGACATCGCCGACCGCCTTGACCTGCCCTTCCCAGGAGTGGACCTTTCCGGTGAAGTGGCCTCCGAAGAAGAACCTCAAGGTTAGGAGCCATTGTGGACTGGGAATTTGACCCGCAGACGGGAAAGAAGCGGAAGGCCTGGATCTTCTCTGTGATCATCTCCGGGATCATCATGGTCCTGGTGTTCACGTTGTTCCCGATGATCGAGGTGATGATATCCGTCCCCGAGATGCCGCGCAGCATGAAGGAAGTGATCGTGGACATCGTTCGGGCGCGAGAGAAGCAGGCCGAGCAGGAGAAGGAAGAGACACCGCAGCGCACGGAGACGAGACGCCGGGAGACGACTCGCGAGCGCGAACAGATGCGGCGGGACCGCACTCGGCCGACGGACGTCTCGCTGCAGCAGGAGATCGACTTGAGTCTCCAGCGCCAGCGCACGCAGCGGCAGGATTTCCAGCGCGACCGTGACGCCGACCGTCGCACCCCCGCACGCACCGACCGGTCCGAGATCGTCGTCCCGAAGTCGGACGCCGCGATCGATGTGCGTGATGTTGACCGGGCGAGCGTGGGCCGCACCGGCCGTGTCAGCATTGGCAGACGCGAACGGTCGGCGGGCCGGGCGTCGCTCGAAGTCGGGGAGGGCCCCTCGCTCGAGATGCGGGACGAGGACCTCGCGAAGGACGTTGAGCAAGATGTGTCCCCCGTCATCGAATGGCTGCGCGGAAACCAGCGTCCGATTCCCCGTGATCTGATGGAGCCCGAGTACTTCAACTACATGGCGGGAGATCTCACGAGCGTGGTCTCGTACACCGCTCCGAACGGCGAGCAGTACACAATCTACATCCTCGGCAGGGAGAGTGATCCGCCGGAGTTGAAGATGTTCATTGTTCATGGGACGGAAGGCGTGCTGCTTACCGACATCGGCGCCAAGGGCACTCAGAGCGAGAGTTTTCAGGCGGGCAGGGTGCTGAAGCGGGGTGACCGGATGAGCCTGCAGATGAGTCAAATCAGCCCGGGCAACCCCCGTGCCGATGAGTCTCTTGCCATCTTTCAGGATTGGTGGGAATCGTCAAGGTAGAGGTGAGCGATGTTCGGCCGAACGAACCGGTTCCGCGGAGGAGGTGAGACGGGTGCAGCGGGAACTGCGGTGAAGGCCCTGCTTCCCGCCGTGCTCTTGTTCATGGCTCTGTGGTGGCTCGGCGGCTGCACCACCGGCCGGGAGACGATACGGCGAACGCCCCCGCCGGAGCCGAAGTCGCCGGACGAGGTTTCGATCGCCGACACGTTGCATCTCGACAGCCTCGCGATTCCGGCCGGTGTTGACACAGCCGTCGCCCGCGAGGCGACGCGCGCCGCCCGCCACGTAATGGTCGGCAGCCGGGCGGATTCGCTGAGCGAACTCTACTTCGATCGCGCGGAAAAGGCGCGCGAGGAGGGCCATCCGCTCGCCGAGCTCTGGCTCAAAGGGGCGGAACCTCCGGAGACCCCCCCGGCTCCCGCCGACACGATGAAGGCGTTCGAAATCACGCTCGAAGCGGACGCGCAATTACGGGCGGTTCAAGAGATTCTCGGCGAGGAATACTACGCGCTTTCGCAGTCACAACTGGCGCGGATTCGTCCCCAGCTCCGCCAGCGTGCGGCGGACAAGCTCGAGAGCGCACGCGACTACCTGCAGCAGGCGCTCAACTACAATCCATGGGATTCGTACTCGCGGGTCAGCCTGATCAATGTGCTCGAAGACCTCGCGAAGCTGCACCAGTCCCTCGATAACATGGCGAAAGCCGTCGAGCAGACGGAGATCCTGCTGCAGACAAGCCGGTCGGATCACCTGATCGCGCTTCGTCTGGCGGACCGGTTCCTGATGCTGGGCGATTCTGTGGAAGCGCTGAAGATGTACCGCCACTCGGAGGATCTGCTGTTGACCTGGGCGCCGATCACCGGCGGATCGTCCAGCCAGGGTCCGACGCAGCGGCGCACACAGCTCGACTCGCTCGAGTATTCGGACTGGCTCGTGCTCGTCCGCGAGCAGATGTACCTCGAGCAGGATCTGTTGATGGGCAACGACCTGATCACGGACGCGAACCGGCTGAAAGCGATGGCCCGCCCGGGCGTCCCCGACGATACCGCGTTCGCCGCCGCCGCCAAAGACATGCTCGACTGGATCGGCTGGGATGAGGGCAACATCTACACGGCCTCGGCGCGCGTGCCGGTCATCCAGTTGATCAACCAGGGGAGCTACGAAGAAGCGCGCAAGGAGATCAAGAGCATCCGGGACGATCTGCAGGCGCGCAACGCGAAGCTCGAGATGGACACGCTCGCAGCCATGCTCGACTTCGGTTTCCTCGATCGTCGGGAGGCCGCGCTCGAACGCCTGCGTGACATGCTGCGCGAATCCGGTTTCGCCGAGATCGACTCGAGCCTCGACACGCTGCTCGCCCGTCACGGCACCGAGGGGTTTGCGGAGCTGATGCGCGAGCAGCGCCGCAACATGGACCCACGCCTCGAACGTGTGCTCGAACTGTACGGGTCGTTCGCGACACGCTACGCGAACCGTCTCGAAAAGCAGGAACGCACGCGGGAAACGGCGTACGTGTATTACTACCAGGCGTCTCTCGTCCCGCACGAGGAGCAGGCGTTCGCGCTGATGGCGTTGTCGAACATGAGCTCGCAGGATCCGAAACGGGCGGTGCGGTATGGTGAGGCCGCCCTCGAGGAGAACTTGCCGGGCCAGCTTGCCCCGACCGACAGGCGCGCACTCTACGAGCTGATGGTGTCGGCGTACCGCAACCTGAACGACCTGAACCGCGCGGAACACTACTTCGAGTTGCTCGAGGAGGCGGGATGAATCGCAAACTCGCGGGAATGATCTTCATCGCTTTGTTGCTCGTCACTGTCCCCCACCTCGTGGCGCAGGAGCGGAGAACGGAGGAAGTGAAACCGAAAGAGGTTCACGCGGTGCTCGTGGACGACCCGGAAGTGATAAGCGTGTTCCGCCGCGGCCAGTTGATCAGCCCGACGATCCAGATCGATTCCGTCGAGTTCGTTGACATCACGCAGAACGGGTTCGGGCGTAGCGATGTGATGCTCATTTATCCCGGAGAACGCATCTTCCCGTTGCTTGAAATCAACGATACCGAGCGTTCGATTCTCAACCAGTACCAGTGGGAGGAGAACAAGACCTATTCTGCGCCGACGGTGAATGTAACGCAGATCCAGGAGGATGCGCGCGTGCTGGAAAGCCCGTTCGCCGGAATCCTCGCAACCCTTGTCAAGGGCGTGCAGTATTATTACACGGGAGACTACATCCAGGGCATCTTCCGCATTGTCCGCGACCGCAATCTCACTACACTTACGCTCTGGAACTATGAAGAGGACAAGATGCAGTACCAGCCGAGGAGCCCGGCTGGGATCGCGGACACACTGCTCAATTACGATCTGCTCAAGGTTTACATCCGTGAGATGGCGAGAGACACGGTTTTCGTGCCGATTCTCGTTCCGGAAGGCGAGATGGAGGATACCGAGGGTGGCGATGAGGTGCAGACGTCCAGTCAGTAAACGAGCGGCCGGGGACAGTATCAGCAGGCATGGTTCCGCCGGAAGCCGGGAATTGATCGTCGTGCTCGCGACGCTCCTGATCGCGGCCGTGCCGTTGTCCGCCGCCGCCCAGGAGCCGGACACGACAGCCGCGCGCGCCGACACACTCTTCCCCGCCGGCGTCGAGCCCGATACGACGGCGGCTCCCTTCGACGTCCCCCCCGCCGGACCGCAGATGATGGATACTTCCGCCGTGGACACGGGCGCCGGCGCCGCAACACCTGCCCGCCCGGTCACTCCGCTCGGTCCGCCGCCCGGCATGGTCCGGATTCAGCCCGGCAGGCTGCCCGACCCGTTGCGCCAGCTCCGCGACGAGGGGGAAGCGGTCGGCTGGTCGCAGGGGTTCGACATCGACCGCCATGAAGTGACCAATAAGCAGTTCGCGCGCTTCCTCTCCGCGGGGGCGAACAACGCGATCTTCTTCGACGAACGGATGTACATCACCGAAACCACGCCGGGCACATTTGTCGCCGACGAAGGGAAGGATACCCTGCCCGTCACGTTTGTCAACTGGTTCGGCGCTTACGCCTACGCCGAGTGGGCCGGCAAGAGTCTGCCCACGGAAGAGGAGTGGGTGCTCGCGTGCCTTGGATCGTACAGCGACCAGGATCTGACGATGTGGTATCCCTGGGGGCAGACGGATCCAGATTCGATCGACGCGAACCTGCTGGATCCATCGCGGATCGGCCGGCCGGATTCTGTCGGCAGCCATCCTTTATCGGACGCTCCCGGCGGCATCAGCGACATGGCGGGCAACGTCGCCGAATGGACCCTGACCAGCCTGTCGTCGGAGGGAGCGATGGGCAGGCAGGCGGTTCCCGACACGCTGCGGATGGACGCGACCGGTGCTGCACCGATTGACAGCACGTTGAGGTTCGTGGTCAAAGGCGGGAGTTTCCTCGATCCGCCGATCAACACTCAGCTCAACAGGCGCGCGACGCGCTACCCGGATGAACGCTACCACTACGTCGGCTTTCGCTGCGTGAGGCGACAGGGTGAGGGGCGATGAATCCGGCGCGCCCGTCAGTGCGGCTGCTGTGCACGCTCCTTCTGGCTTGCGTGCTGCTCCCGGCCGCCTCCGCAACCGCGGCCGACGGGGACCATCCGCTGACGATGCGGGGCCGGTGGCTTTCCGACCATGAAGTCCGTCTCACCTGGAACCCGATCCGATCCCCGCTCGTGCTCGAACGGCGCGTTGCGGGCGAACCGTATTTCGAGTCCATCGCGGTGATCGAGCCGCGGCGGACGGAATGCACCGCCGAAGGGTTGAAGGTGAACACGACGTACGAGTTCCGCCTGCGCACCGATCCGACGTACTACCTCGACGAATACGGCCCGCAGATCAAGCTCAGCTACGATCTGCCCGCACCGAAGCCCCCAGAAGTGAAGCGCGCTGGAATCGACGCCGTCACCGTGGGTCTCAACCCGGACACCGTCCGGTGGAACGAGGATACGTCAATCCAGATGCGGATTGAAGGCGTGTTCGAGGAGGTCGGCCGCATCAATGAGACCGACTCGCTCGTGTTCATCGACGGCCTCGAGGTGTACCGGCCCCAGCTTTTCCGAGCGCTGTATATGTCCGAGACGAACGTGAGCGAGCCCTCCGTGCCGGACACGTCGTACCTCTCGTTTCCTCCCCCGCGGGATCTGCACATTCGCGTGCTGAACGACCACAGCATTGAACTGTCCTGGTCGCCCCCGACCGACTACGAGCACGCGTACCAGGTCGAGAAGCTGGAAGGCGCGGACACGACGAAATACAACGTCAACACCGGCGACACGTCCTGGGTCGATGACGATGTCGACTTCGACCGGCGCACCTTCTACAGGGTGCGCGGGATCAGCGGGGAGAATATCGGTGAGTTCAGCGGAGTGATCTCGGCACGGCTGCAGATGAACACCGTGGAGAACCTCGATGTGGACAGGATCGAGGATCTGACCGTGCAGTTGAGCTGGAACGAGCCCGCACCCGTGAGCACCACATACTACGTGCAACGGTCGATCAACGGCGGCCCGTTCGAGACGATCGCGGAACTGCCGTCGAGCGCCCGCGCGTACACGGACAGCCTCGCGCGCGGCGGCCTGAATGTCGCATACCGGATCCAGAGCGCGAACAGCAGGGGGAATCGGATCGTCTCCGAACCAGTCTCGCATGCGGTGCGCACGGTCGCGCAGGGGATGATCTACCTGCAGGTGGGACCGCGTGGCGACGCCTGGCTCATCGACGCGGACGAGATCAGCGCCTCCGAGTTCACACGGTTCTGCGACGAAACAGGCCGTGACTACCCGGAGATCCCTGACTTCTCCCCCGGCGCCTACTGGATCGAGGGCTACCTCGCGCCCGCGGTGATGGTGACGTGGGACGATGCGATCGCGTTCTGCAACTGGCGTTCGCGGTCGATGGGGCTCGAACCGGCGTATGATGACAGCGGCCGGGTGATCAACGAATCAGGCGGGTTCCGTCTCCCGAGCCGTGCTCTTCTCGCGCTCGCCGTCGATTCGCTCGCGGGAGGAGCTTCAGCGGCGAAGAACGGCGCGAACCTGCTCGGGCGCGAGGACGGCTACCACTGGCTCGCGGAAGGTCTCGGCGATGATATCAACCCGCAGCATCCTGTTCACCTGATCGGGAACGTGTGGGAATGGGTTCAGGATGAGGTCGGCGGCGGCGGCGGACGGCTTGCTGTCGGGGGCGCGTTTTCCACGCCCTCGCACATTATCGCCGGCGAGGTCCCTGACTCCGCTCACCCGCGAGGCTGGTATGCGCCCACGATCGGGTTCCGCTGTGTCCTGCCGGTGACAGTCGCAGTGCAGGCCGAGTGATTCACCCGCGAGGGAGCGTGACAGTGGTGCTCGCCCGCGCGTGTCGCCCTCTCCTCCGCCTCCTCAACCGTTCCTCTTCCCTATCTTGAGCGCTGGTTTCATTGTTCGCACCGATACAACAGCACGTCCTTTCGATGACACCGTCGCGACAGATACAATCCGTGCTTGTCAAGCCCGCCGGGCCCGACTGCAACATGGCCTGCAGCTACTGCTTCTATCTGAGGAAGGCGGAACTCTTCCAGGAACATCCCCGCCACCGCATGCGCGAACATGTGCTCGAAGAGCTGGTCAGGCAGGTGATGCGGTACGGCGGCCGCCAGGTCACGTTCGGCTGGCAGGGCGGCGAGCCGACGCTGATCGGTCTCCCGTTCTTCGAGAAGGCGGTCGAACTGCAGCAGCGATACGGGCGCGGACAGGTTGTCGGCAACGGCCTGCAGACGAACGGGCTGCTGATCGGGCGCAAGTGGGTTCAGTTCCTCGATCGCTACAAGTTCCTCGTCGGCCTCTCACTCGACGGCCCCCGTCATGTTCACGACCATTACCGGCGCCTCGGCGCGAACAAGGGGTCGTGGCAGCGTGTCGAGGATAGCGCAAAACGGCTGCTCGACCACGGTGTGGCGGTCAATGCGCTCTCAGTCGTCACCGACTACTCAGCGAATCATCCGCAGGAGATCTACACGTACCTGCGTGATCTCGGTCTCAGCTACATGCAGTTCATCCCGGTCGTCGAGCGCGACCCGGACGATCCGACCCGAGCGGCGGACTACTCTGTCGGCGCGGAACAGTACGGCCGGTTCCTCATCGACATCTTCGACCTCTGGCTCGCGGACTTTCGGAACGGGACGCCGACGACCTCGGTCCGCTTCTTCGAATCCGTGTTCCACGCGTACGTCGGCCTCGAGCCCCCCGACTGCCACCTGTTGCCGGAGTGCGGGAATTACACAGTCGTCGAATACAACGGCGATGTGTTCTCCTGCGATTTCTTCGTCGAGCCGGAATGGAAGCTCGGCAACATCATGCGCGATCGGCTGATCGACCTGCTCCATTCGAACAGACAGCGAACGTTCGGTCAGTGGAAGGCGGAGCTGCCTCCCGAATGCATCGGGTGCCGCTGGCTCAAGTACTGCTACGGCGGGTGCACGAAAGACCGACTCCGTGACCCTGCGGACGGTGGCTCCAACCATTTCTGCCGGTCGATGAAGCTGTTTTTCGAACACGCGGACCCGAAGCTGCGGGAGCTCGCCGGACGCTGGCGGCGGCAACAGGCGGCGCAGGTGGTTCGATGAGCGTGCCGATCCGGGACGGCCTGCGCCGACTCCCAGCGGGCACAGATACCCCGCCGAGTCCAGCGGGCGTGCCCGCAGCAAGAGAGAAACAGGCTCACGGACATTCGACTGCCCTGCTCCTCCTGCTGCTCGCGATGGCGTTCTCCGCACTCGGGCCCGCGGCGGCTCAGAGCCCCCGCCCGCGCGTGTTCCGCGGCGCACCGGTGCGCTATGTCGATGTCGTGAACACGTACCCGCATGATCCGGACGCGTACACGCAGGGCCTCGCGGTCGCCGGTGACGTGCTCTTCGAAAGCACGGGGCGCTACGGCGAATCCGGCGTGCGGCGCATCGATCTGCACACCGGCCAGGTGCTGTCATCGCAAGCGGTTTCCGAATTCTACTTCGGGGAAGGACTCACGCTGTTCGGGGACAGACTGATCCAGCTCACCTGGCGCGCCGGCGCGGGTTTCGTCTATCACCGCGACACGCTTGCGCGAACCGGCGAATTCGACTACAAAGGCGAGGGCTGGGGGATCACTCACGACGGCGATCGGCTGATCGTGAGCGACGGGACCTCCACGCTCCGTTTCTACGATCCTGTCACGTTCGAGCTGCAGGACGAACTTGAAGTATGGGATGAAGTCGGAGCGGTATCTGGTTTGAACGAGCTCGAATACGTGAAGGGCGAGCTGCTCGCAAACGTCTTCCCCAGCGAGCTGATCGCGCGAATTTCACCGGAGACCGGGGAGGTCACCGGCTGGATCTACCTGCGCGGCCTGCTCGACCGGAGCTCCGCGCCGGACGCCGAGATGCCGAACGGGATCGCGTACGACAGCAAGCACGACCGGCTCTACGTGACCGGCAAACTGTGGCCGTACCTGTATGAGATCCAGATCATCGAGAATCCGTGAGGCAGCCGTGACGGAGCGAGCGGATGGCGCCGGATTCGCCGAGCCTGTGGCCGCGGACGGCGCCCCGGCTGCGGCCACGGAACGCTCCGGAACGCTGCCTCCGCCGCTGCAACCCCGCCGTCGGCCCACGTGCGCGCAGCTCGTGAACGCGGGCAAGCTGCTCGGTGCGGTTGCCGCGAGTTATCTGACCCGCCGCGCGTTCGTCTGGGGCGCTCCCGCGATGCTGATGGTCGAGCCGGCGACGCTATGCCAGCTTCACTGTCCCCATTGTCCTACCGGGCGCGGTGAATTGAACCGGCCCGGCGGCCGCATCTCGCTCGCTGACTTCCGGCGCATCTGGGACTCGCTGCGCCCGCCACCCCTGCTCCTCCAGCTGTGGAACCAGGGCGAACCGCTCGTCAACCCGGACACGCCCGCGATCATCCGCCACGCCGTCACGGCCGGCACGAAGGTGACACTTTCGACGAACGTGGAACCGCTCGTGCGCGAGCGACTCGCGGAACGGATCGTGCGGTCCGGCCTGCACACTCTGATCCTTTCGCTCGACGGGGCGACCGCGGAAAGCCATTCTGCGTATCGGGTCGGAGGCGATTTCACGAAAGTGGAGCGTGGCATCCGAAACGTCGTGGAAACGAAACGCCGGCTCGGGTTGAAGCACCCGCGCCTGCAATGGCAGTTCCTGCTCTTCCGCCACAACCTGAGCGAGCGCAAACTCGCGCTTCGCCACGCACGCAGCTGGGGTGTCGATGAAGTCGTGTTCAACACCGCTCAGCTCGAGTCGCTGAAACGCGAGCAGGGCGAGCGCTGGCTGCCGGACGACGAAAACCTGCGCCGTTACGTTCTCCGCGGAAACCGGTGGGAGTTGAAGCGGCGCCCGCGCCCGTTCTGCACGCGCATCTTCGCGAGCGCCGTCGTACAGTGGGACGGGACCGTGGTCCCGTGCTGCTTCGACAAGGACGGACGCCATTCGTTGGGGAATGCGATCTCCGCGGGCTTCCCCGAGGTGTGGCGATCGGGTCGCTACCGGGCGTTCCGCCGGCGGATCCTGTCCGGCACCCGGCCGGAGATGTGCGCGAACTGTACGGAAGGACTGAACCGCCTGTACGCGGAGACCCACCGCACGCGAGTGTAGCCCGCCTGCAGCAGGCGCGGCTTTTCCCGCTCCCAGACGCGCCGGCGCCTACCCGCGCGCTCGCCGGATGCAGCGTCAACCCCCGGCCCTTACAACACGGGACATTTCCGGCCGACCCGCGCAGCAGGCAGCGCGCGGATCACGAATAAGAACAGGCCGGCGCTCCGGCGCCGGCCTGTTCTCGGTAGCGGGGGCGGGATTTGAACCCGCGACCTTTGGGTTATGAGCCCAACGAGCTACCAGACTGCTCCACCCCGCGATTGGTGTCTAATTGTAATCACGGGTCACCGGATAGTCAAGCGCACCGGCGAGCCACGCTCACCCGTTGGTACCGCGCACCGGGCCGACAAGTTCCCGGCGGTTTCGTCAGCTCGCCCCGGCTCTCCGGACACGTTACCCTGTCGGCTTCCGCCGGCGCCGCATTCAGAACTCGTACTCGAGGTACTTCTGGAACTCGCGGATGCTGAGCAGCGCCTCCGCCCCGCTCACGGTCGCCTCGGGTTTGAACCGCCCGGTGAGTGTCGCGTCCATGAACCCGCGATCGACCGCGAGCGCGGCCGCGTTGTATGTCGCCGACCCGCTGCGCATGTCGCTGAACCGGCTCCGTTCGCCGATATACTTCGTCGCCAGCGACTCGTCGTGCAGCACGGTCGCGAGGATGTTCTGCAGGAACAGCGCGAACTCTCCGCGAGTCACCGGCCGGTCCGGGTAGAAGCGGCGGTCGGGGGCGACCTCCATCACGCCGAGCTCGATCGCCTGCGTGACCCACGTCTCCGCCCAGTGACCGCGCGCGTCCGCGGGCACGGTATCGCCCGCCGCCGGGCGCGTCTCGGGCAAACGCGTCGGGTCTTCGGGCGGTTCGAACCGGGGCTGCTGTGAGCTGCCGGCGTGGCGTTCGTACACTTCCGCCAGCTTCAGCTCCTCGAGGAAGAGCACGGCGAGGTCGGCGCGGCCGAGCGTGTCGAGCTGCGCGATCCGGGCGCCGACCCGTGTCCCCGGCGACGCGCGTACGATCTTCTGCACATCGGCGTAGGCGGCGTCCGCCGTCGAACTCCATTCGCCCCGTAACTCGATCGCGCGCTCGAACTTCTCGCCCGCACTTGAAAACTCCCACGCGCGCTGCTTCGCTCGACCCCACCAGTACCAGGCGAGGTCGAACTCCGGGTCGAGCTCGACCGCGCGCGAGAAGTCCTCGTCATCGAACTCCGCGCCGGGATCTGTCGCGAGACTGCGAACCCGCCCGCGCGCGGCCCAGACGAAGGGGTCGTGCCGATCCTCGCCGACCGCATCATCCGCGAGCTCGCGCGCCCGGTTGAACTCTTCGCGCTGACCGTGCACGAGCGCCATCCCTGCGAGCGCACGGGCGTAGTCGGGCTCGAGCGCGATCGCGCGGTCGAACTCGGCCGCCGCCTGCTCGAGGCGGCCGTGATCGAGGTGGCGCAGCCCCTGGCTCACATGATAGTCCGGCGTGTCGAGCGCGGACTTCTGCATCTCCGGCTTCGGCCCGCACGCGGCGAGCAGCAACGCGAGCGGGAGGATCGCGGCAAGCGACATCCGTTTCATCGTATCACTCCTCAGTCCACCAGGAAGATCACCCGGCACTGTTGCAGGAACGTGAGGTGTTTCTCGACCGCGTGCAGGAGGCGGGCGTCCTCGTTCGAAATCACGACGTCTGCCCGGTTCGCGCCGGTGGCCCGGTTCGCCTTGATGACAAGCGGGTTCGGCGCGATGCGTTCGTCAGCGCGCGCCTCGACCGGGTCTTTCGCGTAGCCGGCCATCCCGTGGCGAACCGCCCAGTCGCGGTCCACGTAGCGGTCGCCGTAGATCACACGGCCCTGTTCGTCGTGGATGCGCGGCGCGATCGCGGGGCGGACCCCGAGCCCGCGCGCGTCCACGATCAGCCCGGTATAGACACCGGAGCCCGGCGGAGCGGTGTCGTAGAGCGGCTTCGCGCGTTCGCCCGCGGACGGCAGCACGGCGTCGAGGAACCGGTCCGGCCCGGTCAGGTCCATCTCGACAGTGAGCTCGATCGACCCGTCCGGCTGGTAAACTGGGTCGCCGACGCGCCGGAAGTTGCGCGCAACCCCTTCGATCCGGGTGCGGATCCGGTCGGAGCTGAGCATGAACTCCTCGACGGTCGTCTCGCTGCTGAGACGGATCCCGTTCACGGTTTCGAGGATCTGGCGGAGGGCGTCGAGCTCGGCTGCCCGGATCTGGCCCGCGCGGCCGCCGGCGCCGCCGCTCACCGAGATCCCGACCGCGCGCACGGTCCGGTCGCTCCAGTCGATCGATCCGTGACCGTTGATCTCCTCCGTCACCTCGGCCCTGCCTGCACCCGCGAACAGCGCGAGGCCGATCACGATGATTGCCGGTTTGATACGAAGCATCTTCCCACCTCTCGATCGTGCGTGCGCCGGTGTTGAGCCGGGCATCGCCGCCAGCTGCCGGCGGCGGAGATCCGCGAGTCAATTGTGCAATTCGCCTGCCAGTTTTGCGCGGCCCGTGCACGCCGGCCCGTTCGAAACTGCGCCGGCCCGTGATCTCCGCGCGCGTTCCGGCATTCATGGAACGGCCGGAGCCGAAGCCCGCCAATTCGCGCAGCGGCGATTCGGCGCGAACGGCCTGTGCTTGTGGGCGGAGGGCGACACCTGTGCCTTCCGCGCCACGGCCCGCGCCCTCAAAGCCGCCGCCCGCACGCGCGCCCCGTTGCGGGGAAAAAGAGTTCGGACTACCTTCCGGGCGGCGGTCACGACCGGATCGCGCACAGTCGCCGGCGGCCGCACGCGCACCGTTGTCTCTACCCGGGAGCGAAATGACTGTCCCACATCTGCCGGAACAGCCTGAAGCCGGGCAACACGCGGCCTCTCGCTCCTTGTTCCGCGGCCTGATTGATTATGCGGGCCTGTTTCCGCCGAGTCAACTGCCGCTCGACGAAGCGATCCGCAATTTCGCCCGCTACCGGGAGGAGAACGACCGCTGGATGCTCTCGCGGTTCATCATCCCGGCGGGCAAGCTGGAGGAGCTGGACGGGTATTCGGACGAACTGTTCACACGCCGCCCGCCGTTCCGGTTCTCCGTGATCGTGCCGGGCACGTCGTCGTTCGACAGCTTCCTCGCGTCATTTCGCGGCAACCTGCGGCGGATTCAGCAGTTCGAGCGCCGCCACGGTGACCGCGTGCGCGTGGAAATGCTCGAGACGAAACTGCCGATCGACGAGGCGAGCGCGGAGAACCCGGAGACGCTGCTGCCGTTTTTCGAGTCCCTGGAACGCGCGGTGCTGGACGAGATCGGCCGGTCGCTCCCGCTGTTCGCGGAAGTTCCGTGGGGCGGGGACTACGACGTCGCGTTCGAACACGTCTCGACCGCGATCGGCTGGTACAACGGCCAGCCGGAGGGCCGGCGCATCCAGGTCGGGTTCAAACTGCGCTGCGGCGGGGTCGAGCCGGCGGATGTGCCGGAGCCGGAAGTGGTCGCGTCCGCGATCTTCCACACGCTGCGCGCGAAGATCCCGTTCAAGGCGACCGCCGGCCTCCACCACCCGGTGCGTCACTACCGCGACGAGTTCGGCGGGATGATGCACGGGTTCCTGAACGTGTTCGGCGCCGGCGTGCTCGGTCGCGTGCACCGGCTCGACCGCGACGAGCTGCTCGAAATCGTCCGCGAGGACGACCCGCGCGCATTCAAGCTCACGGAACGCTCGTTCTCGTGGCGCGCGCTGAGCGCGTCCATCGACGATGTCGAGCGCGCGCGTGCGGAGAACTTCATCTCGTACGGAAGCTGCAGCTTCGACGATCCGCGCGAGGACCTCGTCAGGCTGAAGCTGCTGCATTGACGACAACCAGGGAAGGAGTCCACGATGCCCGCGGGCCGCATGCCGTGCATTATGGACGTGCCGGAAGACAGCCACTTTCCGGTAGAGAACCTCCCGTACGGCGTGTTCCGCCCGGTTGCGGGCGGTGATGCGCGCGTCGGGGTTGCGATCGGCGAGCACGTGCTCGACCTCGCCGCGCTCGCGGAGGCCGACCTGTTCGACGACACGCACCTGCGCGGCACGAACGCGTTCGCGCGCGCGTCGCTGAACGAGTTCATGAACCTCGGCCGGCCGGCGTGGACCGCGACACGGAACCGGATCCAGGCGCTGCTCACCGGCGACGATCCCCGGCTTGCAAACGACCGCGAACTCCGCGCCCGCGCCCTTCACTCAATGCACGAAGTCGAGCTCCAACTCCCGGTCGAGATCGGCGATTACACCGATTTTTACTCGTCGAAACATCACGCGTTCAACGTCGGCACGATGTTCCGCGGTCCGGAGCACGCGTTGATGCCGAACTACCTGCACCTCCCGGTCGCGTACCACGGCCGCGCAAGTTCCGTGATCCCGAGCGGTGTCGATGTGCACCGCCCGCGCGGCCAGATCCTCCCGCCCGGCAGCGACACGCCCGTGTTCGCATCGTGCAGGCTGCTCGATTTCGAGCTCGAGATGGGGTTCTTCGTCGCCGGTGAAAGCGAGCTCGGCCGGCCGGTTTCCGTCGATCGCGCCGCGGATCACATCTTCGGATTCGTGATCGTGAATGACTGGTCGGCGCGTGACATCCAGAAGTGGGAATACCAGCCGCTCGGGCCGTTCAATGCGAAGAACTTCGCCACCTCGATCAGCCCTTGGGTGGTGACACTCGACGCGCTCGAGCCGTTCCGCATCGACGGCCCCGCGCAGGCGCCGGAACCTCTCCCCTACCTGCGCGCGCGCGACCACTGGACGCTGGACATCCGGCTCGACGTCCGGCTCCAGGCCGAAGGGATGGATGCGCCGCAGACAATCGCCGAGACGAACTTCCGGCACCTGTACTGGACCCCGTCCCAGCAGCTCGCGCACCACACGATCACCGGCTGCAATCTGCGCACCGGCGATCTGATCGCCTCCGGCACGATCAGCGGCCCGGAGAGACGCGAACGCGGCTCGATGCTCGAACTCGCGTGGCGGGGAACCGAACCGATCGAACTGGGCAACGGCGAGACGCGCACCTTCCTCAACGACGGCGACACTGTGATCATGACCGGGTACTGCGCCGGCGACGGGTACCGTGTCGGGTTCGGCGACGCGCGCGGGAAAGTACTGCCCGCGGTCGAGTGAGCGGTCGAGTCTCGCCGCGCGCGTGCCCCTGTGACAGCGTGTCAGTGTGTGCGGCCCCCGTGTCATCCTGAACCCCCCGCATGTCTGTTTATGCGGGGGGTGAAGGATCTACCAGCAACAACCACCCAGGGTGCAGATAGAACA
>JAANWZ010000016.1 GCA_018263585.1 Calditrichota bacterium | reverse complement strand
GTTCAGGATGACACGAGTGGCGCGCGGCAAACAGACGCCGCGCTTGTTCAGGATGACACAATGCCGCCCTGCCGCGTTTGACAAGCAAACGCGGGCACGAGAAGGGGAGCGTGCCCGCAGTCCGCAGCCCGCAGCCTGCAGCGCCATCAGTGTCATCCTGAACCCCTGCACGTCAGTTTGTGCAGGGGTGAAGGATCTACCGGCAAGAACCGCACAGGGTCCGCGTCAGACAACCTCTGGGTGGTGTACCGCGTAGATCCTTCACGGCGCGGGCCTGAAACAGCGAAACGGCTCGGCCCGCTTGTTCAGGATGACACGAGTGGCGCGCGGCAAACAGACGCCGCGCTTGTTCAGGATGACATATTAGGCCGCCGGTAGCCGCGCAATGTGTCATCCTGAACCCCCGCACGTCAGTTTGTGCGGGGGTGAAGGATCTACCGGCAAGTACCGCGCAGGGTGCGTGTCGAATAACCCCGGGTAGTGTACCGCGTAGATCCTTCACGGCGCGCGGCAAACAAACGCCGCGCTTGTTCAGGATGACACCGGGGCGCGCGGCAAACAGACGCCGCACTCGTTCCACAACCCGGCGCAGGCAATTCACCCGAACACGAGTTCCGTCCCGTCCGGGATCACCGTTTCCTTGTGCACGCAGAGGATACCGTCGCGCAACGTCCAGCCGTCGCCTTCACGGTCCTCCGCGTCGCCGCCGATCAGCTTCACACGGTCGCCGATTCGCACGTTCTTGTCGATGATCGCGCGCCGGAACTCGCAGCCACGGCCGATCCCCATCAGCGGCAGGCCCTGTTCCCGTGCGGTCTCCCGCTCCTCGGACGTTTCGTAGTAGTCGAGCCCCATCACGATGCTGTGTTCAATCGACGTGCCCTCGCCGACGAGGCTGCGAATCCCGATCACCGCATGTCGAATCGTGCTCCGGTCGATGATGCAGCCGTCCGCGAGCAGCACCCGCGACAGTTCCGCCGCGTTGATCTTGTTCGGCGGGAGAAACCGGCCCTGCGTGTAGACCCGGTCCACGTCATCGAAGAAATTGAACCGCGGCACCGGGTCGGTGAGCGCGAGGTTGGAGTCGAAAAACGCGCGGATCGTGCCGATGTCCTCCCAGTAGTCGCCGAATCGGTGCGCGTGCACACGCACGCCCTCCTGGACGGCCTGCGGCAGGATCTGCTTGCCGAAATCCTCCTCCTCGCCGCGATGAAGCACATCCATCAGCACATCCCGGTTGAACACATAGACGCCCATGTTGGCGAGGAACAGGTCCCTCTGCACCGGCTCGTCCCGCAATTCGAAGTAGCGCGGCGGGATCTCGAGCGTGTCGATCACCGCCGGATCCTGCGGCTTTTCGACGAACCGCTGGATGCGCCCGCGGTCATCGATCTCCATCACGCCCAGCGCCGGGACCTTGTCGCGTTCGACCTCGAGCGCGGCGACCGTGACATCGGTGCCCCTGTCGCGGTGCTCCTCGATCATCCGCCGGTACTCCATCCGGTACAGGTGATCGCCTGAGAGGATGAGGAACTCGTCGAAGCGGAGGCGCTCGGCGTGGCGCAGAGTCTTCCGGATCGCGTCGGCGGTTCCCTGGTACCAGTCGCTGCGGCCCTTCGCCTCCGTCTGCTCCGCCGCGAGCACGCTGACAAACCCGTGCCGCCGGTACGGGTCGAACCGGTACGCCGTGCTGATGTGATGGTTCAGGCTCTGCGCGAGGAACTGCGTGAGCACGAAAATGCGGTCGATCCCCGAGTTGAGGCAGTTGGAGATCGGGATGTCGATCAGTCGGTATTTCCCCGCGAGCGGGACGGCGGGCTTCGAACGCTCCTTCGTCAGCGGGTAGAGCCGAGTCCCCCGCCCGCCGCCGAGGATCATCGCGAGCACGTTGTGCATTCCACCCCCACTCGTCTCGCTGCCGGGCTGTCAGGTGAAATACTGTCCGGCCTGTTCGAGGATCGTACCTGTTCCGGAGGCTCCGATCCTGGTCGCGCCGGCGTCGATCATCGCGCGCATCTCCTCGAAGGAACGGATTCCGCCGGCGGCTTTCACGCCGGCGCGCTCGCCCGCGACTTCGGCGAGCAGGCGCACCGACTCGACCGTCGCGCCACCGGAGGCGAACCCGGTCGATGTCTTCAACATGTTCGCCCCGCCCGCGAGCGCCGCCTCCGCGGCCCGGCGCGCCGTCTCATCGTCGAGCTCGGCCAATTCGATGATCGCCTTCACGACAAACCCGCCGGCGGCCTCCTTCACCGCGCGCACGTGCTCGCGCACCGAATCGAAATCCCCCGACCGCGCGCGTCCGTACGGGATCACCATGTCGAACTCGCGCGCGCCGTCGAGCCGCGCCTGATTCGTCTCCGCGGCGAGCGCGCGGGGAGTGGTCGCGCCGTGCGGGAACCCGATCACCGTGCACACCGGCACATTCGACCCGGCGAGCGCTTCCGCCGCGATCTCGACCCACGTCGGGTGGAGGCAGATCGACGCCGTCCGCCACTCGCGCGCGTTCTCCACCTCGCGCAGCACGTCGGAGCGCGTCGCCGCCGGTTTGAGCAGCGTGTGGTCGATCAACGCCGCGACCGCGGCGACCGTTTCCGGCTGTCGGATCGAACCCGCCATCCCGGCTACACCTTCACCGCCGTACCGGACGCGGTGACCATCAGCATCCCCTCGCGCACGACTTCGTAGTCGATGTCCACGGCGACCGCTGCGTTCGCTCCGAGCGCGGTCGCCTCCGCTTCCATCTCCTGGAGCGCGATCTGGCGCGCTTTCTTGAGCTGGGATTCATACGCCCCGCTCCGACCGCCGACAACGTCCGAGATCGAGGCGAAGATGTCGCGGAACACGTTCGCGCCCATAATCGCTTCCCCGCTGACGACGCCGAGATAGCGCTGAACCGGCCGGCCTTCGATCATCGTGGTCGTCGTGACAATCATGCTTCCTCCCCCTTCACCGCTGCAATCGCGCGCTCCGCCAGCTCGTGGGCGGCCTGCTTCGATTTCGCCTCCGCGAAGATGCGCACGATCGGTTCCGTGTTCGACGGGCGCACGTGAACCCACGCGTGCTCGAGATCGACACGGATGCCGTCCCGTTCGTCAACGCCCTGCGGATCGGGAAACGCGCCCCGGATCCGTTCGCGGATGCCGCCCGGGTTCAACCCCGCCGCCGGCGCCTTCCGCTTGATCAGGCTGTATTGCGGCAGCCGGCTCACGAGCACGCTGAGCGGCTCGCCGTTCGTAGCGAGCATGCTGAGCACGAGCCCGATCCCGACGAGCGCGTCACGGTTCGCGTGTACGGCGGGCAGCATCACGCCGCCGTTGCCCTCGCCGCCGACGATCGCGCCGACACGGTCCATCTCCGCCGCGACATGCGCCTCCCCGACCGGCGTGCGATAGACATCGACCCCCGCCGCGCGCGCGATCTCCTCCGTCGCACGGCTCGTCGAGAAGTTGATCACGACCGGTCCCTTACGCAGCGCAAGCACGTGCTTGACCGCGAGCGCGAGCGTGAGTTCCTCCCCGATCGGCTGGCCGTTCTCGTTCACGATCGCGAGCCGATCGCCGTCCGGGTCGAGTGCGAACCCGATGTCCATCCCCTCGCTGTTCACGAGCTCGCACAGGTCGCCGAGGTTCTCCGGCACCGGCTCCGCCTCGCGGCCGAATTCGCCGCTCAGATCGCCGTGCACTTTGCGCAGGTCGCAGCCGAGGTCATGCAGCAGGTTCGGCACGATCAGGTTCCCGACCGAATTGACGCCGTCGAGCGCAACGCGGAACTGGTTGCGGCGGATCGCGGACACGTCGATGAACTCGTTGTCCAGCACCGCCTTGATGTGGTAATCGACCCCGCCGTTCTTGCGCACGATTACCTTGCCGAGGTGCTGCGTGTCCGCGTAGTCGAACGTGCCTTCCTCGAAGATGCGGTTCACCTCGCTGCCCTGTTCCGGTCCGAGGAACCGGCCGCGCTGGTCGAGGAACTTCATCGCGTTCCACGCGACCGGGTTGTGGCTCGCGGTCACGCACACTCCGCCCGCGGCGCCGAGATGCGCGACCATCAGCTCGACCGTAGGCGTCGTCGCGAGGTTGAGATCGATCACCTCGCAGCCCGTCGCGGTCAACCCCGCGAACAGCGCCGACCGGACCATGTGCCGCGACTGGCGCGTGTCACCGCCGACAACGACCTTCCCGCCCTTGAGGAAGGTGCCGAACGCCGCGCCGTACCGTGCGACCACTTCCGGCGACAAGCCATCGCCGATCACGCCGCGGATCCCGGCGATGCCGGTCATCAGGGTAGGCATGAACACCCTTCCGTTTCGCCTCCAGCTCCGGGAATATACGGGCGGCGTTCACGCGGCAAAAGCGCGCGCAAGTTCATTCTCGCTCGCGAAAGACACCGGCCCGCACACAGACGCGTGAGCTGGGGAGGCTTGCTGGCATTCGGTCATCCCTTTAGCTCAGCTGGGAGCGATATCGGAGGTGGCAGGCGTGTCATTCCGACCGAAGCCCGGCGTCCGTTTGTCGGGCGGAGGGAAGTTCATCCTGAACGCAGTGAAGGGAAGGTCCAGGTTCAACAAGGGTGGTATAGGAGGTGGACGCTTGCTGGCAAGCGTCCCCGCAGCAGGAGTATGCCCGCGGGGACAGCGCAGCCGTCACCGCGGATCAATGGACAGCGCGGTACCGGCCGTGCGGGCTCGCCCGCGCGGATGATCCGACGGGAATGAACACGACGGCCGCCGAATCCGCGCTTGACAAG
>JAANWZ010000159.1 GCA_018263585.1 Calditrichota bacterium | reverse complement strand
CGAGGTTCTCGATCCAGCCAAGGTGGTATTCCTGGACTCCTCCCACAAGTTCATAGCCATACGTAACGGCATCCCAATCCTGATCATCGTCCATTAATAGCAATTGGCCGGTGTAGATGACCTCACCCTGAGGAATCTGAGCCTCGAGCACCGTCCACGTGTCTGGCAATTTGTTCATTTGAATCACCAGCTCAGGATTCCCGGAAAAACCAATCACGTCGCCGTCGCCCTCGCTGTCCACATCCTCGATCTGAAGAACCGGAGCCCATTCCGGCAGCAGGTGTGATGGCCAAAGCTGAGCGTAAGTCGGGGTACTTAGCGTAGATCGGAAGAGCACCGTCAGAACTCCATGCATGCTCTCTCTCCTTTGCAGAAACCTCTTTTATCAAGATAGGGAACTTGACGCAGGGGTGAGAAGACCTTTTCTTGGAACGGAGAGATTCCTAGCAGGGAGCCGAGAGTGCGAGAGCTATTCCTATCTACATGGTACGCGAATCCAGATCTCCTTCACCCACTTACAACTGATGTGCAAACTACTCTCGAGACGGTAAGCGAGCCTACTGTTCTTTACGTGGATCGTCACCTTGAACTTGGAGATCAAGGTCTTTCGACGTTGGATCTGCCTCCGGTACTTACCGTCCGTGGGCTGCAACAAGGTAGCTTGGTTCTCCTAGGCACAAGCCTTCTAACCATCGGCGGCCTCTTTGAAGGTGCTCCTGTTGCGAGGCCATGGATCGAGGAGAATAACTACCCAGGAGGTTTTTTCCGATTCGAGGATCCAGACGTCCATCCATTCCACACTCACGTAACCATCGCGAAAGCGAACACAGTCAACGCTTCCTGGTTTGGCCTGCCAAACCTCGCAGATTTCAACGCCTGGCTTTTGCGCAAGTGCCTTCTGGCGGCGGAGGACGCGAAGATTCCGGTGTATTTGCCGCCCGGCAATTATTCCTTCGATGGAGAGGTTTTCCCTGAAGCGGAAGAATCCCCGAATTCTCATCGGTTTCGAGGATCTAAGGCTGGGACTTCCGTGCTTTCGACGTTCGACGCTCCCAATGGAAACTTCCTCTTCCGAACCCAAGGTGGGCCTGACTTAACTGTTAACGATCCATTGTTCCAACGTCTTGCGTTTGAAGGTACGGCTAATCAAGACTTTCTTCTGCTTAAGCATGTGGATGGCTTGTATCTGGGCCGGCCGTCGCGTGAGCCGCGCGGGTGAGCCCTCACGGCCGGCACATCCCCTCCCGCGTAGCCCCCGCAGCTCCGCCTGCGGGGGAAGCCCGGCGCATGGAACTGAAGCATTATCCTCGACGAAAGTCACGGGAAAGGGGCGCCGGTACCCGGTAGCGCACGGGACCGGGGTACGCGCACGGCGGCGCCAGCGGCGGGTTGTTCACCTCAGCCGATACGTGAGCGAGAGCATCGCCCGGAACGTGTCGAAGTCTTTCGTTTCGACGACCCAGTCCAGGGGGGATTCGGTGCGGCGGAACTCGTACTCGAGCACCGGCCCGCCGCTGAGCCGACCGGCGAGCTTCGTGCCGGCGGCGACGCTGAACCGCCAGTGCATGTGTTCACGGCCGGCGTGGATCGGGTCGCGTTCGACCGGCCGGTCGCTGGTGTAGAAGCGGTGGCGGAGGCGGGCGCTCGCTTCGAGGTCGAGACGTCGCTTGTCCGGGAGCAGACCGCGGACCGCCCAGTCGAAGTCGAGCTCGAACCACTCCTCGCCGTAGCTGCCGTCGCCGTACTCCGCATCGACCGCCTCCGGGTCGAACGGGTCGTTCAGCGCGCCCGCTTCGAAGCCGACGTTGTCCGACCAGCGACGTTTCGCGGTCCCGGTGAGTGTGAAGTCGCGGTTGAACCGGTAGCGGATATCGAACCGCAGCCCCGACCCCTCGCTGTCGTACTCTGTGAAGTACTCGTTGTAGTAGATCGTGAATAGCTCGTAGCGCGCGCTCAGCCGCAGGCCTTTCACCGACTCCGGCGAATAGCGAAGCCCCACGCCGCCGAGACTGTAGTCGAAGTGAGTTCCGAGCACCGTCCCGAGGTCACGGTCGTAGTAGTCGCGGAGGAAGCGCTGCGGGATGTAGAGGTAGCTGGCGAACACATCCACGCGTTCGATCAGGTCGTGGCTGAAGTAGAGGTTGTGGATCGGGCGGTCGTTGAATGGATTCGTGACGAAGTTCAGGTAGCGGAACGTGTAGGTGAGGCCGCCGTTTCGCCAACCCCACCATTTCGGGAGCGTGAGCCGGAAGCGAACGCCGACACTCTGCGCGAAGTCGTCGTAGGTCTCGAGCGGAGATGCGAGGGTGAGATCGCCGTCGAGGAACCGGTCGATGTCTTCGGCGGAGAGTTCGAGGATGTTGCTGTTGTAGCCGGCCTCGTAGAGGAGCTGGAGGCCTGTGTGCTGCTTCCATGACCACGGATTCCTGTTCGCGGCCGACTGACCGGCGAACCCCGCGAGCAGAACGGCGATCGCGAGCACGCACACGGGCCGGATCCTGCGCCGCCGATCCCCTGCCGGCGTGGAACCGTGCCCCTTCCCCCGCTGTTCGATCACCCCGCCTCCCTGCCGAGGTCGGACTCGGGGATGAAGAAGCGGAGGATCGAGTCGTACTCGTTCTCCGGCAGGTCGAACGTGTACTTGTGCTGGCCCTCGGGGACGTTGATGTAGATGTCGTCACCGCGGGTCGGGCGGCGATCCGGATGATCGGGGAGCACGGCGACGTCGGAGGCGGACGTGCTGATGAGCACGGTCCGCTTGAGCACGTTGTCCTCGTAGATCGCGAGCGGGAACTTGATCTTGCGCCGCATGTGATCTTCCATCATCACGCGCGCGAGCACTTTCATCACAGTCGGGCCGATCACCGTCACCTCGAGGTTCCCCTTCGGATCGACGCCGAAGTACGTGATCACGTTTTCGCGCACGCTCACCTTGACCGGGTTTTCATAACGGGTCGGGGTGTAGGCGACGAAGTCCTCCTGGCGGATCGTCTCGAACCGGTCGCGCTGCACGCGGAAGAACACGGGCACCGGCGCATCGCGGTCGACGGTAGCGTAGAGGTAATCCGCACCGGAAGGCGTGTCTTTCACGAGGATCCGCGAGTCGCCGGCGACATCGTTGCGGTCTTTGAGCGCGACGCCCTTGTCGGCGGTTGCGGCACGGGCGTACAGGCGGAGGTCGTCCTCCTCGTAGCCGAGGCGGAAGGTGTACACGAGCTCGCGTTCATCGGAGGCGCGCATGTCCGCGCGTGTGATGATGCGGATCCGGTCGTGGTCGGAGATGTCGTAGAACATCGATTCCCCGGGCTCGAGCCGGTGATACAGGCGCTCGTGTCCGGCGATCATGAACCCGACGGTGTCGCCGTCGTTCTCCGGGCCCAGCGTGACCCATTCGTATGCGAAAGCAGTTACGGCGCCGATCGCAAGCAGCAGTGCCGCGGCTGCGGCCGCGACAGACTTCCCGTTCATGGCATCCTCGTCCTACAGTAGTGTGTCCGGATCAGCTCCCGGCCGGTCGAGCCGCTGTGCGCGACGGTCGAAGAAGAGTACGATCATCAACGTCGCGAGCACAATGATCAGCGCGGCCACGGTTATCGTCATGTTATACTTCACTTCGCGGAAAAGGAGCCCTTCGCCGGGCGGCGGCAGCGGATTCGGAGACAGGGGCAGGTCGAAGTCACCCGCTATCTCGGTGATGTTGACGAGGTTGAGCACCGGGATTGAGCGCGCGTTCATCGCTTGCATCACGCCCCGCCGCGGGTAGTTCACCTGCGGCAGGCGGTCGAACAGGCCTTCCCCGATCAGCAGCGCGTTGCGTGAATGCCCGAGGCTTGCGACTCCGCCGCCGATGTTCACGTAGAGCGCGATCGGCTCCGATCCGGCGTACGAATCGTAGGTGTTCATGCGAACGTCCACCGCCTCATCGAGGTCATCTGCGTAGAGCAGGCGGAGGTTGTTTCGATCGATCGCATCGCGGATCAGGTCGCGCCCGCGCGGCGAGAGCTGGCGGCCGATGTCATCTCCGCCGCCGATCGACGCGTACAGCGATCCCTGCTCGAGCAACCCGGCGTCGATCAGCTCGCGCTCCATGTCCAACCACGTAAAGTACGGATCATTCGCGCCCCATGAGGAGGCGCCGACGGAGGTTATCACGAGCGGTCGCAGGTTGATCGCCTCCACCGCCGCGTACATGGCAAGATTCATACCCGGCAGTGACCCGGAGAGCCCGACCGCGATGATGTCGTTCGAATCGAGCCCGGCCTCGTGGAAGTAATGGACGAGCACGGCGCCCATGTTCGGGTTGAGTGCGGTCCATTTCGCTTCGAGGTCGCCGGTTTCGGTGGTGATCGGGGAGAACTGCTGGCCGATCAGGGTGGACGCGTTCGGATCGTTCACCGCATCGATGAACTCGGCCTGCGGGTAGCGGCGGGTGCGGAGCGTGTCCATCGCCGCCTGCATCCACACCGCGGCCTCGTGTTTCTCGTCGTACACGGGAGAGATCCGGGTCACCCGGGAGTTGTTCGCCCACAGGAACATCACGAGGGAGACAACGGTCAACACGGCGAGAGTCCAGCCCGAGCGCATGGAAGGGCGAAACCGGCGCGGCCTAAGCAAGAATTCTCCCTCCCATGATGATCATCACGAGCAGGCGCACGACCACCGATGCGATCGTGACGGAAGCAATCGTCTGCAGGATTCCCTGGCGCTCCATCCAGTTCGCGATCAGGCCGGGGATGATGTAACCGATCGCCTCGACGCGGATGTCGGAGACGGCGAACACGGGGTCGGTGACAACGTTCCGGAGCACGGAGCCGAAGATGAACCCGAGCAGGATCGCGAGCACCAGCCGCCTGCGGCCGTAGATGAAGAGGAACAGCGACGTGAGCCGGACCGCGCCGTAGGTGACGAAGCTGACCGCGAGTGTGCCCGCGAGCATCCAGATGTTGTTCAGGTTGAGCGCGATGTAGCCGGGAACGACGATCCCGCCCGCGGCGACACCGAAGATCTCGCTGAACACGAGGCTGAACGCCACGCCGAGACCGACCGCGATTTCAACCATCAGGCGACTCCCTCCCGGCTGCGCACGCGGAACAGCTCCGCGACCTCGAGCCCGCCGTGACCCGCATTGCCGCAGGCGAACACGAAGCCCTTCGACCCGGCTTCCGCAAACAGGATCTCGAACACCGCCTCCGCCTTTTTCTGTCCGATCTTGCGCACTTTTTCCGCGGGAATGCCCACCCGGCGCAGGTGGAGCGTGAGCATGTCCGTGCTCTCGCCCATCGAGATGAGCAGGTCGAACTGCATGTGGCGGGCCATCATCTCGACGAGCTGTACGCTCCTGTCGAACCGGTCGGCGCGCGTGTTGAGCAGCACGATCCTGCGGCCCGGCTCCGGGTAGAGCTGGCGCGCGCGCTCCCACGTCATGTACGTGGACTGCGCGTCGTTCGCCGCCATCGCGTTCAGGAACAGGATTTCGCACCCGTCGCGCACCGCTTTGAACACACGCAGCGCGCCCGGGTCGGGGAACGCCTGCAACATCCCCGCGAGGGCGGCCTCCCGGCTCACGCCGAGGTGTTCGCAGACAGCGAGCGCGAGCGCTACGTTTGAAGGGTGCTCAATGTAGCTGAACTCGCGAAGCGTGTCCGGATCGATCTCCCCCGGGTCAGCCGCGTGCACCTCGGACCCGATCGCGCGTGCCCGTTTCCACAGCTCCTCGAGCACCGCCGGGCTCGTCTCGGCGGTGAACAGGGGTGCGCGCGTGGGCACGGTGTTCGCGAGCGAATTCGCGATCTTCCTGATCGTCTGGCCCATCTCGAGCGTGTGGTCGAGCCGGACGTTGGTCATTACGCCGACGGTGGAGCGGACGAACCGGTGCTCGCAGACCCACTGGTAGTCGGGCTGAACCGCCATACATTCGACGACGACAGCCTCCGGGCGGTACTTCGAGAAGAAGCGGAACACCTTGATCTGCTCGATGATGTTCACCGGGTGGAGGCGGATGATCGGGATCTCGAGGCCGTGATGGTTGATGATTCGTGGCTTCGTGCCGGTTACCTTCGCCATTGTGCGGATGCCGCCCGCGCGGAGGCCGGCGGCGATCAGGCGGGTGACCGAGCTCTTGCCCCGTGTTCCGTTGACGTGCACGCGAATCGGGATGGAATAGACCCGCCGCCGGTGGGAGAGGTACTCGATCGTCCCGTAGGCGATCAGCACCGTCGCGAGCAACACAATGACCAGCATGACCCTGGCGGCCTCGTGCAGGTTTTCCCGTCCTGTTCAGGGGTGGAAAATGCCACATAAGATGGTGTACCGGAAGGAAAAACGCAAGCAGCGCCCTCCGTGCGCGGGCGCGTGGACCCCGCTGCAGGGAGGCGAGATCCGTGCGCCGGAGTGCAGCGAAACCGGCACGTGTGGATGAAGCCATACAGCGACTTCCAGTGGGTGCTCGCCTCCGCGTCGCCGCGCCGGCTTTCGATACTTCGCCAGGTCGGGATCGAGCCGCTCGTGCGGCCGGCGCGGATCGACGAGCACGCCGGCGGATCCGACCCGGAATCGGTCGCGCTCGCGAACGCGCGCGCGAAGCTCGGCACGGTTGCCCCTGCGATTGACCGCGGGATAGTGCTCGCGGCGGACACGGTCGTCGTGCAGCACGGTGAACTGCTCGGCAAGCCCCGCGATGACGGGGAGGCGGCGCGGATCCTGCGCAGGCTCAGCGGTCGCGCGCACGAGGTGATCACAGCTTACACTCTCGAATGGGTGGAGCGAGCCGAGACCGCGGCCGGCGCGGAGATAACCCGCGTGTGGATGAGGGCGATCGGGTCGGACGAACTCAGCTCGTACGTGCGCAGCGGCGAGCCGGCGGACAAGGCGGGAGCCTACGGTATCCAGGGTGCGGCCGCCGCTTTTGTCGAGCGGATCGACGGGTGTTACTTTACCGTCGTCGGCTTGCCGATCGCGCGTGTTCTCAGAGACGTTCGGCGCATGATGTCCCGCGGAACACCCCCGAACCGGAGTGGGAAGGCCGGAAATGGCTGATCCGAAGTTCCAGGACGCGAAGAAGCAGTTCTGCGAAGACCTTGTCGCGGCCCGCGAATACCGTGAACTGGACCTCGCCCGTGTCGCCGAACGGAGCAAAATCTCGCTCGAGTACCTGAACAAGCTGGAGGCGGGGGAGTGGGATTTCCTGCCGATCAGCTACGTGCGCGCGTTTCTTCGCACGTACGCGCGCATTGTGGACATGGAGGTCGGCGAGGTGCTGGAGCGGTTCGACCGGATCGTGGGCGTGCCGCCGGTTCCGCAGCCGGGGTCCGGGTGGGCGGGCAGCGAGCGCCCGTCGGTCGCGAGGAAGAAGGCGCGCGAACAGACCGAGACAAGCGAGCGGAAGCAGCCGAAGTTCGTGCTCGCGGAGGAGGAACCCGCGGGCCGGCTGCAGATGTGGCTGGGCCGCACGTTGAATTACTGGCTCGCCGGCGCCGTTGTTGTCGTCGTCGCGCTGCTCGTCTATCTGCTGTTCCTCAGCCCGGGTGAGGAAAGCCCTGCCGGCGGAGCTGTTCGCGACGCCGGCGGGATTCCGGTCGAGGAAGACGGCGGGGACAATGAGCTCGCGGCGCCTGTGGACGGGGGCGACGGGGAACGTCAGCTCACGGACGCGAGCGAGGCACGGGCCGATGTTGAACCTCCCGCGCCGGCGGCGGGCGAGGCGGGCGAAAGAGAAGGCGAGCGGACGTCGCCGTCCGAGCGCGAAACGGACGCGGAGAGGGAGGCACGACCGCCGCCGACACCGCTCACCCTGCAGGCGATTGCGAACCAGGCGTGTTACCTGAAGGTGATCGCCGACCGTGACACGAGCCGTGCGAACGACCTGATCCTGAGTGCGAACACGACCCGCAGTTTCAGCGCAGATTCCGTGTACCGGCTCGTGATCGGGAACACGGACGGCCTGGAGTTGTCGCTGGACGGCACGCGGCTCACCGGGTTCGCCGAGCGCGGGCGCGTGGTCACTCTCACGATCGACCGGAACGGCATCCGCGAGGTTCTCCCCGGCAATCGAGAGCTGAACGCACCGCCCGATCGGCCGGCGGACAACCCCGCTGCGCCGTAGTCGCCCACAGGCCCGCGGTTGCTTGCAACCGCGGCACATCCGACGATTGGTTATCCTTGACTAAAGTCAAGGGCAAGGGTAAGTGGATGAGACCCGAGGCTGAAGCCCCGGGCCACCCGTCGAGAACAGGCTGAGAATAGTGTCATCCTGAACCCCCCGCATGTCTGTTTATGCGGGGGTGAAGGATCTCGAGCACTGAAGGTCTGGTGCTCCATCACCCTCTGTACTCGAGATCCTTCACGGCGCCGTCCTGAAACAGAAAACCGCCCGGCCGGCTTGTTCAGGATGACACAACGGGTCGTGTGTACCGCGTAGATCCTTCACGGCGCGCGGCAAACGGACGCCGCGCTTGTTCAGGATGACACTGCTACAGGCCCGCGGTTGCTTGCAACCGCGGCACATCCGACGATTGGTTATCCTTGACTAAAGTCAAGGGCAAGGGTAAGTGGATGAGACCCGAGGCTGAAGCCCCGGGCCACCCGTCGAGGGGGGATGCTTGCCGGCAAGCGTCCCCCGCCCCGGAACTTTGGATTCGGGATGCGACGCCGGCGCGCTCACTCGCCGTACCACTTGATCGAGCAACCGACGGATTTCGTCTCGGCCGGCTCGATCGGGTCACCGTTCATGTCGGCGATCAGCGCGTCCATCAGGTAGTGGCTGCGCACCCGCTCCGGGTCCTGCGCGTTGTCGTCGATCGCCCCGTGGTAGATGAGCATGTCGTTCTCGTCGAAGAGGAAGAACTCCGGGGTGCGTGTCGCGCCGTACATCGCGGCGAGTTTCGAGCCTTTGTCCACCGCGTACGGGTAGTTCATTCCCGCGGCGGCCGCGCGGCGCACGTTCGCCTCGAACGATTCCTCCTCGTACTCGGAGGGGTCGTTCGGGTTCAGCGCGATCACGCCGTAGCCGTCCTCCTGCGCCTTGTTCGCGAGCGCGACGGTCCGCTGCTCCCACGCCTTCACGAACGGGCAGTGATTGCAGGTGATGATCACGAGCGTCCCGCGCTCGCCCTTCACGTCGCTGAGCCGGACCGTCGAGCCATCGACGTTCCTGAACATCAGGTCCCGGCCGGGCATCCTCTCGCCGATTGTCAACTCGCCCTCCTTTGCGGTCAGCACCGCCGGGATCAGCAGCAGCCCGGCGAGTACGATCGCACCCGGTTTCCACACTCCGACAAGACGCATGCAACACCTCCTATTGGATGGACTCACTTCGAATGACCAGCGGAACGAACCACATGAGACGAGGGGTGATTCAACGTCATTCTGAACGAAGTCCGATGTCAGTGTATCGGACGCAGTGAAGTTTATCCTGAACGCAGAGAAGGGAAGGTCCAGGGGAAGCGGTTGCCTACGTATAAACAACCCTCGTCAAACTCGGACCTCCTTCAGCCGCGTGCGCAAACTTACGCGCCCTGCGGCTTCAGGATGACAGTGAATCGTCCGTACTTCCACGTGAACCAGACCAGCAGTGTATCAGTTCATTTGCGAGTGACCGTACCGGCCCCCGCATTCACCGGAGCAGCGAATCGAGGGACGCGGCGGCGGTGTCGTAATCGATCCTCCCGTACCAGGAGTTGACACGCCGGCCGCGCGCGTCATACAACGCGCTGTACGGGATCGCACCGGACCAGTCCGGGTCGATTCCGTCGATGAACTCCATGTCGTTCTGCCGCTTGTGATAGGTCTCGAACGTGACCCCGAGCGAGTCGAGGAACTCCCCGGCGGCGGCGAGCTGATTCTCGAAATCGGCGGAGACGAGAACCAGCTCGAACCCGCTGCCGCGGTAGGTTTTCCGCAGCCGGAGCAGGTCCGGCATCTCTTTGCGGCACGGCCGGCACCAGGTCGCCCACACGTTGAGCAGCACCGGCCCGCCGTGATCGGCCTCGATCCGGTCCATGACTGCGGCCGCATCGACGGGGACGATCGCCTGTCCGCGGGCTCCCGGCTCGCTGTCTCCGGCGGTCGCAGGGACCGCGACCATCGCCCCGGCGATGAACAGGGACGCGACGGCGAAGAGAACGGGACGGTGTAAACACGGATTGATCGCCTGTACCTCTGGCCGGTCGGAATCGGTGAAACCTGCCCACTATACCGCCGGGGCCGCGGGAAGGTTTCACCGGCGCGCGCCGGGAGCGGGAGCACGGAGTCCTCCGGATGCCGCGAGCCCGGTTCGTAGATTGTGCCTTAGCTTACGGTTTGCGTTCTTGCACTGTGATCGGCTGCAGCGTGTGTGAGGAAGGGAGGGACGCCCGCGGCATGGGAGGGCGGCTGATCAGACTGGTTCCGCTCGTAGCGGCGCTCGCGTACGCATGGGCGGCGATCTTCATCCGCTGGGCGGACCCTGCGGAGCCGATCGCGATCGCATTCTACCGGATGCTGGTCGCGACCGTGTTCTGGCTGCCCTTCTACATCTCGCGCCGCCGTCGCCGGGACACTCCGAGACCATCGCGGTTGCAGTGGCGGTACATCTTGCTCGCCGGCCTGTTTCTCTGCGTTCACTTCGCGACGTGGACTTCATCGCTGTTGTACACGACTGTCGCGTCGGCCGTGTTTCTCATCCTCACGCAGCCGGTGATGGTCGCGGTCGCGGCGCATTTCATCCTCGGCGAGCGGCTCACCGGGGTGCACTGGTTCGCGCTCGCGCTCGCGGTGATCGGGGCGGCGCTGATCTTCGGCGGAGACATCGCCCTCTCGCGGCGGGCGTTGCTCGGGGATGCGCTCGCGCTGATCGGGGCGGTGTTCGCGGGAGCGTACCTGTTCATGGCCCGGCTCGCGCGGCCGGACAGTCGCGACGGGACTCCCGGAGTCTCGTTGCCGTTGTACCTGACCCCCGTGTACGGGATCTCCGCGATCGGGCTCGCGGTTGTCACGATCGCGTTCGGGCAGTCGTTCGGGCCGTTCCCGTCGCACGCATGGCTCGCGCTGCTCGGGCTCGGGCTCGTGCCGACCGTGATCGGTCACAGCCTGTTCAACTGGGCGCTCCGTCACCTCGGCGCGCTCCCGGTGAACATCGCGCTCGTGATCGAACCGATCGGGGCGAGCCTGCTCGCGATCGCCTTTTTCAGCGAGACGCCCTCGCGGGGGTTGCTGTTCGGTTCCCCGCTGTTGATCGCGGCGGTCGTGCTCGTGTTCCTGCACCCGCCGCGCCAGGATTCGCCGGTGAAGCGGGCCGCGGCGGCGCGGTGACGCCGTCCGGCCGCGCGCGCTGAGCGCGGGACCGGGCCGGGAGTATGTGTCTCTCCGGGAATCGGCTCCGCTTTCGAAAACTGTCGAGATCACGTGCTAAAGGGGGGTATTTCTTTTTATACTCAAAGGTCGTGAAGTATCGTGACGGTTTTCGTTGAGGATGCCGGGCGGAGAAGGTTCCGGCGCAGGGAGAGGGAGATGACCGGAAAAGTCAAGTGGTTTGACTCGAAAAAGGGGTTTGGTTTCATTGATGTTGGCGGCGAACAGGACGTGTTCGTCCACTACTCCGCCATCGAAGGAACCGGATTCCGCGACCTCACTGAAGGCGAGGATGTGGAGTTCGAGGTCGTGGAGGGGCCGAAAGGACCGGCCGCGAAAGACGTCCGGCGTCTGAATCCACCGCCAGCCACCGGCGGCTGGTGATCATTCCTCGCGGGACCCCTGCCTGCTCCGACCGGAGAGCGCCGGGCGCCCGCTCGCGTGTTCGCTCCCGGTGACGGGGCGAATGTGCGGTGTCGTTGCGGGGGGTGGACGCGTATGTCCGCGCGGCCCGGACGCTGCTTCAGCCCGGACCGTGACGTGCATGGTGTGCTCTGCCGGCACGACCCGCTGTTCCCTCGCACCCGCTTGTTTGCCGGAAGGGCCGCATGTACCGTTCCCTGCGCGCGGCGGTGTTGATCGCGTTTGCATTCGCTGCCGGATGTCCGCAGTTGTGCGCGGGCTCGGATCGGCCGGCGGAGAGCGGCGAGACCCACGGGATCCGGAGGGTGGAGGCGGTCGTCGCGGCGGCGCTGGAACACCTTCACCGGCACCCGGCGGCGCAGGCGCGGGACGCGTACAAGTTCGCCTACCAGGCCTGTCTCGGTCCGGCGCACGCTCGCAACGAACCCGCGCTCGCCGTGAACTACCTGACGCGCGAGTGGGCCGCGCTGCCGGACAGCGGCGCCTGCGGTCCGGTCATCGAACCGCTCGGGAACGGTCTTGCGCGTCTCCACCTCGCCCCGTTCAAGGCGGCCGGCGGGTCGCTCGCCGGGCTCATCGCCGCGTGGCGCCGCGCGATCACGGTTGAACCGGACACGGCGCTGTTCGCGGCCGCGTGGGAACGTGTTCGCGCGCGGGCCGAGGCGGAAGGTCTGGTCTCCCGTGACGAGCTCGCGGAACTCGATCGCCTGCTCGCCGAACACGAATGGCCGGCCGTGCACCACTCGCGGAATTTCCTCGCCGCGTACGACCCCCACTACCGGGTGATTCTCGCTGGAGACGCACACGCGCTGGCCGCCGGGACGGAGATGCACCGTCCGGAGCGGGCGCGCCGCTGACGCCGCCGCTCAGTGTGTGACATCCATCGGCGGCGTATAGACGGACCGCGACGGGTGCTCGTGCGTGCGCACCACGTTCTTCTCATTCACGTACCGGATCATCTCCCCGTGACAGTGCGCGCAGCGCGGGAGCTCGGGGTAGTCGAGCTCCTTCGCCTCCGCCTTGTGGCAGTCGATGCAGAGCCGATGCATCGCATCGACGTAGGACGGGGCGAGGTGATCGTCCACCGGGATCGCGCTCCCGCGCGGGACGAGGTCGTCGTGGCACCTGTCGCACGAGGCGGCGCTGTTCGCCGATTTCACCTCGCCGATCGGGTGGCAGGAGCTGCAGCTGATCGCGGCGCCGTCCGGGGATGCATGCCACTGGTGGCGGAACGCGTCTGTCGGCGAGTACTGGTCGCTGTGGCATTCGACACACACGGTCTGCGCGTCGCCGGGAAGTTGCATGTGGTGGCAGCGCGCGCAGTCGTAGCGCTCCATGTGGATGGCGTGCGTGAAATCGACCGCGTACCCGTCCTTGTTCCCGTCGATCACGAGCCAGTCCGCGCCGCGGGATTTTCGCGCCGGCTCCGGCTGCACGCCGCCGCTGTACATCCGCTCGCCGGAGAGCAGCCCGAACCCGACCGCCGCCGCGAGCACGAACGCGAGCGAATAGACGCGCGGCCCGCCGAACCTGAGCGCCTGCTGCCAGACCGCTCCGAATGCACCGAGCGGAGCCTTCGGCAGCTCCGCCGCGTTCGCCTCCCGCGGGCGTTCTTCGAGCACGTGGAAGTTCTCGATCAGGAAGAAGAACACGAGCCCGACCGCGGCGACGATGCCGAGGCTGATCGCGATTTCGGTCCACGCCGGGCTGTATTCCCCGAACCCGCGGCCCATGTGCATCACGCCGCCGGTGTTGATCCGGTTGAGCACGATCCCGAACACGCCCGCGAACGATACCGCCCACAGGCCGTGCGTCGATCTCCGGATCCTGCGAAACGCGAAGAAGATGACGGGAACAACCCCCATCAGCAGCATTTCGAGCGAGAACATCACCGTCGGCAGGGGTTCGCGGCCGAATTCGACAAGCACCCCGCGCACGGCGAGATCGACGACGCGGACGACCACGTAGCTGAGCAGCACCCAGGGTGTGACCTGGTTGAGACGGCCGTACATCTTCGTCTCGGGGTTGATCCGGTACAGCCACGCCGTTGTCTGGCCTTCGAACGTGACCATCATGAACCCGAGCCCGACCGCGGAGAGGAAGAACAGGATCGGGAGGATCGGCGAATACCAGAGCGGGTGCACGCGGAACGGCATTATCGTGAACAGCGTGCCGAGGCTCGACTGGTGCAGCGTGGACAGCGCGATCCCGGCGATCACGAGCGGAATCCGCAGCTTCATCAGGAAACCGTGGATCTTCTTCCAGCGCGTCTGCTCCTCGAGCGGGATCGGGAGGAACTCGAGCGCGAGCACGCTCAGGTAGAGCATCACGCACCAGCCGACCTCGAACAGCGGGCTGTGCGGGTTCCAGAAGATGACGAGGTGCCACATGTTCCACGGGAGGCCGAGGTCGAAGATGAGGCCGACGACGACCGCGGCGTAGCCGAGGAACGCGGTGAGCACCGCCGGGCGCACGATCGGATAGAACTCGCGGTGGCGGAAGATGTACACGAACGCCGTGAGCACGAACCCGCCGGCGGCGAGCGCGACACCGCCCATCACATCGAACCCGATCCAGAACCCCCACGGGACGGCGTCGGAGAGGTTCGTCGTCGCGCCGAGCCCGAACACGAACCGGGTCAGTCCGACGGCGAACGCGAGCCCGGTGACCGCCCAGAGCACGGTCTTGAACACCTTAAGCCGTGTCATCGCCGCCCCCCTTCGCACCGGCTTTTTCTTCTTCGCGCTCCTGCTTTTGCGCGTTCTTCATCCGGCGGCGGACGAGCCAGTAGATCCCGGTCATCGCGCCGGCGACGCCGATGAAGGTCGGCGGCACCGCGCCCATCGCGGTCTTCGTGCGCGCGGGCAGCGGTTCGTCGCCGAGCCGGGAACCGTACGCGAGGAAGCTGAGATCCATGTCGGAGATGTAGAGCACCGACGTCCCGCCGATCTCGTGCTCGCCCCAGATGTGGTCCCTGTACCGGTCCGGATTCTCCCTGATCCGGCGGTGCGCTTCAGCGAGCAACTCGTCGCGGTCGCCGAAGATGGACGCGCCGGTCGGGCACGCGTCCGTGCACGCCGGAGTGCCGCCGTCCTTCACGTAGTCATGGCAGAGGACGCACTTGCGCACGTACGGGACAGGCGCATCCCAGTCGTAGCGTGGAATCCCGTACGGGCACGCCATCATGCAATAGCGGCAGCCGATGCAGCGCTCGCTGTCGTATGTGACCGCGCCGGTCGCGTGCTTCGCGAGCGCGCCGACCGGGCACGCGGACGCGCACGCCGGTTCATTGCAGTGACGGCACTGTTTGCGCACGTATTTCGGCCCTTCACGCTCGACGATGCTCGTCCAGTTGCGCGCGCTGAGGCCGTCGTCGAGCGTCCACCGGCGCGGCACATCGCGATGCAGGCTGTAGCGCTCCTTGCACGCGAGCACACACTCGCGGCAACCGATGCAGCGCGTCGTGTCGTTGAGAATCGCTTTCGGTCGCATTGTCTCACTGCTCATCGGCCGCCTCCGCGTGCGACGGGTTCACCGGGACGAACACAGGCTTGCCGGCTTCGCGAATCGGCGCCCACGCAGGCGGATGCGCGAGCTGGCCGAGCGGCACGAGTACGCAGTGCGACAGCCGCGTGAACGGAATCGCGAGCATGATCAGGTTCGCGCTCACGAGGTGGATGCCCATAATCCACTGGTACGCGGATGCGGACAGCGCGAAGTTGCTCGCGGTGAACCCGGTGGCGAACGGGATCAGCAGTATCAGCGCGCAGGGGAATCCGGAGGGGGTCCGCAGCGCCCGCAGCGCGCGGCTGAACAGGCGTGACAGGATCAGCAGCAGTCCCGCGGCGATCGTCGCAATCGTGAGTCCGTGCGCGAAATCCTGCGGCAGCGCCGGCCACGAGAATCCCACCGACAGCTTCCACCGTAACACGTGCGCGGAATGGAACAGCGGCACGAGCACGATTCCGACGTGCCAGATCACCGCGACCGCGCTGAGCACCGGCCGGCGCCGAATCACGCCGCGCTCCGGCAGATACCTGTGCGCCGTCTCGCGCACGATTTCGGCGGGGGTCGGGGTCCGGTTGCGGCTGCGGCGGAGCGCGACCGCAGTCCCGTTCATCGAGAGAAACGACACCCGCACGAGCCCGAGCAGCATCAGCGAGAAACAGATCCGGAACACCGGTCCGGACAGGAAATCAAGCGTCGGATTCACTGCTGTCCTCCCGCCCGCGCCGCAGCGCGATGCCGTCCGCGGCGCTGGCGTTGTGTGAAGCCGGTCGGCCGGCTGGTGCGCGCTGGTGATGCCGGTTCATCAAGTTGGAGTGTGCGTCATTCTGAACGCCGCGTCAGCGGCGTGAAGAAGATCCAGTCTCATCGCCGGTCAATCAAGACGACAACCCGATCGGAACCCGACCTTCTTCCGCCGTTCGGCCGTCAGAATGACGCAGCGGAAGGAGCATGTTGAATCTGAACCGGCACCAACACTGTGACTGATGAACCCTGTACAAGACACGCGCCAAACTTCACAAGGTTCCATCCGATGAACTGGCGCGTACCATCGTAACTCCAGTTATTTCAAGTTTGTGACCTGCTCACTGCGCTGTGCATTCATTCACAAGGTAACCTCCTGCCGCCGCAAATGCAAGCGACTTGTCCCCGCCGCGAGGCAGCGGCTGAACTGCGCGCGAACGCCGGAGAAAACGGTCTCCCGGGTAGAGCTGAAGATGACCTGACGGTGTGGAAAACACAAGAGAGGAGGTGCATCTGCGCCGACCAGCCCGCCCGCCCCGAACCCGAAACAGGCCCCTCACCGATCGACTCCCTCGCCGCCGATCAACGCGCGCGCGTCATCTATGGCCTCACCGACTCCGAAATCGAATGGCTCCGCGCCCTCAACCTCCCCCCGACAACATCGCCCGAAACCCTCCTCACCCTTGTCTGGGACCGCCGCCACGCCCACCTTTCCCGGACAGGAAAGGAGCAGCAACTACGAAAAACCGGCACCGCCCCGGATACCGGCGCCGCAGACAGACCGGAGGAATAGCACGATGGACTTGCTCGCTCTCGCCCTCCTGTGGCCGTTGCTCGGAATACTCCTCACCGTACTCGTCGCACTCTCCCGCGACCTCCGCCCCGGGCTGTGGGGTGTCCTCGGCTTCCTGTTCGGCCCGCTCGCAGCCCTCTTCGCCGCGGTCTCCCCGCGCCCACAACCCGCCCCGCCCGCAGACCCGGAATCCGCTGCCGAAATCGAGCCCGCCCCGCCGCCCGACCCCGCTCAGGATGACCGCCCCCGCACCCCGTGCCCCCACTGCGCCGAGCTTGTCCTCATCGACGCCCGCGTCTGCCGCTTCTGCGGCCGCGAAATCTCCCCGGCCCCGGATACCGGCGCCGCGGAACCAGCAGGAGACGAAACACCATGATCCGAAACATCACTGTCCGCGCTGCCCCTGTCCTCGCACAGCCGCAGCACGATTGAATCCGTGACATCCGCCTCACCCGCGCCTGAACCATGCCCTCCCTCCGCCGCCATACACGCACCCGCGA
>JAANWZ010000158.1 GCA_018263585.1 Calditrichota bacterium | reverse complement strand
CCGGTGCATGAGAGCGACAGGCCCGTGGTTGCTTGCAACCGCGGCTGATCCACCGGTGTGTGAGAGCGACAGGCCCGTGGTTGCTTGCAACCGCGGCTGATCCACCGGTGTGTGAGAGCCGTGGAATGCGCCGCGCTTGCCAGGCAAGCGCGGGCACGAGCAAGTGAGTGAAACTCGGGGAAAGCTCCGAGCCACCCCGTCGATCGACTAACCCTTTGATTATCCTTGACTAAAGTCAAGGGCAACGGTATGAAACCCGAGGCTGAAGCCCCGGGCGACACCCGCCGCGACTGAGCCAGGTCGGGGGTCGCGCCTTCCGCGCTGTTTGTGCCTCACTTCACTTGCAAATGTGCGATCGTTATGTTACCATTGCCGAGAGCTGGTAGGCATAGCTATCAGAGCGAAGCGTGCCGAAGATCAGCCGCGAAACCGTCTAAAGTCCGGAAATCCAAGATGAAAGGGAGAACCATGGGAGGCCGAAGCCTGTTCCCTGTTCGCGTCCGTCCGGTCGCAGCCGTTCTGATGATAATCATTTTGTTCGGTTCTTCACAAGCCTTCGCCTCCGACGACCCCGAAGGGGACGAATGGGAGCGGCTGTTCCCCGGCGGTGACATCGCCGCCTCCGACCACGCGCAACCGCTCGCGTGGTCGATGTACGGCGAACACCACCTCAACGGCGTCGAAGGCGAGCAGGGCGAATATGCGGACGTGCACCGGCTCGTGCTCGGGTTCGGCTACCGGTTCGCGGACTGGATCCGGCTGACCAGCGAACTCGAGCTCGAGCACGGTTTCGTCGAGGAGGGTCAGGGCGAGCTCAGCCTCGAACAGCTCCATGTCAGTCTGCTGCTGCACCGGGCGTTCAACCTGCGCATGGGCCGGGTGCTCGTGCCGGCCGCGAAAATCAACCTGATCCACGAGCCGCCGACGTTCCACGGCGTCGAGCGTCCGTTTTTCGAGCGCTACATCATCCCGACGACGTGGTCCGCGGATGGGATCGGCGCGTTTGGACGACTTGCGAACTCGATCCGCTACGAGGCGTACCTGCTCAACGGTCTCGACGCCGGCGGCTTCTCGCCGGATGAAGGGATCCGCGGCGGGCGGATGAAGGAACGGCCCGGGTTCACCGACCCGGCGGCGTCCGCGCGCGTCGAGGTCACGCTGCCCGCGGCGGGGTTCGTGCGCGCGCCCGCGTTCGCCGTGTTCGGCTACTACGGCGGCGGGGGGAGCGCGAACAAGGGGGAGCCGTCCGGGTACGACCCCGCGGTCACGCTCGCCGGCGCCGACTTCAGCGCCCGGCTCGCGATGTTCGAGCTGCGCGCGGCGGCTGCGCACGGGATCATTGAACAGGCGGGCGACCTGCCGGACGACGTCGCCGAACAGATCACCGGTTACCGTGTGGAAGCTGCGATCGATCTGCTCCCCGAAGCACTGCGCAGCGGCCGGCTCGACGAGGCGGAGCTGTTCCTGTTCGTCCGGCACGAACGGTTCGACACGCAGTACGTGATGCCTGAGAACGTGGATGGAGACGGCCGCAACAACCGGAGCGCGCTCACCGCGGGAGTGACCTTCCTGCCGGTGCCGCAACTGGCGCTGAAAGCCGACTGGCAACTGCTGGCGGACGCCGCCGGCAGCGACCTGCCGTACCGGATCAACCTCGGCTTCGGCTGGATGTTCTGAACGGGGAGGCGACGATGAGACGGTTTCTGATCACGGCGGCGCTGGTTTTCGCCGCGTGCGCCGCGCTCACCGGGCCGATCGAGATGGCGACCGAGGCGATCCGCGCGATGCTGCCCGGGACCGGAGAGTTGCGCGTCGAGCGCGTGCGGTTCTCGCCCGCTCAGCGCGCCGAGCTGGCCCGCCGCGAAATCCCGGTGCAGGATCCGCTCCCGCTGTGGATCGCCGGTTCCGGGGGTGAGATTCGCGGCTACGGCCTCGTCCGGCGTGCGATGGGGCGGTTCGACCCGTTCTGGATCGCGGTCGCCTGCGACACGAGCCTCACTGTGCGCGGCGTCGAGGTGCTCGAATACCGCTCCCCGTACGGCGGCGAGGTCCGCTCGCACTCGTTCCTCGACCAGTTCGTCGGCCGCGACGACCCGGCGCGGCTCCGGCCCGGGCGCGAGATCGACGGGATCAGCGGCGCGACGATCTCGACCCGCTCGCTCAGCGAACAGGTCGCGCACGCGCTCGCGGTCCTCCGCCTCCTCCGCGACGGCGGTGATCTTCGCAAGCTCTCCGGCCGCTGAATATGCGAGCCGCGGTGACGGCCTTCGGCGCGTCCCCGCGGGCATGCAGGGTTATCTACCCTCTGATGAGCCGCGCGGGCAAGCCCGCACGGGCGGTACACAGAAGATCACGACCGGTACTGAACACGGGGACGCTTGCTAGCAAACGTCCCCGTCCGTTCAGCCGCGGTGACGGCCTTCGGCGCGTCCCCGCGGGCATGCAGGGTTATCTACCCTCTGATGAGCCGCGCGGTCGCCCTTCCGCCGCCCGGCCCCCGGCGGAGGGCTCGCGGCGTGACGTTTCAGGAGTCACGAATTGCGGCGGTTTCGCCGCATGTGTATCTTTGGTAGGCTTGTCAACCAGGAGCGAGAATGCTGATCGGACGGCTCACCGAGAGTCTCGAGGACTACCTCGAGATCATGTACCGGCTTCTGCAGACGCAGAAGGTCGTGCGCGTCCGCGACATCGCCCGCGAGAAGGACGTGAAGACCTCGAGCGTCGTTTCCGCGCTCCGCCGTCTCGACAAGGAAGGCCTCGTTGACTACAAGGCCCGTGAATACGTCGACCTCACCGAAGAAGGCCGTGACCTCGCGTTCCGTGTCTATCAGCGCCACACGTTCCTGAAGCGGTTCCTGATCGACTTCTTGCAGGTGGATCCGGCGACGGCCGAGAAGGACGCGTGTTCGATGGAGCACGCGATCAGCCTGACCACGCTCGAGCGGATCGCGTCGATGAGCGAGTTCCTCTCCTGTTGTCCTGAGGTTGAACGGGGGCTGGTTGACAGGTTCCGCGACCGCTGGCTCGCCCATCTCAACTCCGATTCCTGCGAGTGCGTGAAGGCGGCGAAGGATCCGGAGGTGCGCGTGCACGGCGACGGCGAGATGCAGCGTCTTTCGACACTGCGGGAGGGTGAAGGCGGAGTCGTCGCGCGGATTGTCGCCGACGACGAGATGCGTCAGCCGCTGATCCAGCGCGGGGTGCTCCCGGGCGCGTCGATTCACGTCGTCCACCGGGAACGCAACGGCGAGTTCGAGGTGCGTGTCTCCGGCGAACGGATGAAGTTCGACCGCCGGCAGTCGGAGACAATCCTGCTCTGGTCGCGCGACCGCTGGCGTACGGGCAACGGCGTGCCGACCGACCCGTCGGTGAGCCGCACGCTCGCCGATGTCACCGTCGGCCGCGCGTTCCGCGTGCGCAAGGTGACCGCGGACGGCGAGATCCGCCAGCGGATGGTCGAGATGGGGTTCGTGCGTGGCGCGGAGGGGCGGATCCTCCGAGAAGCGCTGCTGCGTGACCCGCTCGAGGTCGAACTCGGCGGGAGCCGGCTCTCGCTCCGGCGTGTGGAAGCCGCCGGCGTGATCGTGGAGGAGCTCGGTGCCTGACCGAATCCGCCATCGGCGACGGGGGATCGGTGACAGGCGCGCCGCGGGCCGTGGCGACGGCGGCCCGTGGTGGGCGATGCCTGCGTCCCCCGCGAGGAAAACCGACCTCCGTGTCGCGGTCGCCGGCAACCCGAACGCCGGCAAGACCAGCATCTTCAACGCGCTCACCGGCCAGCACCAGCACATCGGAAACTACCCGGGCGTCACCGTCGAGAAGAAGACCGGCCGCGTGCAGCGGGACGGAATCTCGATGGAAGTGGTGGACCTGCCCGGCACCTACAGCCTCTCCGCCTATTCGATCGAAGAGATGGTCGCGCGCGAGTTCGTGCTCAAGGAGAAGCCGGACGTGATCGTCGATGTGCTCGACAGCACGAACCTCGAACGCCACCTCTACCTGCTGCTGCAATTCCAGGAAATGGGCATCCCGGTGCTCGGCGTGCTCAACATGTCCGATGAAGCGCGCGCGATGGGATTGGAGATCGACGATGCGCAGCTCGCGCGCATCCTCGGCATTCCGTTCGTGAAGACCGTCGGTCACCGTGGCGAGGGCGTGCGCGAGCTCATCGACCGGCTCGTCGGGTACGCCCGCGGGCAGGTATCGTTGAACGGCCGCCGGATCAACTACGGGCGCGACATCGAACGGCGGCGCGCGGAGCTGATCGAGGAGCTCGCAACCGACCCCGTGTTCGCCGAATCGATCAACCTCGACTGGCTTGCGATCAAGCTGCTCGAGGACGACGACGATGCGGTGCGGAAGGTGGAGAGGGGGCACGAGCGCGCGGCGGACGTGCTCGCGGCGGCGAACCAGGCCCGGCGCAGGATCGAGCGGGCGTTCGACGAATCAGCCCCGGTAGTCGTCGCCGAACAGCGGTACGCGTACATCCACGGCGCGGTGAAGGAGACGGTGCGCAGGCGCGAATTGCGCAACCGGATCGATCTCACCGAGGCGATCGATCGCGTCGTGCTCAACCGGCACGCCGGGCTGTTCATCTTCTTCGCCGTGATGTTCCTCATCTACCAGGTCACGTTCGCGCTCGGAAACCCGCTTTCCGACCTGATCGACCGCGGATTCGGCAATCTCGCGGCGTACCTCGCGGGCGTGCTCCCCCCGGGGATTCTCGCGGATCTCGTCGTGAACGGGATTATCGGCGGAGTCGGCGGCGTGCTCGTGTTCCTCCCGCTGGTTGTGCTCCTGTTCATCGGCCTGTCGCTGCTCGAGGACTCGGGTTACATGGCGCGCGCGGCGTTCGTGATGGACCGCCTGTTCCACATGTTCGGGATGCACGGCCGCAGCTTCGTCCCGTTCATGATCGCGACCGGGTGCGCGGTGCCGGCGGTGATGAGCGCGCGCACACTGGTCAACCCGCGCGACCGGATCATCACCGTGCTCGTCACACCGCTGCTCATGTGCGGCGCGAAATCGCCGGTGATCGCGATGCTCGCGGCCGCGTTCTTCCCGGAGCGGTCGGGCACGATCTTCTGGCTCGTCTGGCTCGGCGGGTGGCTGATCGCGTTCGCAGCGGCGCTCGTGCTCCGCAACACGATGTTCCGCGGCGAGGCGGCCCCGTTCGTGATGGAGCTGCCTCCCTACCGCCGGCCGACTCTCTCGGGGGCGTTCACGCACATGTGGGAGCGCGCGTGGATGTACCTGCGAAAGGCGGGCACGTTCATCCTCGCCGCGAGCGTGGTCATCTGGTTCCTGCTCGCGTTTCCGCGACCGGCGGAGGAGGTGGGGGCGGGGCTCGATCGGGAGCGGGCGTCCGCCCGTGACGGCTCGCCCGCGCAGATCGAGGACGTCGCCGCGGACGCGACCGTCTCCGCGCACGTGCGCAACAGCTACGCGGGCCGCATCGGCCGGTTCATCGAACCGGTGATGGAGCCGCTCGGGTTCGACTGGAAGATATCCGTCGCCCTGCTCAGCGGGTTCGCCGCGAAGGAAGTGTTCATCTCCACGATGGGCATCGTGTACGGCATTGAGGAAACCGACGCGGACGTTGAAGGGAACAGCGAGCGCACCCCGCTCAAGCAGCGCCTGGTCAATGATCCGGCGTATTCGCCCGCGGCCGCGCTCGCGCTGATGTTTTTCGTTCTCCTTTACGTGCCGTGCATGGCGGTGATGGCGGTCGTCTGGAAGGAGCTCGGCGCGTGGCGGTGGACCCTGTTCCTCGCCGTGTACACGTTCGCGATCTCCTGGGCGCTCGCATTCGCCGTGTACAATGTCTCGCTGTTTTTCGGCCTCGGTGCGTGAGCGGCACGCGCCCGAACCCGGGCAGGTATCTCGAGTTGCAACGTCCCGCCTCTGCGCAACCGGAGCTCCCGGTTCACGCCTCAATGAGAACAGGTGTCGTTCCGGATGCTCAGTCGAGCCGCCCGCAGTCACCCCTCCGGCCCCAGGTAAGAGCTTGATAATAAACCGGTTAATCTCAATTCTGCGGGCACAACAAACAAAGGCCCGGTATTCGGATATTCAGCCCGAGTTCGCGCTCGCACCCTTGCAGCAAGACCGTATATGACTGGGATTTGCGTGAACAGTGTTAGCCGGGGATGGTCCGTCACTTTGCTGACGGGGTAAGGAAGCGCGCGTCAGGAAACCCTCGCACCGACCACACCGACCTGTCCTCCAGTGCAGTTCGACGCACGCGCTCCTGCCGCCCCGCCAGGCGTACGACGATTGATGTGATCATAACCGTCCATCCTGCCATGTCCAAACAAGGGAGGCATCATGGGAAAGCGTGGATTGCTGTTGGTTCTCGCGCTCGCGCTGCTGATTCCCGCATCGGCGTTCGCTGTTGCGACGATCAGCGGCACGGTCGAGAATGAGACGGGGAGCCGGTCGCAGGCGCCAATGTGATCGTGAAGAACACGTCGTTCGGCGCAGCCACCGACCTCGACGGCCATTACAAGATCGTGTTCCCGCTCGACGGTACCTACACGGTGATGGCGAGCGCGCTCAACCACAAGGCGATGAGCAAGGAAGTGCGGATCATGAAGGACGGGTCGGTGACCGTGGACTTCATGCTCGAGTCGGACGTCCTTTCGCTGAGCAGGGTGGTCGTGACCGGCGTCCGCAACCCGCAGGAGAAGCTCGAGTCCGCGGTCGCAATCACGACGACGACCTCGGAGGAGATCGAGGAGGCGAACCCGCGCAACACAGCCGACCTGCTCAAGGTCGTGCCCGGCTTCTACGTCGAAAGCTCCGGCGGCGAAGGCGGCAACAACCTGTTCGCGCGCGGGATTCCCGCCGACGGCTCGTTCCGCTACGTCGCGATGTACGAGGACGGTTTGCCGGTGTTCGAGTCGCCCGAGCTCGCGTTCGCGAACATCGACCTGCTCATGCGCGTCGACGAAACAGTGGACCGGATGGAGGCGCTGCGCGGCGGCACCGCCTCGATCTACGCATCCAACGCGCCGGGCGGCGTGATCAACTTCCTCAGCAAGACGGGCTCCGGCGCGCCCGGCGGGCTCGTCAAGTTCTCAACCGGCGACTACGGCCTGTTCCGCACCGACTTCAACTACGGCGGAGCGTGGGGAGAGGACTGGCGGTTCAACGTCGGCGGGTTCTACCGCCAGGATGACGGGATCCGCGACCCCGACTTCCACGCGAACCAGGGCGGCCAGCTCAAGGCGAACGTCACCCGGCTGCTCGACAACGGCTACCTGCGCTTCTACGGCAAGTATCTCAACGACAAGAACATCTTCTACCTGCCGATCCCGCTCACCAACCCGGACAACCCGGAAGGGCTCGAAGGGTTCGACCCGAACTACGGTACGATGACGACCTCCAGCGCCCGCTGGATGAAGGTGCCGGCGCCGGACGGCCAGATCTTCGAGTTCAACCTGCAGGACGGGATGCACCCGGAGATCAAGAGCGTCGGCGGCGAGTTCGACTATGACCTCGGCAGCGGCTGGACGGTCAACAACAAGATGCGCTACACCGACGTCAACCTCGAATTCAACGCGATCTTCTCGCTCGACAACCCGTTCCTCGAGGGCGAGTTCGCGCAGATGAAGATCGATGAGTGGAACGCGGCGCATCCGAACGACCAGGTCGACGACGGCGTCTACCGGTACAGATACGCGCGTGGTCTCTAGATCGACAACCCGTCCGCGCTCAACGGCAACGGCCTCGTCGCGCGCACCGGCTGGTGGTTCGTGAACAAGCCGATGGAGAACTTCGTCAACGACCTTCGCTTCTCCCATTCGGCCGAGCTCGGCGGCACGCACAACTACTCGTTCGGATACTACTTCAGCAACTACTCCGCCGACGACTTCTGGTACTGGCAGAACATCCTCACCGAAGTCGCCGACGCGCCGAAGATGATGGATTTGGTGTTGCGTCCTCCGGAGGATCCGGGCGAACTCGACTCCGTGCGAGTCACCGGCGGCGGTGTCGAGCGGTTCGGCTCCTTCTACCGCAACGCGGAGAACAACTCCACGGTGAACGCGTTCTACGTCACCGACGAGTACGAGCTCAACGAACAGCTCCGTCTCGACGCCGGCCTCCGTTACGAGAACGCGCGGATGTACGGGACGGTCGAAGGGGTGACCGACCCTGAAGAAGGGATCCCTCACAAGCAGCTTGACGACAATCCGTACACAATGTACAACGACAACGTGACCTACGGCACGGGCCGGTATAGCCTCTACGACTACACGTTCGACGAGATCGGCTACTCCGTAGGCGCGAACTACATGCTCGTACCGAACAGGTTCGCGTTCTACGGCCGCTTCTCGAGCGGTTTCCGGATGCCGGACTTCGACCAGTGGACCGGCGGCGACGTCGGCGAATCTGGTGAGAGCGAGAACATCGTCCAGGCCGAGGGCGGCCTGAAGTACAGCTCGCCCGTGCTCGCGGCCGCCGCGACCGTGTTCTACAGCACGTTCGACAACATCCCGTTCACCGACGAAGTGATTGACGAGGACGGCGAGATCGTCCCGCTCACCCGCTTCGCCGGCAGCCAGACGATCGGCGCCGAGTTCGAGGTGATTTCGCAGCCGGTCGATCACCTCACGCTCAGCCTGATCGGAACCGTGCAGCAGCCGCAGTACCAGGACTACACGTACGACCAGCGTGATCCGGACAGCGGTGACATTGTCGAGTCATTCGACTTCGACGGCAACCAGGTGCGCCGTATCCCGCAGTTGTACGGTAGCTTCACCGCGGCATACGAAGTGATGCGCAACCTCCGACTGTCGGCGAGCGCGCGCCACTTCGGGCTGCGCTACGTCGATGATGCGAACAGCGTCGAGCTGCCCGCGTACACCACGTTCGACGCGAGCGTTGCGTACCGGTTCGACCAGTTCAAGATCGGCGTGTACGGCAGCAACCTGACGAACACGATCGGGCTCACCGAGGGCAACCCGCGCGTGCAGCAGCTCACCGCGGACGTGACGCCGTTCTACATGGCGCGCCCGGTGCTCGGCCGCTCGTTCAAGGGCTCGCTCACGTACTACTTCTGAGTGCGGGCGTGGCGATGACCACGGAATGACGCAGACCGCGAAGAGGGGTGCCCACGGCGCCCCTCTTCGTGCTCCGTCTGCGTGTTGCGTGCCCGCGCACGCAACCGGAATCGCAATCGCACCTGTGCGCGGCGCGCCCCGTGTCATCCTCAGCCAGTAGCGCGGGTCGGTTTCGGCGCGCCCCCAGTGTCATCCTGAACCCCCGCACGTCAGTTGGTGCGGGGTGAAGGATCTGCCTGCAAGAACCACCCG
>JAANWZ010000157.1 GCA_018263585.1 Calditrichota bacterium | reverse complement strand
TGTGCTCTTCCGATCTCTCAGTGATTTCGTGGGTTTGAGGGAGTGTGACCGGCGCGAGAAGATCGTATATTCCCGGGCATTCCAAACCCTCGGAAGACAACAAGAACCGCAGGAGTACACGATGCGCGTCGCAGTCATCGGCACTGGCTACGTCGGCCTCGTCGCCGGCGCGTGTTTCGCGTCAACCGGCAACCATGTGATCGGCGTGGACATCGACGACGACAAGATCAACAGGCTCAGGCGCGGCGAGATCCCGATCTACGAGCCCGGGCTCGAGACTCTTGTCCGGGAAGGTATCGAAAAGGAGCGGCTCGAGTTCAGCGTAGATCTCGCGCACGGCGTGCGCGAAAGCGATGTGATCTTCATCGCCGTCGGCACGCCGCCGAACGAGGACGGCAGCGCCGACCTGCAGCACGTGCTCGATGTCGCCGAGGGTATCGGCCGGGCGCTCAACGGGTTCAAGATCATCGTGGACAAGAGCACGGTTCCGGTCGGCACAGCCTCGCTTGTCACGAACGCGATCCGCACGCGCACCGACCACGCTTTCACCGTCGTCTCCAACCCCGAATTCCTCAAAGAAGGGGACGCGGTGAACGACTTCCTCAAGCCGGAACGTGTGATTATCGGCGCGGACGACGACCGCGGCCACGACACGCTCGCCCGCCTCTACCGCCCGTTCATTCTCAAGAACAACCGCATCATCCACATGGATGTCGTGTCGGCGGAGCTGACGAAATACACGGCGAACGCGTTCCTCGCGACCCGGATTTCGTTCATGAACGAGATCGCGCGACTGTGCGAACGGGTCGGCGCCGACATCGAACACGTGCGTCAGGGGATCGGGTCCGATTCGCGGATCGGGCCGGCGTTTCTCTACGCCGGCGTCGGATACGGCGGCTCGTGCTTCCCGAAGGACGTGCAGGCGATTCTGCGCACCGCATCACAGTACGGCGTCGATCTCGAGATCATCGAGGCGACGGAGCGGGTCAACGAAGGGCAGAAGAAGGTGATGTTCGAGAAGATCGCGCATCAATACGACGGTGGCATCCAGGGCAAGACGTTCGCCGTGTGGGGGCTGTCGTTCAAGCCGCGCACCGATGACATGCGCGAGGCGCCGTCGATCGTGATCATCAACTCGTTGCTCGCGGCTGGCGCGGAGGTGCGGGCGTTCGACCCCGAGGCGATGCAGGTCGCGCGCGGCGTTTTCGGCGACACGGTCACGCTGTGCGAGGACGAATACGAGACAGTTGAGGGCGCGGACGCGCTCGTGCTCGTCAGCGAGTGGAACGACTTCCGCACTCCGGACTTCGCAAAGCTGGCCGACCGGCTCGCGGACCGGGCCGTGTTCGACGGCCGCAACATCTGGGACCCGGAGTACGTGCGCTCGTTCGGGCTCACCTATCACGGGGTCGGGCGGAAGGTGTGAACCGCGCGCCCGGCCATGCGAATTCTCCCCTGCGCCGCCGGACGAGGCGCGCCCCGTGCCGGCGAGTTGCGCGGTCGACCGACAGGGGTTCGATCAGATGGAGCTGAGTGCTCAGATCCGGGAGCGCCTCGACGCTCACATCGAGGTCTCGCGCCGGATGGCCGAGATCGGGGACGATCTGGCCGGCGCGGTCGAACTCGTCACCGGCACGTTCCGCGGCGGGAGCCGTGTCCTGCTCGCGGGCAACGGCGGCAGCGCCGCGGACGCACAACACTGGGCCGCGGAATGGGTGATCCGGCTCAGCGCGGACCTCGACCGGCCGGCGATGCCCGCGCTCGCGCTCACCACCGACACATCCGCGCTCACCGCCGGCGCGAACGATCTCGGCTACGAAAACGTGTTCGCACGCCAGATCGAAGCGCACGGCCGCGACGGCGACCTGCTCATCGCGATCAGCACGTCCGGGAACTCGCCGAACCTGCTGCGCGCGGCGGATGTCGCGCACGAAATGGGGATGAACGTGCTCGGCGTGCTCGGGAGAGGGGGCGGTCGGTTGCGCGGAAGCTGCGACCTGGCTGTGGTTGTCCCGTCCGGCGACACCCAGCGCATCCAGGAGATGCACGCGCTGATCGGGCACATCCTCTGCGAACTCAGCGAGCGGGCGCTGGTCAGGTAGGATGTGCCCGGGCTCGCCCGGGATTCGTACACGTCTTGATCACATACCCTTGCCCTTGACTTCAGTCAAGGATAGTCAAACAGTTGGTTAGCCGGCCGGGTGGCTGGGGTCTGTCCCGGGATTCACCCACGTCCTCGTGCCCGCGCTTGCTTGTCAAGCGCGGATTCGGCGGCAGTAGTTTTCATTCGAGCACGCATGTACCGACTTATCAGCCCGGCCTGCAAGCAGGCGGAGACAAT
>JAANWZ010000156.1 GCA_018263585.1 Calditrichota bacterium | reverse complement strand
GCTGTCCAACCGTTTCATTATCCTTGACTGAAGTCAAGGGCAAGGGTAATTACATGAGACCCGAGGCTGAAGCCGCGAGCCACCAACCGGTGTACCGGCCGTGCGGGCTTGCCCGCGCGGCTCATCCACCGGTGCATGAAACACATCCCGCCCGAAGCCACACTTCCCGGTGGATGTCGAGATCCTTCACGGCGCCGGCCTGAAACTGAAAACGGCCCGGCCGGCTTGTTCAGGATGACACAGGGGGGCGTCGATTGCGCCGCGCTTGTTCAGGATGAGAAAGGGGGCACGAGGCTCACGCAGCGCTCATTCAGGATGCACTACACAGGCCCGACCAGCCTGCCGCCGTGGGAAACCGCGCCGCGCGGCGTTTGCTTCTCCGGTCCCCACTCGGTAAGCTTGCGAGTTCCTTCGACCCGGATCTCGACTGGGGGGATCGATCGTTGCCGGAGACTCGCGAGGCCATCCCGGAACGGCTGTATCTGAACCCGAATCTGATGGTCCTGTACGCGGTCACGCTCACCGCGATCCAGGGGGTTTCGAGCATCACGCCCGCGTTTCCTGCGATCGTGCGCGAGTTTTCGATCGAACCGAAGCAGGTCGGGCTGCTGATCACGACGTTCACGCTGCCGGGGATCGTGCTCACGCCTTCGTTCGGTGTGCTCGCGGACCGGATCGGGCGCAAACGCGTGCTCGTGCCCGCGCTGTTCCTGTTTGCGGCTGCGGGAGTGAGCTGCGCGTTCGTGCGCGACTGGCACCTGCTGCTCGCGCTCCGGTTCTTCCAGGGAGTGGGCGCAGCTTCGCTCGGCTCGTTGAACATGACGATCATCGGCGACCTGTTCTCGGGCCGCGCGCGCACGGCGGCGATGGGTTACAACGCGTCCGTGCTCAGCGTCGGCACCGCGAGCTATCCGCTGATCGGCGGCGCGCTCGCGTCGGTCGCGTGGTACGTCCCGTTCTTCCTCCCCGTGCTCGGCGTGATCGTCGCGATGCTCGTCCTGTGCGTGCTCAGGAACCCGGAACCGCGCAACCGGCAGACGTTCCGCGACTACCTCGCAGGCGCGTGGCGCAGCGTCGGCAACCGGAACGTGCTCAGCCTGTTTCTCGTCACCAGCCTCACGTTCGTGATCCTGTTCGGCTCGTATCTCACCTATTTCCCGCTGCTCGTGGACATGAAGTTCGCGCAGTCGTCGGTGGTGATCGGCGTGCTGATGGCGTCGATGTCGCTGACGACGGCGACGATGTCGTCCCAGCTCGGCCGGCTCACGGGGCGTTTCCCGGAAAACGTGCTGCTCCCGGTCGCGTTCGTCTGTTATGCGTGCGCGTTGCTGCTGATCCCGCTGATGCCGGGCGCGTGGTGGCTGCTCGCGCCGACGATCCTGTTCGGGCTCGGGCACGGGGTGATCATCCCGACCGTGCTCACGCTGATCGCGGGCGCATCCCCGCCCGACCAGCGCGCGGCGGTGATGTCGTTGAACGGGATGGTGCTCCGTGTCGGGCAGACACTCGGACCGGTGATCATCGGCGGAGCGTACTCGCTGTGGGGGCTCGACAGCACGTTTCACACCGGCGCCGCGATCGCCGGCTTCCTGTTCCTCGTCACGTTCATCCGCGGGCGCGGAGTGTTCCTCTCCTCAGTTCAGCGCAGATGAGGTCCCGGAAAAACGGTCGGGCTGAGAGCGGCGATCAGCACTGACGGCCGGGACGCACCCGGACATGCTGGCACGGGATGTTCCGTGTTCAGACGGCCGAATCTGGGAAATAGTGCGGGGTATCGGACGCCGCCATTCCCTGACAACTCCCTTTTCGCCGCCGGCGACTCGTCTCCGAGCCGCCGGCGGAAAAATCTCATGGATCTCGGGTTCACCTCTTGTGCTCCCGGTCCGGGCCGTGTAAACTCCAGTGTGATAAGGAATGCCGGCGCTCGATTCGCTCACTTGCACCCGCCACGCCGGTCAACTCGGGAAGCACCCTACGGGATCCGGTCCGGGAATCCTCCGCAGAGGTATCCTGCTCGGAGACGGACCCTTATGCTGTCATTCGAACAAGGTTGGAAAAACGAGCCAGCGAAAGGAGGTGAAGCGCAACACACCCGTTCGTACCGGAAGTGGACGAAGCTCCACTGCAAGTCGAAGTAAGGGCGCCTGTCGGAGTCCAGCATGGGGGCCTATTCAGGTAACACTCTACAACGGGAGATGTACCATGATGAAACGAGTTTCTGTTCTCGCTCTTGCCGTGATTCTCGTGTTCGCGTTTTCCGCGGTCGCCGCGGATTCCGTGGACCGTGCGAGCATCGACAAGGAGGCATACTACGCGGCGGTCAGCGCCTGGGAGACGGGCACGGCTACGCAGGCACAGATTCACCTGCTCAAGTCGATCGGCTACGACTTCAGCGCGGGCGCCGGCAACGAGATCGACAACATGGGTGGACCGGACGCGTTCGGCTACATCTGGAAGGACAGCGAAGAGGCCGATGGGCCGACCTATTCATGGGTCGACATCAGCGGAACCGGCACCGATGTCTCCGACCAGATGAACGACGACAACTACGTCGGACCGTTCGACATCGGTTTCGACTTCCCGTTCTACGGGCAGACGTACTCGCAGTTCTACATCCAGTCGAACGGGACGATCTCGTTCTTCGACGACATCGTCTGGTACTTCAACACCGGCGAGATGCCGAACCCGGACTACGGCGCGATGATCGCCTGGTTCTGGGATGACCTCGACCCGGACAACCCGGACTTCGGCGGCGACATCGGCGGCTGGACGTACTACGAGACGACGACGGTTGACGGCCAGGACGCGCTCGTCATCCAGTTCCAGGACTACGAGGAGTGGCCGCAGGGCGAGGACGTGCCGCAGATGACGGCGCAGGCGATCCTGTTCGCCGACGGTACGGTCAAACTGCAGTACAACAACGTCGATGCCGGCTGGGACGTCGCCGGCGGCACGATCGGCATCCAGAACGATGACGGCACGGTCGGGCTCACGGCCCTGACCGGCGGCAGCATCCCGGACTACCCGTACAGCCAGCTCGCGATCCAGTTCTACATGGCGGATCCCGATGCGAGCGCGAGCGGATATGTCTATGACTCCGCGACGGAAGCTCCGATCGAAGGTGCGAACGTGAACATCGGCGGCGGCACCGCGACCACGGACGCGAACGGCTACTACGAGGTCGCCGACCTCTATTCCGGCACGGTCAACTACGAAGTGAGCCACCCGGACTACTTCACCGAGACCGGCACGCTCGATGTCGCTCCCGGCGCGAACGTGTTCGACTTCTACCTCGACTTCTACTCCACGGAAGCGGACATTCTCGTCTGGGCCGGCGATCCGACACCGGGCAACGTCGAGGCGGTGGACCAGATCCTCAACGATCTCGGATACACCACCTTCTACACGACCCAGTACGACGAGGTGAACTGGGCGGACTACGAGTACGTGTTCGCGTTCCTCGGCATCTACTCGAACTACTACCCGATCTATACCGGCGACCCGGAAGAGACCGCGATGGTCGATTACATGAACCAGGGCGGCAACCTCTACATCGAGGGTGGCGACATCTTCGGGTTCAACAGCCCGGACAACCTGATGGCGATGCTGAACCTGACCGACATCGCCGACGGCAGCGGCGACCTGGCGAACGTGATGGGTTATGACGGCACCTGGATGGAAGGCGCCGACATGGCGTACGCCGGTGAGAACAACTGGATCGACGACATCAACGCGTCGAACGGCGCGACCGATCTGCTCTACAACCCGGCCGACATGGAGGGCTGCGGCGTGGTCGATAACAGCATGGACTACAACACCGCGTGCTTCAGCTTCGAGGTCGGCGCGCTCGTCGATGACGGGTTCACGCGCGCGGATCTGCTCTCCGGCCTGTTCGACTTCTGGGCGGGCGGCGGTGAGCCCGATCCGATCGAGCTCACGTTGATTCCGCTCACGGGGACGATTCCTGCCGAGGGCGGCACGGTTGAATACGACGCCGAGATCATGAACAACACGGGCGTGATGCAGACCGGGCAGGCGTGGACGATGGCGACGATGCCGGACGGCTCGCCGTACGGCCCGATGCTGCTCACGATCGTGAACCTGCCCGCGGGGATGATGACCGCGACCGGTCTCACGCAGAACGTGCCCGCGTTCGCCCCGGCGGGCGTGTACACGTTCACCGGTAACCTCGGCGCGTTCGGACCCGGCGTTATCGTCGCCACCGACAGCTTCGAGTTCGAGAAAATGGCTGCCGGCGCGGCCGGCGGCGGAGTCGGCAACTGGGATGCTTCCGACTGGGATCTCGCCGGCGAGTCGAGCGGGACAGTCCAGCTCCCGGCCGAGTTCGAGCTCGCGCAGGTCTATCCGAACCCGTTCAACCCGACGGCGAATGTGCGCGTCAGCCTGCCGGAAGCGTCCGAGCTCACCGTGCAGGTGTTCAACGTGATGGGCCGGCAGGTGGCCGAACTGGTCAGCGGCCAGGTGGAAGCCGGCATGCACAACTTCGTGCTTGACGGCTCCAGCCTCGCCAGCGGCATCTACTTCATCCAGGCGAACGTGCCGGGTGAACTGAACGCCGTGCAGAAAGTCACGCTGATGAAGTAACCTGGCCGGAACTAACCCTGCCTATCTGCAGGTAGGTTGAAACCCTACGGGGACACGCGTATCAGCGCGTGTCCCCGTTTTCTCGTGCCTCCCCGCCGGAAACAGGCCCGCGGTTGCTCGCAACCGCGGCTCATCCGACGATTGATTATCCTTGACTGAAGTCAAGGGCAAGGGTAATTGCATGAGACCCGAGGCTGAAGCCCCGGGCCACCTGCCGGTGTACCTGCCGTGCGGGCTTGCCCGCGCGGTTCATCCCAGCGTGTGTGCAGCCCCGGGCCACCCGGCACCGGTCTGTTCGCAGGCAGAAACTGGAGGAGCACCAGCCGGCCCGTTGTGGGGAGCCGCTCAAACCTGTTATATACGTTTGCACGGATCTGGTTATCCCTTTAGCTGAGCCGGGGGCAATATCGCGGGTGGCAAGGGCGTCATTCTGACCGAAGCCCGACGTCCTTTTGTCGGGCGAAGGGAAGTTCATCCTGAACGAAGTGAAGGGAAGGTCCAAGTTCGACAGGGGTGGAGGATACCATGAAACTCGTGAAATAACCCTTGGATAAGCTGGACCTTCTTCACCCGCCTTCACGCAGACAGACGCGTGAAGCCGGGTTCAGAATGACGCCTCTACCGCCCAGATGTGCTTCAGAGTCCGGTCCATGCACGTGGCTGAGCGAACGGCATAACCGGATGAACGGGAATTCCTGACGGAAGCCAAACATGCAGAGGAGAAATGACCATGAGACGCACTGCGATTGTTACGCTGCTTGCTGTTCTGTTTCTGATTGCGTTCGGCGCACAGGCCGAGCGGGGCGACATCGACCGGGAGCGCGTGGACAAGGACGCCTTCTACACAGCCGTCGATGCGTGGGAGGCAGGCGCCGCGAGCGACGCCCAGATCCGGTTCCTCAAGTCGCTCGGTTACCGGTTCGGCGCCGGCGCCGGCAACGAGCTCGACAACATGGGCGGCCCGGACGATTTCGGCTACATCTGGAAGGACAGCGAAGAGGCCGACGGTCCGACCTATTCATGGGTCGAGATCAGCGACACAGGCACCGATGTCTCCGACCAGATGAACGACGACAACCACGTCGGTCCGTTCGACATCGGCTTCGATTTCCCGTTCTACGGGCAATCCTACTCGCAGTTCTACATCCAGTCGAACGGGCTGATCTCGTTTTTCGACGACATCGTCTGGTACTTCGACACCGGCCCGATGCCGAACCCGGACTACGGTGCGATGATCGCCTGGTTCTGGGACGATCTCGACCCGGACAACCCGGACTTCGGCGGCGACATCGGCGGCTGGACGTACTACGAGACGACGACGGTTGACGGCCAGGACGCGCTCGTCGTCGAATTCCTCGACTACGAAGAGTTCCCGCAGGGCGGGGACGTGCCGCAAATGACGGCGGAGATGATCCTGTTCGCCGACGGTACGGTCAAGCTGCAGTACATGAACGTGGATGACGGCTGGGACATCGACGGCGGCACGATCGGGATCCAGAACGAGGACGGATCGATCGGGCTCACGGCACTGTCCGACGGCAGCATCCCGGGTTACCCGTACAACGAACTCGCGATGCAGTTCTACATGGCGGACCCGGACGCGAGCGTGAGCGGGTACGTCTACGACAACTCGAACAACATGCCGATCGCGGGCGCTGATGTGACAATCGGCCCCGGCTCGGCGACGACCGACGGGAGCGGGTTCTACGAGATCGCCGATGTCTATTCCGGCACCGCTGACTACGAGGTGGACGCTGACGGCTACTTCGCTGACACCGGGACGGTCACACTGTCGGAAGGTGCGAACACGCACGACTTCTACCTCGACCCGTACGGCGATGCGCCCGACGTGCTCATCTGGGACGCCGACCCGACGCCGGGATCGGCCGCCGCTATCCAGACCATCCTCGAAGACCTCGGGTTCAGCACGTTCTACACGACGCAGTACGACGAAACCGAGTGGGAACCGTACGAGAACGTGTTCGTCTTCCTCGGCATCTACTCGAACTACTACCCGATCTATACCGGCGACCCGGAAGAGACGGTGATGGTCAACTACCTGAACAGCGGGGGCAACCTGTACATCGAGGGCGGCGACATCTTCGGGTTCAACAGCCCGGAGAATCTGATGAACATGCTCAACCTCACCGACATCGCGGACGGGAGCGCGGATCTGTCCAACGTGATGGGGTATGACGGCACGTGGATGGAAGGCGCGGACATGACCTACGCCGGGGAGAATAGCTGGATCGACCACATCAACGCGTCGAACGACGCGACCGATCTGCTCTACAACCCTTCCGACAACGAGGGCTGCGGCGTGGTTGACAACAGCATGGAGTACCAGACCGCGTGCTTCAGCTTCGAGGTCGGGAACCTCGTGGACGGCGGCGAGGAACCGAACACCCGCGAGTACCTGATCGCCCAGTTGATGGAGTTCTGGGGTGTCGGCGGCGGCGGGCTCGTCGAGCTCACGCTCACGCCGACGAACGCGGTGATCCCGCCCGAGGGCGGCACGGTCACTTATGACGCGCACCTCGTGAGCAACATCCCGAACGCGGTCCCGGGCGTGTCGTACTGGACGGACGTGATCACGCCGGACGGCAACGCGGTCGGCCCGCTGATGATGGTCGGGTTCGCGATGCCGCCGTACATGGACGTGAACGTGATCGGGATGTCGCAGAACGTGCCGTCGTTCGCGCCCGGCGGAACGTACGAGTTCTTCGGGCACGTCGGCTACCCGGGGATCATCGAGTTCGCCGACTCGTTCGAGTTCGAGAAGATCGGCGCTGCGGCGGACGGCGTGGACAACTGGGACGCTGCCGGCTGGCGGCTCGCCGCCGGGGAAGCGCCCGGGGTGAGCGCCGAGCTGCCCGATGAGTACGAGATGGGCGAGCTCCATCCGAACCCGTTCAACCCGACCGCGAACGTGCGGATCAGCCTGCCGCAGGCATCCGAGCTCACCGTGCGCGTGTACAATGTGACCGGGCGGCAGGTGGCGGAACTCGTGAACGGGCACGTTGCCGCGGGTGCGCACAAGTACGTGCTCGACGGCTCCGGCCTCGCGAGCGGCGTCTATTTCGTGCACGCGACCGTCCCCGGCGAGCTCGACGCCGTGCGCAAGATTACGCTGATGAAATGAGGATGACACGGAGGGCGCGCCGTCGCCTTCCCTTGCCCTTGACTTCAGTCAAGGTTGGCCGACCCGCACAATCTCTCGGTGACCTCGAGCCCCGACTGAAGTCGGGGGCAAGGGGAGTGTGTCATCCTGAACAAGCGCGGCGCAAGCCGCGCGCGACTCGTGTCATCCTGAACAAGCGCGGCGCAAGCCGCGCGCAACTCGTGTCATCCTGAACAAGCGCGGCGCAAGCCGCGCGCCGTGAAGGATCTCGACCACCGGGAGGTGATGGCGCGACCGAACCGTCGTTTCTCGAGATCCTTCACCCTTCGCGCCTGCCGGCGCTGCGGGTTCAGGATGACATTGAGGGCGTCGCACGGTCCCGGGTTCGACGAACCCGGGCTACTTTGGAGTTCAGGATGACACGGAGGGCGCGCAAAAACCCGCCACGGCGATTCACCACGTGAGCACGAGGCTCGGCGCGCGCGTGGTCGGGTTGAAGCCGAGCGAGAGGCGGGCCTGCCGGTCGCGGAGGTCGTCCTGCTTCGACGCGAGCCCGCGGGAGGCGTCGATCGCGGACACGATCCGGTTGAGCACGAGCCCGCCGAGGAAGTAATAGACCCGGTTCTTCGCCCGATCGGCGGAGATGCGGACGTCCTCGAACCGTTCCCGGTTCATCGAATCGTCCCATTCCCAGTAGTCGGACGGATTCCGGTACTGGTTGCCGTACTCGCGCTTGCGTCGCTGCGCCTCGTTGAACTCGTCGGTGTTGTCGTAATTGCCGATATCGACGTAGTACTGGTGCGGGCGGTCGCCGCTGACCTGCGCGTGCTGGCGCGCGAAAGTTTCATAGTCGGAGACGCCTTCCACCCAGCTCTGGCGCGAGAGCAGCAGTCCCGCCCACAACCCGGCCTCGAGTGCGGAGTAGATCGCGCCGCGCACCGGGCGCTCGCCGTACCGCTGCCCCCAGCCGGGAAGCACCGCGCTGCGCAGGAACGCCTCCGACGGCTTCTTCTCGAGGTACGCTTCTTCGCTCGCGCTGAGCCCGACGCCGACAACCTCGCCGAGCTCGTCGTCGAACCCGCGTTCCGGTTTCGGCCCGCGCTCGCCGCGCAGGATGCCGGAGACCGACGGCTCGCCGATCCGGCGGTCGCTCGCGAGCGACGGGTCCCGCCACGGGATCGGCGGCGCCTCGCCCGTGGACGCGAACGCAGACAGTGTGAACGCGGTTGTCAGAAGCACGGAAGCCGTGAGTACCAGTCGTATCATCGTGATACCGTTTATCGTGCGCGTTCAGCGCTCGTTCAGGATCGCACGCTCCAGCCTGTCAATCGAACCGAATCGACCTATCAGGGCCGATTCAGATCCAGCTGGAGTGTGCGTCATTCTGAACGCCGCGTCAGCGGCGTGAAGAAGGTCCAGTAGCAACACCGGTCAATCCAATCGGTACCGCGATTGTACTCCGACCTTCTTCCGCCTTTCAGGCGTCAGAATGACACAGTGGAATGAGCATACCGGATGTGAACCGCCATTAGAACCGGATCCGGAAGCCGACGGTCTGCACGAGCTCGTCGTTGTGCAGGATGCGTCCGGCCTGCGGCTCGACTTCCGCCGCCTTGTTCATCGCGCGCACGGTGAACCCCGCGTGCAGCGCGGAGACGACGTGGTTGACCATGATCACGGCGAAGAACGTGGCTGAACGGTCGAGCAGCTGGTTCGACTCGTCGCGCATGTCGATGTAGCGGAGCACGCGCGCGCTGCTCGCCTGCCCGTTCGACCCCCACTTGTAACCCATCGCCTGCGCGTCGGAGACGATCTGCTGATCCGTCCGGCCGTTGATGTAGTCGTCCCAGCCGTACCCGAACTGGGTCAGGTACTTGCCGATGTTCTCATAGTACTGCTGATTGTGCTCCGTCGGCAGTTCGTGGGTGAAGTTCTCCGGCAGGTACTGGATTTTGTCCTGCCACGGGAGAGTTTCCCAGGCGTCAGGTCCTTCCTCGTATCGACCGAGGTTGCCGTGGTTTGGGTCATCTGCCGCCGCGTATTCGACGGACCGGTAGTAGCTCGGCTTGTAATGCTTCTCGGCGAAGTTCTCGTACTCCTTCTCCTTGTCATCGCCGGCCTGCGCGTAATAGACGGCCCCGACCCAGGAGGCGATTTCGAGCGCGAAGAATCCGGCTGCCCGCCAGGTTTTGCCGGCGTAGAGCTCGCCCGCGCCGGGCATGATCGCGGACAGCAGCAACGCGCGCCCGGGGTTCTTTTTCTCTATGCTGTCGGCGGCGCTCTCCTCCTCTCCCGGTGTCACTGTTTCCACGTCTCCCCCCTCGGGATCGCCCTGGAGCCCGATCGCGAGCCGGCGGCCGAGGTCGAACTGCCGGTACGAGGAGCCGATCGGGGTCGCCTCGCGCCACGCGTCCATATCCACGCCCTCATCCGGCAGCGCGCGCTCCCGGTCGATGAACACGAGCGAGCGCGGATCATCGCCGGGCGGCGTATCGACGGCCGCCGCGGGCAGGGCCGGGCTCAACCCGAGCAGCGCGACCATGGTTATGGGAATCCACTTCATCGAATCACTCCTCCTGTTCCCCCTCCGGGAAATATCGTCTCGAACGTAAACAGCACAGTGAAGTAGAACTTCCACCCGGGCTCGTAGGTGGTGGTTTCGTCGTTTTCGGTGACCGTGAGCCGGTCGAACCCGCGCGCGGCGGCGAGCGTGACCGCGGTCGGGTAACCGTACCACGAGTAGAACTTTGCGCGCAACTCGACGCCGAGGTCGGTTTTCAGTTTGCCGGGGTCGAACGCGCGCTCGCGCCAGGCGTCGCCGGCATCGCCGAACAGCCCGGCGTAGATCCCGTCCCAGTGCAGCCAGCCGGAGCGCGAGCGTTGCGGCTGCCAGACCGGGTGGCGGAGCGCGAGCGAGCCGATCAGCTTCCGTGTCCCGCCGAGGCTGTAGTAGCTGTACCCGCGCATCCCGTGCAGCCCGCCCGCGTACAGGTGCATGAACGGATCGACCTGCTTGTCGAGGTAGCCGAACCGGAGCCGGGGCTGCACGGTCAACTCGCCGGCCGGGTTGTACCAGTGCGTCGCGTCGCCCTCGACACGCCAGTATTTGTAGTTCGAATACACTTCCTGCAGCGTGAGCGCACTCGCGTTGATCTCGAACCCGTCGATGAACTGGTTGTCCTCCCAGGCGACGGTGAGCTGGGCGCGCGTGCCCATGCGCGGGTGCACGTTGCCCTTGATCATCTCCGGCATCGTGTTGTAATCGAGCCGGAGCTGCAGGTAACGTCCTTTGAAGTAGGTATAGTGAAACGTGGTCCCGTCGTCGTAATCGAGGTTCGCCTGGTAGCGGCTGATCGATGCGCGCGCCTCCGCCTCGAGCGGTGTGAACAGGCGCATCCGCGCGCCGACGTCGAACAGCATCAGATCGAACGTGTAGTCGATCCCGTACGTGTCATACACCGGCGCGAGCTCACCGTTCTCATCGATGTACTCGTCCACGATCCGCTGCGGATCTTCGAACCGTTCGTCGTCCTTGCGCTTTAAGTAATAGCCGAGTGCGAAGAAGGTCGGGCGGAATGCGCGGAAGTCGAGCATCGCGAGCGCGTCGAACTCGCCGCGCGTGTTGATGTCGAACCCGCCGAACAGTTGCAGCTTCTCGAGGAAATCGCTGCTGAACACGTACACGCCCGGCTTGAACGTGCCGTAGTCGAACGCGATCCGCGGGACGAAGAACAGGCGTTCGAAGATCGGCTTGTACGGCTCCGCGTCCAGCGAATCCGGGTCGCTGTCGTCGAACATCGCGACCGGCAGGTCGTCGAGGTAGTCGCGCCCGTAGTCAAGATGCGGGCGGTCGAGCGGGCGCGGCTCGTCGAGACGCGCGAGCCGGTAGCCGTCGCTCGTCCACTCGCTGTACACGAGCGTCATCGCGTCCGGCGAGAGCGCGGGCGAAAAGGCACCCCCGACCACGTTCGTGAGCGCATCCGTCTGGCCGGTCGCGAGGTTGTGGCGGTAGATGTTGAAGATGCCGGTGACATCGGAGGCGTAGTAGATGATCTTCCCGCTCGGCCCCCAGATCCCATCGCGCTGGTCGCCGTCGCCGCCGACGGCGATGCGCAGGTTCGAGCCGTCCCCGTCGATCGACATCAGGTCGCGGCCGACATCCCGGCTCATCGCGAACAGGATCGTCCCGCCGTCCGGGTCGTACACCGGCCGGTAGCAGCGGCGGCCGTCGTTGAAGTTCGTAAGCCGGCGGATCGAATCGGCGGGCATCGCGTCGAGCTCCGGCCATTGCTCCTTCGCCGGCAGGTCGAGAGTCGCGAGATCGAGCGTGCCGTCACGGTTGACGACGAACACGAGCCGGCTCTCGTCCGGATGAAACGAGGGTTCCCACGCGCGCCCGCTCACCGTGAGCCGGATGTCGTCATCGGTCTCGAGGTCGCGGAGGAACAGGTCGGAGTAGTACGACTCGTTCGCCTGGCGGACGATTCTGCTGTACACCATCCAGCGGCCGTCCGCGGTGAAATCGAACGCGTGCGTCGCGCCCTCGACGACGAGTTGCGGTTCGCCCTCCTCCTCGTCCGCGAACGTCGTGTCCGGGTTGTCCACCACCGCGCGGTCGAGCTCGAAGATGCTGCGCTCGCTGAAGTAATCGTTGCCGCGGTTGCTCACGTAGTAGAGCGTCTCGCCGTCCGGTGCAAACTTCGCGTACAGGTTCGCGTAGCCGGTGGTGTCGATGATCTCTCCGCCGGTCTCGTGCGCGCGGATCGTGTCGGTCGCGGTCTGATAGCGGGCGGTGAGCCACGAGACCCAGTCGTCGTGGAGCTGCCGGGCGCTGATCCCGAGCACGTTGCGCACCGACCCATCGAAGCTGATCCGGTGCAGCTTCGCCTGCTGCTCGGTGAGCGCGCGCAGTTTTTCGACGCCGTACGTATCGGCGATGTAACCGACGATGCTGAAGCCGTGGTTGTACACCGCCTCGTTGCCGAGGCTGTTCTTGCCGAACACCTCCATGTCGTTCAGCGCGAGCAGCTCGCCGTTCAGCGCGCGCGTGCGAAGTTGCATGTCACGGTGGCTGTCCCAGAAATCGTAGCGGTACTCGGGGGAGTTGAACTGGGCGGTCCCCTCCGCGAACCACATCGGCATCACCGTCATCGCGAACGGGTAGGAGACGAGCACGTTCGGGTAGCCGTAGAGCACGTCCGGCCGCTTCTCCTCCTCGTACGCGAGCACCTGGAGATAGACGGCGGGGATGTTTCGCGGCAGCTTGCGCGCGGCTCCGAGCTGCATCATGTGGGTCAGCTCGTGGGTGAGCACGTCGCGCAGCCAGTCCTTCGTCCCGCGCAACTCGTAGTCGAGCGGCGTCGCCCAGATCCAGATCTTGTTGTTGTAGTAGTACGCGCCGCCGTTCGCGTAGTCGTCGGTGTCCTTCACGATCAGGTGCAGCTTCGTGTCCGGCTCGTAGTCGTAGAGATCGGTGAGCGTCGGGTAGATCTCCTCGCCGATCTTCGCGAGCACACGCGCCGTGCGGGCCGCGGTCGTGTCGTAGTGGACGAAGAAGTGCTCCGTCTCCGTCGTCTTCCACACGAGCTCGGGGTGGTTCGCGTCGAGCGGCTGCGCGCGCGCGACCGGCGCGGTCACGGAGACGGCGGCGACGACCGCGAGAATGCAGATGGTGTGGAGGCAAGAGCTTTGTTTGATGGACGAAAAACCCATTTACGTTACCGGTACGCGAAAGTGATGGTGGCTGGGCGTCGTATGCACATTGGACTGGTTTCGTTTCACAGCGGTTGTTGGATGGAATGTCTCATCCGTGTACCGGCCGTGCGGGCTTGCCCGCGCGGATGATCCAGCGGTGATGAACACGACCGCCTCGAAGCCGCGGTTGCGAGCAACCGCGGGCCTGTCTTGAGTGTCATCCTGAACCGCGCCGCTCCATCCGCTGTTGCA
>JAANWZ010000155.1 GCA_018263585.1 Calditrichota bacterium | reverse complement strand
AAACCGATGCAGCGCTTCGTGAAAATGCTGAAACGACACGAAGTCGACCTGTTCAACTGGTTCGATCACAAGATCAACAACCGAATCGCCGAAGCCCTGAACAACTCAGCGAATGCGATCAGCCGACGAAGCCGCGGCTTCCGCACCGAAGCAACTTTCAGCACCCTCCTCATGCACTGCATGGGAGGGCTGCAGCTCCCGCAGACCGTGCATACATTCTTGTGAGGAGCCTAGTTTTCATAACGCACGTTCGGTTTCCGTGAAGCGGTCGCTTCGTCGAGGCGGCGGACGGGTGTGGTCGCCGGCGCGTCGTGCAGCAGCTCCGGGTTCTCCTCCGCCTCCTTGGCGATCCGGCGCATGATCTCGATGAACCGGTCGAGCGTCTCCTTCGTCTCCGTCTCGGTCGGTTCGATCATCATCGCCTCGTGGACGATGAGCGGGAAATAGACTGTCGGCGCGTGCACGCCGAAGTCGAGCAGCCGCTTCGCGATGTCGAGCGCCTTCACGCCGTGTTTCGCCTGGCGGTCGGCGCTGAACACGACCTCGTGCAGGCAGCGGTCGGGGTACGGGAGCTCGTAGTCGGACTGGAGCAGCACGCGCAGGTAGTTCGCGTTGAGGATCGCGGCGCGGGCGACGGCTTCGAGCCCGTCCTTTCCGGTCGCGAGGATGTACGCGTACGCGCGCAGCAGGACGAGGAAGTTGCCGTAGAAGCCGTGCATCTTGCCCACTGATTTCGGCCGCACCCAGTCGTGGTAGTAGGTGCCGTCCTCTTCGCGGATCACGGGCGTCGGCAGGTACGGGTCGAGCTTGTCCACGGAGCAGAGCGGCCCGGCGCCCGGCCCGCCCCCGCCGTGCGGCGTCGAAAACGTCTTGTGCACGTTGATGTGCATGATGTCGAAGCCCATCTTCTCCGGCGAAGCGAACCCGAGCAGCGCGTTCAGGTTCGCGCCGTCGAGGTACATCAGCCCGCCCGCGTCGTGCACGATCTGCGAAATCTCCGTGATCCGCGACTCGAAGATGCCGAGCGTGTTCGGGTTCGTGACCATCATCCCGACGAGGCGGTCATCGGCTTCCCTGCGCAGCGCGTCCGGATCGAGTGTCCCGTCCGCGCCGGACGGGATCTCGACGACTTCGCAGCCGGCGAAGTTGATCGTCGCCGGGTTCGTGCCGTGGGCGGAGTCGGGGATGATCACACGGTTCCGCTCACCCTGACCGCGTTCCTGGTGGTACTTCTTCATCAGCATCAGGCCGGTGAGCTCGCCGGAAGCGCCCGCCGGCGGCTGCAGCGTGACCGCGGGGAAACCGGTGATCGTCTTCAGCATCTCGCCGAGTTCGTACAGCACCTGGAGCGCGCCCTGGGAGTAGCGTGTCGACGAAAACGGGTGCAGATCGGCGAACCACGGGTGGTTCGCGACGACCTCGTTCAGCTTCGGGTTGTACTTCATCGTGCACGAACCGAGCGGGTAGTAGTCCCGGTCCACGTGATGGTTCATCGTCGAGAGGCGGACGAAATGCCGGATCACCTCGTTTTCGCTCACCTCGGGCAGCGGAGCGGGCTCATCCCGGCGCAACTTCTTCGGGAGCGGATCAGCCTCCGGCACGTCCGATTCCGGGAGACGGACTCCGCGCCGGCCGGGGGCGGACAGTTCGTAGAGCAGGCGCTCCGGCATCGGGTTCTGCATCGCTTTCGCTCCCTGTGTTGACAACGGTTGCGGTGGTTCAACAGCTCGCACGCACGCAGGTCAAATATACGGTTCGCGACCGGGACTCGCAGAGCGGGTCGGGCTGTGCGCGGGCTCGGGGGTCACGCGTGCCGGCCGTGCGCGCTTGGTTTATAGTCCCGTGTGGATGTTCGCCCGTGCGGGCTTGGCCGTGCGGATAAACGAACTCAGCCCGTAGCCCGGTTTCGTGGAAACCGGGGATGGTCGGGGGCGCGTCACACGATCCCGGGTTCGGCGAACCCGGGCTACGCGCCGGCGCCGGCACGAGCCGCGCGTTGAATCAAAAGGCGGCCGCGCGTATATTCGGGCGCCTCGCCGCGGGCGGCGCCAGGAGAAAAGCGCATGGCTTCAGCCACGTGAGCGCGCCTCGCATCGGCGGCGAAACCGGTTGTCTGTGCGCTGAGAATCCCGTAACCTTGCAGGTCGCGACAACGTTTCCCTCCGCCGGCACGCGGCCGCGTGATGCGGCGGGCCTGACAACACCGCCGATCCCGGCGCTGAACAGAGTCGATACGGTTCGATGAAAGGTCCAAAGCTCTTCCGCACCCTGCTGATCCTCGCGCTGATCGTGCTCGCGTTGGTGAACCTCTACCCCACCATCCGCAACGCTCAGCTCGACGCGGAACTGACCCGCCGCCTGCAACGCATCAGCGACGCCACCGGCACACCGGTCGAAATCCTCCGCGAGGACATCTTCCGGTTCGATGTCGATCTCGTCCACCGCATCCGCAGCAACGAGCAGCTCACAGAAGAGCAGAAGGACCAGTTCGCGGAGGAAATCCAGCAGCTCCGTTCCGAGTTCTTCCCGGAATACGATGAGACCGCCGACAAGTCGATCAAGCTCGGGCTTGACCTGCAGGGCGGGATGCACCTCGTGCTCGAGGTCAGCCTCGTCGATCTGATGGACCGGCTCGCGAAGAACACTGACGCGACGTACCGGGCGATCGCGGACACGGTGCGGCAGCGGCTCGACGCCGACCCGACGCTCTCTTTCGATGACGTCGTCGCGGAGGAGTTCGAGCGCCGGGACGTGCCGATGGCCCGTTATTTCGGCGACCCACGCCAGAGCAACCGCGAGATCATCCGCACGCTGGAGACGCAGGCGGAGGAGGCGGTCGATCTCACGCTCACGAAGCTGCGCAACCGGATCGACGAGTTCGGGGTGAGCGAGCCGTCGATCACGAGCCAGGGGTCGCGGCGGATCGTCGTCGAGCTGCCGGGCGTGCAGGACCCGTCGCGCGCGCGTTCGCTGATCGGACGCACCGCGTTGCTCGAGTTCCAGCTCGTCGCGGACGCGGAAATGTCCGCGCGCGTGATCCAGGACCTCGACAATTTCATGCTCGAGCACGAGCACGAGTTCGGGCTCGCGGATTTCGGCGCGGACGCGGCCGGTGACACGCTCGCCGCTCCGGACACGGCCGGCGACGAGCAGCTCACCACCACCGAGAAGCTGTTCGGCGATCAGGCTGACACGGCGGCCGCGGAAGAGCCGTCCCGGTTCGACGCGTCCCGCCCGTTCAGCAGCCTGCTCAGCCTGTTCGGCCGGCAGATTGTCGTGCTCGACGAGGACCGCGACAAGGTCGAGCAGATTCTCGGCCGGGAGGATGTGCGGAAGCTGATCCCGCCCGAGTACGAGTTCCTCTGGAGCCACAAGTCGATGGAGGACCAGCAGGGGCGCGATTTCTGGTACCTGTACCTGCTCAGGGAGCAACCGGAGCTCACCGGGAATGCGCTCGCGGACGCGCAGGTGACGATCGGTTCCGGCTCCGCCGACCCGACGCAGGCCGGTCAGGCGATTGTCAACCTGACGATGAAGCGCGAGGGCACGCGCACGTTCGCCCGGGTCACCGAAAACAACGTCGGCAATCAGCTCGCGATCGTGCTCGACGAGCGCGTGCACATGGCGCCGAACATCCGCTCGCGGATTCCGGACGGGCGCGCGATCATCGAGGGCATCGAAAGCGTCGAGGAGGCGAACGACATCGCGATCGTACTCCGCGCCGGCGCGTTGCCCGCGCCCGTGGTGATCATCGAGGAGCGGACCGTCGGCCCGAGTCTCGGCGAGGATTCGATCCGCGCCGGCTCGATCAGCGCCGTCGTCGGCCTCATCATCGTGATGATCTTCATGATCTTCTACTACCGCGGCAGCGGCGTGATCGCAGACATCGCGCTCATCCTCACCATGATCTTCCTGATGGCGGTGCTCGCCGGGTTCGGTTTCACGCTCACGCTGCCGGGAATCGCCGGGATCATCCTCACGATCGGGATGGCGGTCGATGCGAACGTGCTCGTGTTCGAACGGATCCGTGAGGAGCTGCGCGCGGGCAAGACGGTGTGGAACGCGGTGAAGAACGGGTTCGACCGCGCGCTCGTCACGATTCTCGACGCGAACATCACGACGATGATCGCGGCGATCGTGCTCTATCAGTTCGGCACCGGGCCGATCCGCGGGTTCGCGCTCACGCTGATGATCGGGATCACCGCGTCCGTGTTCACCGCGCTCGTTGTCAGCCGTGCGATCTTCGACTACCTCACCACCCGCTGGTCGGTGAGAAAGCTGAGTGTCTGACCCATGCTCCAGGTCTTCCGCGACACGCACTACGATTTCCAGGGAAAACGCCGCGGCGCGTTTGTGATCAGCGCACTCGTGATCCTCGTCGGGATCGCATTCACCGTGATCCGCGGCGGCCCGAACTACTCGATCGACTTCACCGGCGGGCTCTCGCTGATGCTCCGGTTCGACACGCCGGTCAATGAAGGAGCGGTTCGCGACGCGGTGTACGCGATGGGGTACAGCGACGCCGAGGTGAAGACGATCACCGGGCGCGGGCAGCAGGACGTGCTCATCCGCATCCCCGTCACCGCAGAGGGTGAAGAGGCGAACGAGCAGATCCAGGCCGGGTTGCAGGAGCAGTTCCCGGACAACCCGATCCACGTGCGCAGCGTGGAGAGCGTCGGCCCGAAGATCGGTCACGAGCTGCGCAACGCGGCGATCCTCGCGATCCTCGCCTCCCTCTTCTTCATCGTGATCTACATCAGCTGGCGGTTCAAGTACCGGTACGCGATCGCCGCGCTCGCCGCGCTCGCGCACGACGTGCTCATCGTGTTCGGCCTGTTCAGCATCCTCAACCTCCAGCTCAGCCTCGCGGTGATCGCGGCGTTCCTTACGATCGTCGGCTATTCGCTGAACGACACGATCGTCGTGTTCGACCGCATCCGTGAAAATGTGAAGAAGCTGCGCGCGAAGAAGTTCTTCGACCAGGTGAACACGTCGATCAACGAAACGCTCTCGCGCACGATCCTCACCTCGGGGACGACGCTGATCGTGGTGCTCGTGCTCTACTTCTTCGGTGGGCCTGTGATCCACGACTTCGCGTTCGCGCTGCTCGCGGGGGTGCTCGTCGGGACGTATTCCTCCGTTTTCGTCGCGAGTCCGGTCCTCGTCGAATGGAACCTCGCGCGCCCGGAGAAACAGGGGAAGAAGAAGTTCTGAGCGCGACGGAGGCGACCGGAGCTCGCGCCCGGGGTCCGGCCCCGGGCGTTTTTGCGTGTGCGCCGCCGTTCGCGGGATGATTGCGTGCGTGACACATCCGCCCTACGTTTCACAGACAGGGACGGATCGGAGGACGAACAGATGGCTGTCACCGCGGTTGTCGGCTGCCAGTGGGGCGACGAGGGCAAAGGGAAGATCGTCGACCTGCTCAGCGAGCCGGCGGATCTTGTCGCACGCTTCCAGGGCGGTCCGAACGCCGGGCACACAGTCGTGCACGAGGGCGAGGAGACGATCCTCCACCAGATCCCGTCCGGCATCCTCCACCCGCACACGGTGTGCCTGCTCGGCAACGGGACCGTGATCGACCCGCGCATCCTGTTCGACGAGATCCGCGAGCTCGAGGAGAAGGGCGTGGAAGTGCGCGGCCGGCTGTTCATCAGCCACAAGGCGCACCTGATCATGCCATACCACCGTGCGATCGATGAAGCGGCGGAGCAGGCTGCGGGCACGCGCAGGATCGGGACCACCGGCCGCGGGATCGGACCGGCGTACACCGACAAGTACCAGCGCTGCGGAGTGCGCATCGTCGATCTGCTCGACCGCGACCACCTCGAGACGAAACTGCGCGCCAACCTGCGCGACAAAAACCGGCTGCTCAAGAACTACTACAACAGCACCGCGCTCGATGTGAACCGGATCATCGACGAGTACATCGCGTTCGATGAGAAAGCCGATCCGTTCATCAAGGACGTGTCCGTGCTCCTGAACGACGCGATCGACGAGGGCGAATCCGTGCTGCTCGAGGGCGCGCAGGGAACGCTGCTCGACATCGACCACGGCACGTACCCGTTCGTCACGAGCTCGAACCCGACCGCCGGCGCCGCCGCGACCGGGCTCGGGATCGGCCCGCGACGGATCGACCACGTGATCGGTGTGATGAAGGCGTACACGACCCGCGTCGGCAACGGCCCGTTTCCCACCGAACTCGCGGAACCGATGCAGTCGCGGTTTCGTGACTGGGGAGAGGAGTACGGCGCGACCACCGGGCGCGCGCGTCGCTGCGGCTGGCTCGATCTCGTGATCGCACGCTACGCGGCGCGGGTGAACGGGCTCGATTCGTGGGCGCTCACCAAGCTCGACGTGCTCAGCGAACTGGATGAAATCAACGTGTGCACCGGCTACATTCACCGCGGCAAACGGATCGTCCACTTCCCCGCGGAACCGTGGGTGCTCGACGAGGTCGAACCGGAATACGAGACGCTGAGAGGGTGGAAACAGGATATCCGCGGCGTGCGCCGCTACGCGGACCTGCCCGGCGAATGCCGGCGCTATCTGGACTTCATCCGGAAACACACCGGGATCGATATCGAACTGATCAGCGTCGGCGCGGAACGGGAAGCGTACGTCCCGCTCGGCAGCGGCGAACTCGCACCGGTTTCATGAACCGGGCTGCGGGGTGTGGGCGGCGGGCCGCGGACTGCGGGATGCGGGCTGCGGGATGCGTGGATAATGCGTCCGCGAATCAGTGCCGCCCCCGCGGTTGATCCAAGCGTGTGTGGAGTCAGTACCGCCCGTGCGGGCTTGCCCCCGCGGTTGATCCAAGCGTGTGTGGAGTCAGTACCGCCCGTGCGGGCTTGCCCGCGCGGATGAACCGAACGTGTGTGGAACCCGGGCCGATCCCGGGCCGCACTTCTGCGGACTGCGGCGTGCAGCAATGCGCCTGGGCCAATGCCCGTGCCTGACCCTGTGCCCATGCCTGCTGCGCGGGCATCGATTCGATCAGCGGGTACATCCGGACACGAGGATCTGTTACGCATCAGTCAGGCGGTGTCATTCTGAACGAAGCGCAGCGTCAGTTTGCTGCGCGCAGTGAAGAATCTTCCCTCGTATCCACCGGTTATTTCACGGAAAGATTCTTCACTTCGTTCGCGAAACGGACCGCGAACTACGTTCAGAATGACAGATTCGGCCGTTATCTTCAATGCGCGACAGCCCCACGAGCCCGGAGTGCGCGGGCACAGGGCGCGAGATGCCACCCGTCGCGGCCGTGATGACCGTCACGCGGCCGATGTGACTCGCATCGATCACAGCCGAGCGAGGACGTAGCTCAGCCGGTAGAGCAGGGGCCTTTTAAGCCCAAGGTCGTGGGTTCGAGTCCCACCGTCCTCACGAGAAACAGGCACGGGTTGCGCGGTATCCATTACCTTTTCGGTTCCTCGCTGTGAACCGCCCCGACTTTTCCGGAGACGGTTTTACGTGAGTCCAGCCGCTTGGACTGGAGCCTGTTTGTTGTCCGTTTGGCGTTGATAGTATAGCTGCTCGAACTCGGCCGGAGGGACGTATCCGAGCGGTTCGAGCAGGCGGTGGTTGTTGAACCAGCCGACCCAGTCCAGGGTCGCGAGTTCGACGTGTTCGCTGTTACGCCACGGGCCGCGCAGATCGATCAGTTCGCTCTTGTAGAGCCCGATAATCGTCTCCGCGAGCGCGTTGTCGTACGAGTCCCCCACGCTGCCGACGGACGGTTCGATCCCCGCGTCAACAAGGCGTTGCGTGAT
>JAANWZ010000154.1 GCA_018263585.1 Calditrichota bacterium | reverse complement strand
GGGACGCTTGCTTGCAAGCGTCCCCGAAGTTTGATTCGATGTCGACCGCGCGGTCCGCGCTTGACGAGCAAGCGCGGGCACGAGTGGGGCTGGGACAGGTCCGTGGTTGCTCGCAGCCGCGGCTGATCCGACCGTGCATGAAATCGGGGGCGAGCCCGGGGCCACCCTGTCGCCAGTCACAGATGCCGCACGATCTCGTCCGCTCGCTTCCGTGTGCGCGGTTTCTCTTCGATGCGCTTGTACTTGTCCGGGACGTGGCTCTCGTCATCGCCGGGGTAGCCGATCGCGAGCATGACGACGAGGTCGTCGTCCGCGGCGAACTCGAACTGTTCGCGCAGCAGCTCCGGCTTCCACCCCGCCATCGGCCGCGCGACGAGCCCGAGCGCGGTCGCCTCAAGCATCAGGTTCATCACCGCCATCCCGGTGTCGAACAGGTGGTAGGTGACGCCGTCGTCGTGTTTGCAGTCGTTGTCGCGGTTCGCGGAGCCGACGACGATCAGCGGCGCGCGCGGCGCCCACGCGAGATTCCCGCCGGTGAACGCTTCGCTCGCCTTCGCGCGATCCTGCTCCGTGCGGATGAACAGGAACCGCCACGGCTGGTTGTTCGCGCAGGAAGGCGTAAGCCGGACCGCACCCACGAGCCGGCCGATCACATCGTCCGGGAGCGGGTCGGTCCGGATCGCGCGTGTCGCCCGGCGCTTGTGCAGCAGATCGAGCACGGGACTTTGGTTCATCGAACGATCCCCCGTTTCTCCGAGAATGCACACTTGTTAACTTGCCCTAAACGTAAGCATGCGTCGATGGCAAGCGTCAAGCGGGTTTCGGCGTCCTCCCGGCCCGGCGAGGCACCCTTGATTGCGTAGTACCATGCGGTTACTTTCCGGGCACCTGAACCAGACCGGTAACGCCGGAAAAAGCCACGAGAACGAGGACGATCGAGCCATGATTGTCGGTGTTCCGAAGGAGCTGTACCCCGGGGAGGCGCGGGTCGCGATGGTGCCGGACCTGATCCCGATGCTGACCAAACGCGGCATCGAGGTCGTGGTCGAGTCCGGCGCCGGGGACGCGGCCGGCCATCTCGACGCGGCGTACGAGAAGAAGGGGGCGAAGGTCGCCGCCGGCCGCGACGAGGTGTTCGAGAAGGCGGATATCATCGCGCAGGTCCGATCCTACGGCGGCGACAGCGACGCGTCGAAGGACGACCTGAGCCGGATGAAGGACGGCCAGTTGATTCTCGGCCAGGCGGACGCGCTCGGGAACGCGGAAAAGACGAAGGAACTGGCGGCGAAGAAGGTCCGCCTGTTCTCGATGGAGCTGATTCCGCGGATCACGCGCGCGCAGAGCATGGACGTGCTCTCGTCGCAGGCGAACATCGCCGGCTACAAGGCGGTGCTGATCGGTGGCAACGAGTTGCCGAAGATGTTCCCGATGATGATGACGGCGGCGGGTACGATCGCGCCGGCGAAGCTGTTCGTGATCGGGGCCGGCGTCGCCGGCCTGAGCGCGGTCGCGACCGCGAAACGGCTCGGCGCGGTCGTGCATGCGTTCGACGTCCGCCCCGAGGTCAGGGAGCAGATCGAGAGCCTCGGCGGGAAGTTCGTCGAGGTCGAGCTCGACACCGAGGAAGCGGAGGGCGAAGGCGGGTACGCGAAGGAGCAGTCCGAGGAGTTCCTCAGGAAGCAGCGGGAACTGCTCGCGAAGGTCGTCGCGGATTCGGACGTCGTCGTCACCACCGCCGCGATCCCGGGCAAGAAGAGCCCGCTGATCGTGACCGCGGAGATGGTGAAGCAGATGCGCCCGCGCTCGGTGATCGTCGATCTCGCCTCCGAACGCGGCGGCAACTGCGAGCTGACGGTGCACGGGGAGACAGTTATCGAGCACGGCGTCACGATCATCGGCCCGGAGAACGTGACCTCGACGGTCGCGACGCACGCGAGCCAGATGTATGCGAAGAACATCCAGTCGCTGCTCAACCATCTCGTGGACAAGGAAGGCAAGCTGACGCTCGATCTCGATGACGAGATCACGGGCGGGACGCTGGTGACGAATGACGGCGATGTGATCCACCCGCGGGTGCGCGAGATCCTCGGCCTGCCGGAGTTGAAGAAGCCGGAGCCGGCGGAGGCAAAGCACGAATCCAACGAGAAGAAGGAGGAATAGATGGACCTGGTGATGCTGCTCACGGTCTTCGTGCTCGCGATCTTCGTCGGGTTCGAGGTGATCACGAAGGTGCCGCCGACGCTTCACACGCCGCTGATGTCGGGGGCGAACGCGATCTCGGGGATCACGATCATCGGCGCGCTGATCGCGGCGAGTGCGACGGCTGAGATGGCGCCGCCGCTCTCGAACACGTTCGGGCTCGTTGCGCTCATCTTCGCCACGATCAACGTCGTCGGCGGGTTCTCGGTGACGCATCGGATGCTGAAAATGTTCAAGAAGAAGAGATAAGGGGCCGTCGATCATGCTCAGCCAGGGAATCGTCAACATCGTTTACGTGGTCGCCGCGGTCCTGTTCATCTTCGGCCTGAAGGGGATGGCGCACCCGCGCACCGCGGTGCGCGGAAACCTGACCGGCGCGACCGGGATGCTGCTCGCCGTCGTCGCCACGCTGCTCAGCCCGCAGTTCGGGTACAGTTGGACGTACGTGCTGATCGGGCTCGCGATCGGCGCGGTGATCGGTGCGGTGCTCGCGATCAACATCGCGATGACCGCGATGCCGGAACTGGTCGCGCTGTTCAACGGGTTCGGCGGGGCCGCATCGGTCGTCGTCGCCGGCGCCGAGTTGATCAAGTTCTTCGACATGGGCGCCGCGGAGGGGACGAACATCACGCAGATGTCGATCGCGACAGTGCTCGCAGGCCTGATCGGATCGGTCACCTTCTTCGGATCCTACATCGCGTTCGGCAAGCTCGCCGAGTTCCTCGCGGTGAAGTGGAAACTGTACTGGTGGCAGGCGCTGGTCAAGTGGTTCGCCGCGGTCGTGTTCGCCGCGCTCGGTGTGTTCATCGGTTACAGCTATGATTTCAGCCTGTTCGGCACGCTCGCGCTCGTGTTCTTCGTCGCGACCGCGCTGTTCACGTTCAGCAAGAAGGCGGTGTTCCCCGGGATCAACGCGATCAAGCTGATCTCGGCACTCGCGACGGTCGCCGTCGGCGTGCTGCTCGTGCTCCAGGTGATGGAGGCGGCCGGCTTCACCGATCAGCCGCTGGAGCTGTTCTGGCTGCTGGTCGCGATCGCCGCGCTGCTCGGGGTCACGCTCACGTTCTCGATCGGCGGCGCCGACATGCCGGTCGTGATCGCGCTGCTCAACTCGTACTCCGGGATCGCCGCCGCGATGACCGGGTTCGTGATCAACAACACTGTGCTGATCATCGCCGGTTCGCTCGTCGGTGCGTCAGGGATTATCCTCACGAACCTGATGTGCATCGCGATGAACCGGTCGCTGCCGAACGTGCTGTTCGGCGCGATGGGCTCGACACAGGAGGACGTGGACGTCGACGAAGTCTACAAGAACGTCAAGAGCACGTCCGCCGACGAAATCGCGATGATGCTCGAAACGGCGCAGAAGGTGCTGATCGTGCCGGGGTACGGGATGGCCGTGTCGCAGGCTCAGCACTCCGTGCGCGACCTCGCGAACCTGCTCGAGGAGAAGTGGGAGATCGAAGTCCTGTTCGGCGTCCACCCGGTCGCCGGCCGCATGCCCGGGCACATGAACGTGCTGCTCGCGGAAGCGGATGTCCCGTACGACAAGCTGCTCGAAATGGACACCGTCAACTCGATGATGGACCAGATCGACCTCGCGATCGTGATCGGCGCGAACGATGTGATCAACCCGGTCGCGAAGACCGACCCGAACAGCCCGATCGCGGGGATGCCGATCATCGAGGTGCAGCGCGCCGGACAGGTGATCATCATCAAGCGTTCGCTGTCGCCGGGCTTCGCCGGAATCGCGAACCCGCAGTTCGCCGCCGACAACACGATGATGTTCTTCAGCGACGGCAAGAAGGCGTTCGTCGAGATGATCGAGGCGGTGAAGGAGTCGTAGTCAGAAGTCAGAAGTCAGAAGTCAGAAGTCGGAAGTCGCAAGTCGGAAGTCGCAGGTCGGAAGTCTCAACTCGGAAGTCGCGAGTGCCCGGCCGAGATCGGTGTGTCATCCTGAACAAGCCGGCCGGGCAGTTTCGCAGTTTCAGGCCGGCGCATCGGTGTCATCCTGAACCCGAAGCGCCGTCAGTGTGGCGCGAAGGGTGAAGAGCCTGCCCTGAGCGAAGCGAAGGGATCTACCGGCAGCAACCACCACAGCGTGGTGTTCAACAAACCGGTGTGCGGATTACCGGGTAGATCCTTCACCCCCGCACAAACAGACGTGCGGGGGTTCAGGATGACACCCTTGCCGTCGCTCCGCTATGCCCCGTGCCTGCTCGCAGGCCGGGCTCATCCGCCGGCGCGGGATCGGGCGTCTCCCCGGTTCACGCGACCCGCTTCAGCGCCCCGCGCACGCCGTCGCCGTAGGCCGGATCGGCCTTGTCGAAGTGGGCGAGCTGGCGTTCGACGATGTGCTCGGGGCACGCCCTGCATCGCGCGCGCCAGATTCTCGCAGAGACGGCGCTGCTGGTCCGCGTTCATCAGCCGGAACAGGTCGCCGGGCTGCTTGTAGTCGTCGTTGCCCTCGCGATGGTCGTAGTTGAGCTCGACGACGCCGACGTCGATGAGCGGGAACTCACTGTGCGGCCACACCTTCGTCAGGTCGAACGGGTTGTACCACGTCCGCTTCGCTTGCTCCTCGGTCATCACCTGGATCTTCAGATCCCACTTCGGGTGGTCGCCCCGCTCGATCGCCTCGTAGAGGTCGCGCTGGCTTGACTCACGATCGCGGCCGACGACCTGCACCGCGTCCTCGTCCGAGTAGAACTCGTGGCCCTGGCGTGTCTTCAGGTGGAACTTGACCCAGACCCGGTCGCCGTCCTCGTTGATCATGCTGTACGTGTGCGAGCCGTAGCCGTTCACGTTCCGGTACCCCTTCGGCAGCCCGCGGTCGGAGAACAGGATCGTCACCTGATGCAGGCTCTCCGGGGAGAGCGACCAGAAGTCCCACATCGCGGTCGCGCTGCGGATGTTCGTGCGCGGGTCGCGTTTCTGCGTGCGAATGAAATCGGGGAACTTGTACGGGTCGCGGACGAAGAACACGGGCGTGTTGTTCCCGACGAGATCCCAGTTGCCCTCCTCGGTATGGTACTTCATCGCAAACCCGCGCACGTCGCGCTCGGCGTCCGCCGCGCCGCGTTCTCCGGCGACAGTCGAGAACCGGAACAGGCACTCGCTCTGCTTCCCGACCTCGGAGAACAGCTTCGCGCGCGTGTACTTCGTGATGTCGTTCGTCACGGTGAGTGTGCCGTACGCGCCGGAACCCTTCGCGTGCACAACCCGCTCCGGAATCCGCTCCCGGTTGAAATGGGCGTGCTTCTCGAAGAGCTGCCAGTCCTGCACGAGCAGCGGCCCGCGCGCGCCCGCGGTGAGCGAGTTCTGGTTGTCGCCGACCGGAATCCCGGCGGCCGTCGTCAACTGTCTCTTCTTCCCGTTCGCCATTGGATGCCTCCCTCCGTCTTGGCATTGTCCTTGTCACTACTTTGTCTTGATCAGGAGTCGATCTAACCAGCCGGGGAAAAGAAACCCGGCCGCGGCTGACTGGGATCGCCGGCGGGTCAGCGCGTGAGATACGCGAGCGAATCGGCGGAGAGGTCCGCACGGAGCCGGTCGCTGAACGCGCCGGCGTCGTCGATGCCGGCGATGTCGCGGAGCGTGGTAATGAACTCGAGGTGCCCGCGCCCGCGACGGTAGTCGGGTTCGCGCGGGGGGTGCGGCAGGTAGCGCGGGATCAGGGAGAGGTCCGGGTTGACAAGCAGGGTGACGGCGTAATAGAACAGGTCCTTCGCGCGATAGACCGCGGAGCCTGCGATCTTCCGGCCGGCGACGGCGAGGTCGGAGATGCCGGCGTGTCGCACGCCGCTCACGCCCGCGCGTGCGATCCCCGCGATCAGCCAGGCCGTGCAGCGGTCGTACAGCTCCTTCGTGCGCGTGAGCCCGGGCGCGGCGAGCGCGACGGCGACGATCACGTTGCCGGGATCGAGCACGACCGCGCACCCGCCGCCGGGACGCCTGTGCACGCGCACGCCGTCCGCGACGATGCGCTCGATGAACAGCTCGCGTTCCGGATCGCTCCCGCGCCCGAGCACGACCATCGCTCCTTCCGGGCGGTAAATGCGGAGGTTCGGCCGCCCGGTCCGTTTCACCTCGTCGAAGTACGGGGTGTCGAGGTCGTAGCCGGTGACCGGAAACGGGAGCCGGGAATCGTCTCTCATCGCGTGCACTGGTTCAGCGGGCGGCGGCACTCGGGATCGCAGTTGGCCCGAACCCCGCCCGCCACCGGTTGCCGGGAATGTCATCCTGAACCCGAAGAGGAGTCGGTGTGCCTCCGGAAAGTCAAGATGACACAACTCGGGCCGCCAGCCGCGCGGGCAAGCCCGCACGGGCGACACTGATGGGACGCCATGACCGTCATCGAGACTGTTGATAAAGGCCTGATCGACCGTCATGCTGAACGAAGTGAAGCAGATCCAGGTTTGCCAACGGTGGTTCTCATGAGTCAATCTGCTGATGACCCGGACCTTCTTCCGCCGCCTGCGGCGGCGTCAGAATGACATGTAACCGGCGGTCGGCGATTCATCGAGCCAGTACTGCCTTTTCAGCAGTCTCGTCATCGCTACTTCCCGCGCTGGGGGAGGATGTGCACCGCTGCGCCGGCGGCGACCTCGGCGGCCTCCGCCAGCGACTCGGAGATCGTCGGGTGCGGGTGGATCGTCGTGATCACATCCTCGAGCGTCGCGCCCATCTCGATCGCGAGCGTGCCCTCGGCGATCAGCTCGGAGGCGTGCGGGCCGACGATGCCGACGCCGAGCACGATCTCGGTGACCGGATCGCAGATCACCTTGACAAATCCCTCCGTCTCGCCGATCGTGCGCGCGCGGCCGAGCGCGGTGAGCGGGAAGCGCCCGACCTTGACTTCGATCTCCCGCTCCTTCGCATCGCGTTCGGTGAGCCCGGTCCACGCGATCTCCGGTTCGGTGAACACGACCGCGGGCACGGCGCGGTTGTCGAACGCGGCGGGGTGTTTTGCGATCACCTCCGCGACCACCTTGCCCTCGCGGCTCGCCTTGTGCGCGAGCATCGGTTCGCCGGCGACGTCGCCGATCGCGAACATGTGTTTCACCGACGTGCGGTTCTGTTCGTCCACCTCGATGAACCCGCGCGCGTTCACTGTCACCCCCGTGTTCTCGAGCCCGATGTTGTCCGTGTTCGGCCGGCGTCCGATCGCAACGAGCACGCGGTCGAACTGCTTCACGAGCCGCTCGCCCTCGTGCTCGATCGTGACGTCGTACGCGCCACCCTCCGCCTGCTCGACCTTGACGACTTTCGAGCCGGTGAGGATCTGCTCGAACCGTTGCTCGCAGCGTCTGATCACCGGCTTGACGAGATCCGGGTCGGCGCCGACGAGCAGCCGCTCGAGGAACTCGACCATCGTCACCCGCGAGCCGAGCCCGGCGTAGACCATCCCCATCTCGAGCCCGATGTAGCCGCCACCGACGACGAGCAGGCGCTCCGGCACCTCGGGCAGGTTGAGCGCGGTTTCCGAATCCCAGAGCGGGAGGTCGTAGCTGTCCGGCAGCGTGTTGATCCGTGACCCGGTCGCGATGATGCAGTACTTGAAGTCGATGTTGCCGGCGCCTTCGATGTGCACGCGGTTGTCGCTGACGAACACGGCGCGGCCCTTGACAACGTCCACGCCGCGCTTCTCGAGCAGCGTGTTCACGCCGCCGGTGAGGTCATCGACAACGCCCTGCGTCCACTCGCGCAGCTTGTCGATGTCGATGCTGACGCCGTTGTGCGAGACGCCGAACCGGCCCGCATCCTGCACGTCGTACTTGAGCTCGACCGCGTGGATCAGCGTCTTCGACGGGATGCAGCCCTCGATCAGGCAGACTCCGCCGAGCTTCTCGCGCTCCTCGACGACGGTGACGTCGAGTCCGAGGTCCGCGGCGCGGATCGCGGCGACGTAGCCGCCGGGACCGGCGCCGATCACGAGCACCTCGGTCTCCTGTGACAGTTCTCCGATGACCATGGTCTCACTCCGGACAGTGGGAAGGCGGCGATCAGCGAGCATTCACCGCATGTCGAGCCCGGCCTGCAAGCAGGCACGGGGCAGTCGCTCCGATGATCACGCTTCCAGCAGCAGCTGGTTCGGATCGGCGAGCAGGCGGGACAGCTCCGTCATCATGTGCGCCGCCTGCGCGCCGTCGGCGACGCGGTGGTCGAACGCGAGCGTGAGCGGGAGCATCGTGCGCACGACGACTTCCCCGCCGCGCACGACCGGCTTCTGCTGCGCGCGGCCCATCCCGAGGATCCCGACCTCCGGGTAGTTGATCGTCGGGATCAGGCCGGTGCCTCCGATCGGGCCGACGTTCGTGATCGTGAACGTACCGCCGCGCAACTCGGAGGCGTCGATCTCGCCGTCGCGGGCTTTCAGCGCGAGCGCGACGATCTCTTCGCTGACCTGGACGATACTCTTGCGGTCCACGTCGTTCACGACCGGCACGACCAGCCCGCGCGGCGTGTCCGCCGCGAACCCGATATTGTAATACTTCTTATACACGATCTCGTGCCGGTGCGGGTCGAGGCTCGCGTTGAACTGCGGGTACCTGCGCAGCAGCGAGACGAGCGCGCGCATCACGAACGGCAGCAGCGTCAGCTTCTCCCCCGGCCCGCCGTCGCGGCGCTTGCGCTCCCTGCGCCGGAACGCCTCGAGCTCGCTCACGTCCGCCTCGTCCATGTGCGCGACGTGCGGGACGAGCACCATCGAGGTGACCATCTTCTTCGCCACCTTGCGGCGAATCGAACGGATCGGCTCGCGCTCCACCGGCCCGAATCGCTCGAACTCCGGCAACTCCTCAACCGACAGGAACGGGATGCCGGACAGTTCGCCGGTCGCGACTTCGGCGGCCTCCTCCTCTTCCGCGGTGGGTTTCGGCTCGCCCTTCGCGAACGCCTCCACGTCCTCGCGGGTGACCCGTCCGCCCGGGCCGGTGCCGGGGACCAGGTTGATGTCCACGCCGAGCTCGCGCGCAATGCGGCGTGTCGCCGGCGCCGCGGGGACCGGTCGGCCGGCGGGACGCTCAGCCGCGTCCGGCTTCGCACCGTCCGGCTCCGCGGGCGGCTCCTCCTCTACTTCCGCGGCCGGTTTCTCCGCTTCGGCCGGCTCCGCACCCTCCTTCGCGGGCGCTTGCTCCGCAACCTCGCCGCCGCTGCCGTCATCGACCACGACAACGACATCGCCGACGTGCAGGATATCCCCGACCTCGCCGTTGAGCCTGGCCACCGTGCCGGAGACCGGGGCGGGCACGGTCACCGCGGCCTTGTCGGTCTCGACGTCCATCAGATCGTCGTCTTCGCTGATCTCGTCGCCTTCGCCGACATACCATTTGAGCAGTTCGCCCTCGTGGATGCCTTCGCCGAGGTCGGGCAGCTTGAATTCGTACACGATCGCCTCCCTAAAACGCGAGCGTTTCCGCGAGCGCGTCGCGGATGCGCGGTTCGGACGGGATCTGGAAGTTCTCCCGGGCAAAGTACGGCATCACGACGTCGAAGCCGGTCACCCGCTTCACCGGAGCTTCAAGGTACATCAGCGCCTTGTCGTTGATCAGGGCGATGATCTCGGAGGCCGGGCCGAGTGTGCGCTGCGCCTCCTGCACGACCACCGCGCGGCCTGTCTTGCGCACCGACTGCGCGATCGTGTTCCCGTCCATCGGCGCGATCGTCTGCAGGTCGATCAACTCCACGCTCGCCCCGGTGTCCTCGACGAATTGCTCGATCACCTTTTCCGTGCGATGCAGCATCGCGCCCCAGGAGACGACGGTGAGGTCCTCTCCCTCGCGCACGATCCGGCACCTGCTCAACTCGCCGGCCTCTTCATCCGCCTCGAACTCTTCTTTGAACGCGCGGTACGAGTGCTTCGGCTCCATGAACACGACCGGGTCGGGGTCGCGGATCGCGGCGAGCAGCAGGCGGTACGCGGTCTGGGGTGTTGACGGGATCACGGTCTTCAGCCCGGCCGTGTGCGCAAAATACGCCTCCTTGCTCTCGCTGTGGTGTTCGAGCGCGCGCACGCCGCCGCCGTACGGCATCCGCAACACGAGCGGCGCGGTGAACTTGCTCAGCGACCGGCTGCGTGTGCGTGCGACATTTCCCTCCAACTGGGCGAGTGTGAGATAGGCGAACCCGGAGAACTGGATCTCGCCGACCGGCTTGAGCCCGTTGATCGCCATTCCGAGCATCGCGCCGATGATTCCGCCCTCCGCGAGCGGAGTGTCGAGCGCGCGCTCCGGGCCGAACTTGTCGAACAGGCCGTCGGTAAGTCGGAACACGCCGCCGTTGACCGCCACGTCCTGGCCCATGATGAGCACGGTGTCGTCGCGTTCCATCTCCTGGTGCAGCGCGAGGTTGATCGCCTGCACCATCGTCAGCTTCGGCATCCTCTATCTCCTATCACCGTGCGTACTTGAGGTACTCGGCGCGCTGCTCCTCGAGCGTTTCCACTATCGTGCCGAACTGGTGGTCGAACGGCTGGTCGAGCTTGTAGTCGGCGTAGTTCCGGTAGTATTCGATCGCGGCGTCGATCTCGCTCTTCACCGTCTCTTCCAGTTCGCCGTCCCTGTCGCCGTCCCAGATCCGCTTGTTCACGAGGTAAGCGCGGAAACGGGTGAGCGGGTCGCGTTTCTTCCACTCCTCGGTCTCCTGTTCGGGACGGTACTTCTTCGGGTCGTCGGCGGTGGTGTGCATCAGCATCCGGTAGGTGAGCGCCTCGATCAGGGTCGGTCCCTCGCCGTTGCGGGCACGGTCGAGCGCCTCCTTGGTCGCCTTGTACACGGCGAGCGCGTCGTTGCCGTCCACCTGCAGGCAGGGGATGTCGTAGGCGACGCCGCGCTGCGCGATCGTGCGGTTGTTCATCTGCTTGTGCAGCGGCGTCGAGATCGCCCAGTGGTTGTTCTGGACGAGGAACACAACCGGCGCCTTCCACGTCGCGGCGAAGTTGATCCCCTCGTGCCAGTCGCCCTCGGAGGTCGCGCCATCACCGCTGAACGCGAGCACGGCGGTCTTCTCGCCGCGCATCTTCGCCGCGTACGCGAGCCCGACCGCGTGCGGGATCTGCGAGGCGAGGATGATCGAGAGCGGCAGCATGCGCGGGGCGTTGTCCGAGATGTTGCCCTCCTCGAAGCCGCCGTAGATCAGCATCGACTTGTACAACTCCTCGCCGCGCGCGATCCGGCCCGCGACCTCGCGGTACGAGCCGACAAACCAGTCGTCGTCCTCCATCGCGAGCGCGGCGGCGCCGGAGGCGGCCTCCTGGCCGACGCTCACCGGAAGCGTGCCGACACGGCCGGACCGCTGCATCTTCAGCAGGCGCTCGTCGAGACGGCGGCCGGTGAGCATCACGCGGTAGATCTCGAGCAGCTTGTCGTCGGGCAGCTTCGGGTCGAGCTTCTCATCGACCCCGCCCTTTTCGTCGAGGATCTGCTGGTACGACACGCTGAACCGTGCAATCACCTTGCTCGGCATGGTGGTTCCTTTCCTGCGTTCGGGCGCGTGGGATTCGTTGCGGTCAGCGAACGCCGCGCGCCAATCGGTCGGTTCACGCCGGGAAGAAGATAGCCGACCCTAATACGGTTGGCAATGCGGGCCCGGGCCCGTTTCCCGCGACCGGGAGCAGCGCATTCGTAAGCGGCGATCCCGCCGAAACACGTCCGCGAGCCGCGGGCAGGGTAGCGGACGCGCGACAGGCGCGTTTTGCCGCAGGCAAAAAAGGACGATTATGCGAGACGGTAGCGGCGGGTATGTGCCGGCGCACGACTAATGGCCCGTTGCAGCAGATATGACGGGCAAATCGATGTCATTCTGAACGAAGTCCGACGTCTGTTTGTCGGACGAAGTGAAGAAGGTCCAGGTAGGTAAACCGTTGTATATACATACATTACCTTCGTCAAATTCGGACCTCCTTCAGCCGCGTGCGGCAAACTGACGCCGGCCGCGGCTTCAGGATGACGCTGAATCACCCGTCATTCCATGTGATCCGGTCCAATAGCTGTCAGCACAACCCCGGAATGACGGTCCCCGTCAACGTGAGCCCCGGACGGCGGCCTGTCTCAATGCGAAAGGTGGAGATTCCGCGCGAGCGCGTGTTCTCCGCATCCGGAACGGATCACACGCTCTACTCCGTTCAGAGCGCGCCCTCTTCCTGCTCCCTGCCGGGTACAACCAGTCGCTAACTGTCATCAAGCGGCATGAACAACTGCCTTCCCGCGCCGCAGAGCGGGCAGACCCAGTCGTTCGGCATCTCCGCGAACGGTGTGCCCGGCTTCACCCCGCCCTCCGGATCGCCGACCTTCGGCCCGTAGATGTACCCGCAGACAACGCAGCGGTAGGGACGGATGTCCGCCTCCTCACCGCGCGGGTTGTCCATCATGATCGCCACGCAGCTCCCCGGTTGCGATCACACGTTTGAAATGCAGATATGAAACAGGCGCTCAGTCCCCCACGCCCGGCAGCCACAGCGACTCGTCCAGCTCGATCTTGCGCGCGACGGAGAGCCCGTCACGCACGGGCAGGATCACGTTTTCGAAACCCTCGTGCTCCGCGATCAGACGGTTGTATTCGTCCACGGCGGCCGTTGCCTCGTCCTTCTCGTCGTCGAGCACACGACCGTGCCAGAGCGCATTGTCGCTGATCAGGAACCCGCCGAGACGGAGCCTCTCGTGGGCGAGTTCGACAACCTCCGGGTAGTGCTGCTTGTCGATGTCGTTGAACACGATGTCGAACTCACCCTTCGCAGCGCGGAAGTGAGCGAGCGCGTCGCCGGGGAGCAACTCCGCCTTCCCGTTGAGCCAGAGCCGGCTGAGGAAGGAGTCCGCCCGCTCAAGCTTGCCGCCGTCGTGATCGGTGAGCACGATCTCGCCTTCCGCGGGCATCCCGAGCGCGAACCAGACCGCGGAATAGCCGAACCCGGAGCCGAGTTCAAACACGCGTTTCGCGCCCGTCGATGCGGCGAGCATGCGGAAGAACTGCCCGACCTGCGGGCCGACGATCGGGAAGTCCTCGTCCGCCGCGAGTGACTCCATCTCATGGAGCACGTCCGGTCGTCTCGGCAAATGCCGCTCGATATAGTCGTCGATACCGTCCAGGATCAGCTTCGCCATGGTCACCTCGCGGGTTCGTTGTCAGCTTGCAGATACGATTCCAGGTACCGGTAACCCGGGGTCAGATCGCCGTGATGCGCGATCACCGCACGCCTGAACTCCTCCGGGATCGCGAGCTCGGCGAACGGCTTCGTGTAGTCCGCCCGGACCAGCTCCGGAAGATAGGGTCTGATCATCGCTCCGAACTGCTGCGAGCTTTCGCGCGGGATCTCGGAGGGGAGGATGTCCACCGTCATCATCAGCAGCCCTTCGCCCGCGAATCCGTACTCGATTCCACCGGTTGCCGGGTTGTACACGTACACTGGGTTGTCGGGCGATGTCGCGACTCTCGTGGACTCGACGCTGCCGCCGACGTCGCATGTGACATCCGCGATCGCGACCGGGCGCGGGCGTTTGAAACTGCTGTATAAAACACGCACATCAGCCAGCGTGACGAGCCGCGGGTAACGCTCCTCCCAGTACACCCCGTTCACGAGCAAACTCAGGTACGGCAGCGATTCGTTCAGGTACGACTCGTACTGTTCCGGGTGCGCGAGGTAGTCCTGGAACCGGTATGATCCGCCGTCGGTCCGGCGCAGGAAGTCCGGCATGTCGAACACGACCTGGTAGATCCGGTCGGCGCGCAGGCTCGCGTAGTTCGCCGGGTCGCGCAGTTCAGACGGGGTGAGCGCCACCGGGTTCGCGGCCGCGAGCACATCCTGCGCGCCCATCGACACACGTCCGGGCCCGCCGGTGATGCCGACGACAAGTGGCGCTGCCTGCTCCGGCAGCCCGTGCAACCGGATCTCCATCCCGGCCTCCGCGATCGCCGCTTTCGCCTGCAGAAGCCCGCCGGCGTAATGAAACGCCTGTTTCAAACGAGCCAAAGGCGTGTTCAAAGCGAATGTTTCAAACCGTTGTCCAAGCGACCAGAGGCCGTTGATCGTCCCCGCCTGGCCCGCCTGGCGGCTGAACGCGATCAGCCGGATCCCGCGCTCGTCGGTCACCCGCTCGTAGTCGATCAGCGTCACCCGCCGCGCGAGGATCTCGCGCAGTAGCGGCATGTTCGCCCGCTGGCCCTTGATCACGTGCGAGAAGAACAGGTGCGGCTTGCCGGGGATGAGCCGGCCGGCGGGCACCTCCTTGATCCCGGCGATCAGGTCGCACGCGGACAGGTCGTCCGTGAGCCGCGCGCCGGCTTCGCGGTACTGCTCGTCGGTGAAGATCCGGTTCGGCGACGGCTGCACGTGAACCTCGATCCCTTCGCGTTCGCGCAGTTCGCGCACATCGTCCGGTGTGAGCGGTGCGCGCCGTTCGAGCGCGGATTTGTCCTCGTAGCGAATGCCGATCGCAGCCATGCGCAGTCCCGTCGGTCCCGGTCATTTCCTGTTTCGCGCGAATCCACGGGGATGGTAGCAAGACCGCCCCGCGCGCGCAATGCGGCGCATATCTGAAGTGGCTCCGCGTGCGTATGTGTCCTCCGCGCTCTCCGTGCCTCTGATGGATGGAGCAGGATTTGCAGAGCGGGTTGCATCGGAGAGGTTTCGTGCCGCATTCTGAGCCGAGTTCGGTTTGCCAAACTTGTACGCGTGGAGCAGGAGGATATCGTATGAAGGAGTCCGCCGGATTCAAGCTGCTCGCCGGGATCGTCTCGTTCGCGGTCGCGGCGTTGTTGATCGTCGTACTCGTGAATCGGCTGCAGGCGGGTGACGGGATGATCTCGCGGCCCGCGGTGAACGAGGCCGCGAGCTATCTGGATTACCCGCTGGAGACGATTACCGGTGACACGACATCGCTTCGCGAGTACCGGGGCGACGTGTTGCTGCTGGTGAATGTCGCGTCGAAGTGCGGGTTTACGCCCCAGTACGAGGGGTTGCAGCAACTCGAGGAGACGTACGCGGACAAACGGTTTCATGTGATCGGTTTCCCCGCGAACAACTTCCTCAACCAGGAGCCGGGCACGAACGAGGAGATTCTCGCATTCTGCACCGGCGAGTACGATGTGACGTTTCCGATGATGGCGAAGATCAGCGTCAAGGGGGATAACATCCACCCGCTGTACCGTTATCTGACCTCCGAATCACCTGAACGAGGCGAGATCACATGGAACTTCAACAAGTTCCTGCTCGACCGTGAGGGGAAGGTGGTCGCGCGTTTCGGTTCGAAGACGGAACCGCGCGATGAGACGCTCGAGGGGACGATTCGTGATCTGCTCGCGGATACGGGCGGGATGTAGTGCGCGGAACGGCGATGCCGCCAGCGTTGAATCGGCGGTGGAGCAGGCTTTCCGGTTGAATCGATGATTGAAGTCAAGGGCAGGGGCAAGCTGCGTCAAGGCGGGTTGCGTCATCCGGAACCCGAAGCGTGTAGCCCGGGTTCGTCGAACCCGGGACCGTGAGACGCCCCCCGTGTCATCCAGAACCCCCGCACGTCTGTTTGTGCGGGGGTGAAGGATCTACCCGATCATATGCCAACCCGTTATGTTGAAAGCTACACGGCGGTGGTTTCTGCTGGCAGATCCTTCACTGCGCGCGGCTTGCGCCGCGCTTGTTCAGGATGACACTCTCACAGGCCCGTGGTTGCTTGCAACCGCGGCTCATCCGGCGGTGCATGAGAGCAATAGGCCCGTGGTTGCTTGCAACCGCGGCTGATCCGGCGGTGCATGAGAGCAATAGGCCCGTGGTTGCTTGCAACCGCGGCTCATCCGGCGGTGCATGAGAGCAATAGGCCCGTGGTTGCTTGCAACCGCGGCTCATCCGA
>JAANWZ010000153.1 GCA_018263585.1 Calditrichota bacterium | reverse complement strand
CCGCAGGCGATGCTCCGGCTGCGAATCCCCGCCTGACCCCGCCGGTGTGGATGTGAAAATGTAGCGTCGAACCTGACCAGCAGGACTCCGCCCTCAGCCGAGAGAGACGACGGGAGTCCAGTGCCTGATCGTTCCGGTGCGCTCGCCCCGGTTCCGAATTGGCATGCGTGCGCGCGCCGGCGTTATCTTATACTGCTGTGAATGCGGGTTTCTGGTGTCGGTTCGGATCCAGTTCACTCGTGGATTAACGTCATTCTGAAGCCGCCGTCAGTTTGGCGGCACAAGCATGTCCTGAATGCAGTGAAGGAAAGGTCCGAGTTCGACGACGGTACGTTCAGTATATACAAGTGTTTACCTGCCTGGACCTTCCCTTCACTCCGTTCAGGACAAACTTCACTTCGCCCGGTACACTGACATCGGGCTGCGTTCAGAATGACACGTACGCACGCTCTGACTCGATGTGAACCGGCACTCTTCGAGGCCGTCCCCGGGAGAGACCGGCACAGTGACCGGGTCACGAGGAGTCCGCCATGCGAATGCCCAGCTCGCTGACGATCGCCGCTTCACTCGCATTCCTGGGGGCCGGCGCGCCCGTCGCCACCGGGAGCAATTTCGGCCAGCCGATCATCATCGGGGAATCTTTCAACGGCGCGAGCTGGATCGCGGTCGCCGATCTCGACGGGGACGGCCTCGACGACCTCGCCGCGACCGCCACGTACGGCGACGAAGTGCGCGCATGGCGCAGCCTCGGCGCGGGAGAGTTCAGCTCGTACCTGATCGACGGCGACCTGGACGGCGCTTCCTGCGTGGACGCGGCGGACATCGACGGCGACGGCGACCTCGACCTTGTCGCCTGCGGGCTGTACGGCAACGAGATCACGTGGTACGAACGAGCGGGCGCGGCGTTCACCCCGCACCTCGCTTCCGAGCAGATCACCGGTCCGAGCGTGCTCGCCGCCGGAGATGTGAACGGGGACGAGCTGCCCGACATCGTCGTCGTGAGCACGGGGATTGGAGCCGTCGGCTGGCTGGAGAATGCCGGCGGCGGGGACGCGTTCGTCCCGCACGCGTTTACCCCCGCGCTCGACGCGCCCGCACACGCGATCCTCCGCGATTGGGAGGGCGACGGCGACCTCGACGTGCTCGCCTGCGAGCAGTCGCAGGGGCGGGTGCTGCTGTGGCGCAACGACGGCCCGGACGGGTTTCCGCCCGCCGAACCGATCCTCGACGCGCTCCCGGAGCCCCGCTTCCTCGACACGGGCGATTTCGACGGCGACCTTAACCTCGACATCGCCACCGGGGCGGGCGAACAAAACGTCGTGCTCATCGAGAACGTCGAAGGGATCAGTTTCGAGCAGCACCCGGTCGGCGGCGAGCCCGGGGCCGTGAGCTCGCTCGCAACCCGCGACATCGACGGCGACGGTGACCTCGACATCCTGTTCACCGTGCCCGATGAGAATACGATCGGCTGGCTTTCCAACGAAGGTGAGTGGTCGTTCGCGGAGAGCGTGCTCACAACCAGCTTCCACGGCGCAACATTCGCGGCGTTCGGGAACTTCAACGGCGACCCGGTCCCGGAGGTCGCCTCGATCGAGCTGACGCCGTTCGACCCGCCGATCCTGATTCCACCCTACGGCGGTTCGTTCTTCTACGACGCGGTGATCACATCATACTCCGAGCAGACGCAGCCGCTGCTCGCGCGGGTTTCCACCGTGCTTCCGAACGGCGCAGAAGTGCTGCTGGAGTCAATCCCGTTCGCGCTCGCCCCGGGCGGACAGATTGAGGTGAACTGGATCGAGCAGGAGGTTCCCGGATTCGCGCCGCCGGGGGATTATCTCTACATCGCCACGCTCGTGCGCCCGAACCTCGAGGTCGTGCACGCGGACTCGTTTGCGTTCAGCAAGTCGGGGTTCGTCGCCCGCACCGGCGGAGAGGGATGGAAACTGCACGGCTGGTCAGCCCCCGCGGGCAGCGATCCCGACTCGCCCCCGGCGCAGTCGGCCTGCGTCTCCGAACCGCACCCGAACCCGTTCAATTCGACGAGCAGTGTGACGATCCGCCTGCCACAGGCCGGCGAGCTCACGGCGGACGTGTTCGACGTCACCGGCCGGCGGGTCGCGACGCTCGCGGACGGCCTCTACCCGGCGGGCCGTCACACGCTCACGTTCGACGCCTCCGCGCTCGCGAGCGGACTCTACTTCATCCGCGCGTCGGTCCCGGGCCGGCTCGACGAGGTTCGCAAACTGGCGCTCGTGCGCTGAGGGAGTGGGCGGCCCCGGTCCCCGTCCCCGGGCTTGCGGACCCCGTCACATACCACGCGATCAGCTCCTCTCTCCACGTGCTTGTTTTCCTCCCAGATGCGGACTCGAGGCGCTGGTACTCCGGGGGCGGGTCATCCGCTGTTGCGACCGGTTACGACAAAGCCGCCTGCGGGGTATCGCCCGGGAGTCCAGCAATTGCACCAAACAGACGGCGCAATTGCAGTTCAGCTGGACCGAGCGAAGCAAGCTTCCGGGCATCTACCCAAGTACTGAGAGTGAATTCTCCTCTCGTTGTGGTTAGCTTCATTTGCGAATCCACAGGAGGAACTCTATCACCGGCGGTTATGCGCCTATGTCGTGCATACGAATCCCGGTACAGTCCAACTCCTCTTGTGCAAACTTGCGGACGCAACCTCATCAAGACTCATATCGTCGACAATCTACACGACGAGGTAGTGATGGCAACAGAATGGTACGCACACAGTGAAGGGGCAGATGGCCGCCGGCAATTGCTGCGGGACCATCTGGCCCGGGTTGGCGAGCAGGCGGCGCGGTTCGCGGACAGGTTCGGCGCGGGCGAGGAAGCGCGCGCGGCCGGGATCATGCACGACCTCGGCAAGTACTCGCCGCTGTTCAAGCAACGACTGCTGACAGGAAAGAAACCGCCGGGCGTGCGCGCGATCGACCATTCGAGTCCCGGCGCACGGCTCGCGCTCGAACGGTGGCAGCTGGCGGGGGCACTCTCAGCATTCGTCGTGTCCGGGCATCACGGGGGCTTGCGTAGCTTTGACTTCATCAAGCGCCACATCGCAGGCGAATCCGGCGTTGTGCCAGAGGATGAAGCTCTCGTTCCTTCCGAAACCGATATGACCGAGATCCAGCGTCGCCTCGAGGCGGATAACATCCAGTTGCCGGCGCTCGACGCTTCCCTGCTGGAGGGAAAACCGACTGCCGCGCAGATGCTCTCCGTGCGGATGATATTCTCCTGCGTTGTGGACGCCGACTTTCTGGACACGGAGGCCCACTTCAGCGGTGCGCGTGCGCCCGGGCCGGAGCTCGATCCGGAACGCGCGCTGCGCCGAATCGACGAATATATCGCAGACGTGCGTGCGGAATCCGACGCGCACGCGGTCGTGAACGAGGTCCGGGATGAAGTCCACGCCGCGTGCCGGCACGGCGCCGGGCTCGAACGCGGCCTGTTTACCCTCACCGCCCCGACCGGCGCGGGCAAGACGCTCGCCATGCTGCTGTTCGCGATGCGGCATGCTCTGCAGCACAACCTCGAACGTGTGATCGTCGTGCTGCCCTACCTGAGCATCATCGACCAGACGGCGAACCTGCTGCACAAAATGTTCGACGAGGCGATGGGCAAGGAATATGTGCTCGAGCATCACAGCAGGGCGTTCGACAGAGGCTCCGGTGATGGGGAGCAGGCGGGCCGTCGCCGAAAGCCGATCGAGGATGACGAGTCGTGGATCGAGCCCCGCAAGCAACTCGCGGAAAACTGGGATGCGCCGCTGATCGTGACGACGAGCGTGCAGGCGCTCGAGTCTCTGTTCGCGAACCGCCCCGGCCCGTGCCGGAAACTGCACCGGATGGCGAATGCTGTGATCATGTTCGACGAAGTGCAGACATTGCCCGGTCACCTGTTGCAGCCGACCCTCGCCACGCTGTCACAACTGGCGAGCCGATTCAAATCCACCGTCCTGTTCTCCACGGCGACGCAGCCGGCGTTTTCCCACCTGAACAGCGAACTGCGGGCGATGCGGGAGCCCGGATGGGAGCCGCACGAACTGATCCCGAACCCGGAATCGCTGTTCGCGCGGATGAAGCGGGTGAACGTGCGCTGGCGGGGGAGGGAAGACGGCGCGCGGTCGTGGGAGGAACTGGCCGGGGAAATCCTCGACCGTGACAGCGATCGCGTCCTCTGCGTGGTGAACATGCGCCGACACGCGCATGAGTTGTTCCGGGCGGTGAATGAGAGGGCGCACAGTGATCAGCGGGTGCTCCATCTCAGCACGACACTGTGCGGCGGGCACCGTGACAAACTTCTCGCCGATGTAACCCGGCGACTCAAAAAGGAACTGCCGTGCATTCTGATCTCTACGCAGTGCGTCGAGGCCGGCGTCGATCTCGACTTCCCGGTCGTGTACCGCGCGCACGGTCCGCTCGAGGCAATTGCTCAGGCGGCCGGACGCTGCAACCGGGGCGGAAAGCTGGACCATGGCGAAGTCGTCGTGTTCCGGCCGGAAGCGAACGGCGGCCGGTTGTATCCCGGCGAGGCGTACAAAAAGGCAGCGGCGATCGCGGATGAGATGCTCGCGAAACGTGAAGGGGCGGAGTTGGACCTCGACGATCCGGCCGTGTTCCGCGAGTACTACCACGACCTGTACAGCCTGACCGGATACGCGAAGGTGAAGGAGGAGCTGAAGTGTGCGATCAAAGGAGTGGACTTCCCTGCGGTGGCGGCAAAATACAGGCTGATCGACAAGCCGACCGTGCAGGTTCTCGTCGCCTGGAACGAGCATGAGTACGAAGCGCTGGCCGAGCGGGCACGCGAACAGGGTCTGACACGGGAGTGGATCAGGGCTGCGAAACGGCATTCGGTGTCCGTGTTCCGCGGCTCCGCCGAACAGTCCGACCGGCTCGAACCGATCCCGGTGTTTCCGCTCGGGAAGGACGCCTCGTCCGCGGCGCCCGTGCGTCTCGCCGCGGACTGGTTCATCTCGCACTACCCGGACGACTACGATGAGGAGCTCGGCTGGATTCCGGAGACGGGCGGAGACGAATTCATGTAGGTCCACCTGCGGGCGCGGCGCCCCGGATGATTTCGAACATCCTGTCACGGAGAAATCGCCTCGTCAACTGTGTTCATGATGCTGCAGTTGCAACAAGTGTGAACATACCGTTCATGTCAAAGCGTTGGCTGCGCCGGCGTTCTCCGAGAGCACTTCCGCAAGAGTTGACGGCTTTTCTAGTTCTCCCTGTTGACAAGTGCCGTCCAGCCGTCTGACCTTCCCTCTGCACACCTGTTCATTCACTCGGAGGCAGCATGACACAATCCGAACCGCTCTCGCTCATCGTCTGGGGTGAGCTCGCCTGTTTCAGCGATCCCGCGGGGGGAAAGGTGGAACGGTTCACCTACCCGTGCATCACCCCGTCCGCGGCGCGCGCGATCTTCGAGGCGATCTACTGGAAACCCGAATTCCGCTGGCAGGTTGAACGCATCGACGTCTATGAACAGCCCGCCTACATCGCGCTCCGCCGCAACGAAGTCACATCCGTCGCACCGTCTGAGCGCACAATCCACGGCTGGATCGCGGGCAGAAGCGAACCGAAGCCGATCGTTGCGGAGGAGGATCGCACGCAGCGGCAGACGATCGCGCTGAAGGACATCCGGTACCGGCTGCACGCGCGCATCGTCCCCTGGCCGGGCAGCGAGCAGCAGCTCCCGAAGATGGTCGCATCGTTTACCCGCCGCGCGAAACGGGGCCAGTGCGTGATGCAACCCTACCTCGGTTGCCGCGAATTCCCCGCCGCGTTCGAACTTGCGGACGAGGACAGCGAGGATCCACCCGCCGAAATCGACATCCCGATCGGGTGGATGCTCTACGACGTGTTCGACACGACACGTCCCGGCGACAACAACGCGCCCCCGTCGGTGAGTGTGTTCGAGGCGCACGTGCGCGGCGGCACGCTGCATGTGCCCCCGCCCGGCAGCCCGCAGATCGTCCGGGTGAACAGGAGGGGAGACTGATGCTGCAGGAACTGATCGAATACGCGCACAAGCATAGCCTGAGCACGGAAGCCGGGTTCGCGTCACGCAACGCGCAGTGGGCGGTCCGGATTGACAAGAACGGCCGCTGCCTGGGCGTGCTCTATCGCGGTGAAGGTGAAGGGTCGAAACGGTACGGCGGGAGGACGTTCCTTCGGGCGCCGAACCTCACTCACCCCGAACTCACCGGGGAGGGCGGCGGCCGCAGCCATTTCCTGATCGATTCGATTGATACGGTCTTCTGCGACCAGCTTGGCATCGACAAGGAAAGCAAGCGCCGCCGTCACGAGTTCTTTCTCCAACTACATCAGGACGCGGCGGAAGATGTGCCGGAGTTGGTGCCGGTTGTCGCGTTCCTGCGTGACGAAAACCAGCGCGCCCGCGCGTTCGAACAGTTGCAGGATGAGAAGGCGAAGCCAAGCGACAAGCTGACGTTTGCCGTCGAAGGGGCCGATCCTCCGTACGTGCCCGACTGGACCTGCTGGCACGACTGGTGGCGCGAATTCCGCCGCGAAAACCTGCCCGCGAACAAGGCTGACAGCGAGCTGGTTTGCCTGGCCACCGGCGAGGTGGTACACCCGGCACTCACCCACAACAAGGTTCGTCATCTGAATTCGGTCGGCGGCCTCTCGACAGGGGACGCGCTCGTCAGCTTCAAGTATGATCCCTACCAGTCCTACGGCTTCAAGCAGTCGGAGAACGGTGCTGTGGACGAGTCGGCGATGGTCGCGTACACCGAGGCGCTCAACGATCTGCTCGCGAACAGCAGCGAGCATCTCGCCGGCGCACGTGTCGCGTACTGGTTCAAGAAGAGCGTGTCGAAGGAGAACAACCTCTTGTTCGGCTTCTTCGGGGACGAGACGGAGCGCCAGACCGCCGTCAACAACGCTCGCGAGCTGCTGCGCGCGGTCAGGGAAGGGCGCCGTCCGGAAGCGCTCGACAACGAGTTCTACGCGCTTTCGTTGAGCGCGAACAGCGGCCGTGTCGTGATCCGTGACTGGATGCAGGGCTCGTTCGAGCAGCTCGCGGAAAACGTGGATGCGTGGTTCAGCGACCTCGATCTCGTCGCGTTCGGTGGGCGCGGGTCGGTGCATCACGCTCGGCTCGGACAGTACGTCGAATCGCTGCTTCCGCCGCTGAAACGCGGACAGGATCGGATGAAGTGGCTCGCGGCGGTCAGCGGCGAGCGCTCCGCGCTGTGGCGCGCAGCGGTCGAGGGCCGGCCGTTGCCGGCGAGTGCGGCCCGCAGAATCCTCTCGCTGAACCAGACGTTCGTCCAGACGAGCGCGCTGGAAGAGGCGCGGCGCACCGGCCGGCTCGCCCAGGCGATCGCGCTGATCCAGCGCAGGATGTCGCTGCTCCGCGCCTACATCAACCGGGCGATCGAGTTCGAACGACTGACCGATAACCGAAAGGAGCGCAACATGTCGCAGAACCTCAATCCGAACCATCCGGAGCCGGCGTACCATTTCGGCCGCCTGATGGCGGTGTACAGCCGGATCCAGGACGCGTCCGCCTCGCAAGGGGGCGCGTCCCGTGACGACGGCGCGAATGCCGGGGACGCCCGCGCAGTGAAAGCGAGCGTGGTCAACCGCTTTTTCACCGCCGCCGTTTCCACCCCGCGCACGACACTGTCCCGTCTCGACCGCCTCAGCCAGCACCACCTGGCGAAGTTGAAACGGGACGCGGGCGGGTTGGCAAGCTGGTTCGAATCCCTGCTCGTCGACATCTGGGACGGCGTGCAGGAGCCGCCCGAACATTTCGACACCGAAAAGGAGATCTTTTTCCATCTCGGCTACTACCACCAGCTCGCCGCAATGCGCAGGCGCAAGGAAACGTCCGACGATGAAGACAGTCTCAAGCACACTACTGAAAGGGAGGATGACAACGATGGCTGACCCGATCACGAACCGTTACGACTTTCTCTATCTGTTCGACTGCGAGAACGGGAACCCGAACGGCGACCCGGACATGGGCAACGCCCCGCGCATCGACCCGGAAGACCGCCACGGTCTCGTCTCCGACGTCGCGCTCAAGCGCCGCATCCGCAACTACGTCGAAGCCGCCCGCGACCAGCAGATGCCCAACGCGATCTTCGTTCAGCAGGCGACGAATCTGAACGCGCGGATCACACAGGCGCACGAAGAATCTCCCCACGGGCTGCCGAAGAAGCAGGCGACGAAAAGCGAAGTCTACGAGGCGCGCGAATGGATGTGCCGCAACTTCTACGACGTGCGCACGTTCGGCGCAGTGATGAGCACCGGCCCGAACGCCGGCCAGGTGCGCGGACCGGTGCAGTTCTCGTTCGCCCGCTCCGTCGATCCGATCCTCCCACTCGACATCTCGATCACGCGGATGGCGGTTGCCGAAGACAACATCGGCAAGAAGGAGAAAACGTCCGCCGCGTATCGCGAGTGGGAGGCCGAACAGCCGGAAGACAGGCTGCGCACGATGGGCCGCAAGGAGCTGATCCCGTACGGCCTCTACGTCGCGAAGGGTTTCATCAGCGCGCACCTCGCGAAGCAGACCGGTTTCAGTGACGCCGACCTCGCGTTGTTCTGGGAGGCGCTCGCGAACATGTACGAACATGACCGCAGCGCGAGCAAGGGCGTGATGAGCGCGCGCCGGCTGATCGTGTTCAAGCACGTCGGCACCGACGGCGACCCCGAACAGCGCGCCCGCCAGGCCGTGCTCGGCTGCGCACCGGCACACCGGCTGTTCGACCGTGTCAAGATCGAGCGCAGGAGCGGCGATGGGCACGATCCTTCACGTCCCGCGCGCCGCTTCGACGACTATGAAATCACCGTCGACGACTCCGGTCTCGATGAGCTCGGCATCGAGGTCGTGAGCTCGGTCGACCTCGTGTCATGATCAGCAACCCCGGGCTGTTCGAAAGCGGGGACGAGGGAGGGTGGATCCGTCTCTCGTCCCTGCGCCACTACACGTACTGCCCGCGCTCCTGGGCATTGATCGAACGCGAATGCGTGTTCGACGAGAACGTGTTCACCCAGCGCGGGCGGAAGGTACATGAACGGGTGGAGCTGGCTGAACCCGAGACCAGAGACGGCGTACGCAGCGAGCGATCGCTTCCGATCTGGAGCCAACAGCTCGGCCTTTATGGCGTTGCTGACGTTGTCGAGTTCCACGACAACCGAATCCTCACGGTTGAATACAAGCTGTCGAGCCGGGATCGCGAGCGGGAAGGGGAGCTCGTCCAGCTGGCCGGCCAGGTGCTCTGCCTCGAAGAGATGTTCGAGTGTGAGATTCAGACAGGCGCGATTTACCACTACGGTTCACGTGAGCGTTCCCACATTGAGATCGATGATCGCCTGCGCGCTCGGGTGCGTGAAATCGTCGCGGCGATCCGTGGTCAACGCGCGCGGCCTCAGCTTCCCGCCGCTCCCGCCGACCGGCGCTGCCGCGGCTGTTCGCTTGTCACTACCTGCATGCCGCAACTGTTCGGCGGAAAGCGGCGGCGGGTGTGGGATCAGCGCCGCGCGGAGCTGTTCCATCCGCCCGATGAACCCGGCCTCGCCTGAACATGAAGAAGCGGGAGGAGATCATGCATCAGAGGTGAACCATGGAAACCGCCCTGAACACGTTGTTCCTGATGACGGAAGGCTCATACCTGCACGTGGAGCTGGAGGGATTCAAGGTCGAGCTGCCGGAAAAGGCCCCGCGCAGGCTGCCCCGCCACAACATCGGCAGCGTGCTCGTGTTCGGCAGCGTGATGGTCAGCCCGCAGACGATGGGTCGCTGCGCGGAGGAGGGAAGGACGATCACCTTCTTTGACCGCATCGGCCGCTTCCTCGCCCGCGTGGAAGGACCCGTGTCGGGAAACGTCCTCCTCCGCAGGGCACAGCACGAGGCGCTTTCATCGGCGGAGACGACGTTGAATCTGGCACGCTCGTTCGTCGCCGGCAAGCTGCGCAACGCCCGCGCGGTCCTGCTCCGGAATGCCCGCGACGCCGACGCTGACGACGCCGTCGCGCTGCGCGATGCGGCGCTGGAGCACAAACACGCGCTCGACGATCTCGGCCGCTGCGAAGAGGTGGACGAGGCGAGAGGCGTCGAAGGAACAGCAGCAGCCGCGTACTTCAACACGTTTCCCCACATGATCCGCAGCGACCGGGACACGTGGGGGTTCAGGACCCGCACGCGCCGGCCGCCACGGGATCCCGTGAACGCACTGCTGTCCTTCCTCTACGCCGTGCTCACACACGACTGCCGCTCCGCGCTCGAAGGGGTCGGTCTCGATCCGCAGGTCGGCTACCTGCACGCGCTCCGTCCCGGAAGACCCGCGCTCGCGCTCGACCTGATGGAGGAATTCCGCCCGCTCATGGTCGACAGGCTCGTGCTCCGGCTCGTCAACCGCGGGCAGGTCAGACACCGGCATTTCACCCGGCGCAAAGGCGGCGCGGTCTTGATGGATGACGACACCCGAAAGGCAGTGCTCGCAGCGTATCAGGAGATGAAACGCCAACCGGTGGAACATGCCGTCACCGGACGAAAACTGCCGCTCGGGCTCGTGCCGCACCTCCAGGCACGGATCCTCGCACGCACCCTGCGCGGGGAAGGACCCGGCTACGTCCCGCACCTGATCACGCCGTGAGGAGAACGTACGATGGATGTGCTCGTCTGCTATGACGTCAACACGGAAACGAAGAAGGGCCGAAAACGTCTGCGACGTGTCGCGAAACTGTGCCAGAACTACGGCCAGCGCGCGCAGAAGTCCGTCTTCGAATGCCGTGTGAACCCCATCCTCTTCGAACAGATGATCGACCGCCTCTGCGAGATCATCGACGAGGAAGAGGACAGCCTGCGCTTCTACCGGCTGATGGAACCGCGCGAAAAGTACCAGCAGAGCTTCGGTCGCGAAACCGTGCTCGACCCGGACAAACCTATGATAATCTGAACCTCGCCGCCGGCGAACTCATGCACGCGCCGCGAGCGCAAACAGCCGCTCTTTGACAAGCGAAACTGATACCATCACACTCGGCGAGAGGGTGGCCCGGGTGGTTAGACCTGTCTGTTCCGACTTCTTCCCGGAACGTCCATGACGGTTCGCTTGTTGCTGTGTGCCGACGGATCTGTGGACGGGGTTTCGACCCCGGAAGGAGTCGAACGTGCATGGCCCCTGCTGGCTGTCACGCGCTTGTCAGACCCCCGCAGGTTCCGACCCCGGAATGGGTCGAATGTGCATAGCCCCGGGCGTCAGCCCTCGGAACGGCGCGAAGCCAAAAACGGGAACCCCGTAGAGGTGGCATGTGGTTGTTTCTCCTGATGATATGTACCACACCTGCGGGGTTGACAGAAACCTGTTCCTTCGGCGACCCGAACCACCACACCACCGCCCGCGAACCCAGAGCTCTCATGAAAACCCCGGGAGGTTCGCGATCCGCGCAATCCTTGTAGTCAACCCGGCTTCCGCCGGACAACCCGACGCATCGCCGCGCGCACTACCGAAAAAACACAGCGGTTCGCGAAACCAGGGCTTGCAGACCGCACCATCGCTGCCGATATTCCGGTGTACGTATCAGCCGGCCTTCGGGCCGGCTGTGGATTGAAACCGTACATTGGTCACATGAACGAACACCCGCGAAACGTATCAGCCGGCCTTCGGGCCGGCTGTGGATTGAAACCCGCTTCCCTATACTTCGCTCTCGCCGCGCCCGGTATCAGCCGGCCTTCGGGCCGGCTGTGGATTGAAACACAACACGATTCGTTCACATCGATACACATTCCATGTATCAGCCGGCCTTCGGGCCGGCTGTGGATTGAAACAACTCTCCGGGATTACAGGCGTTGGTACTTTTCCAAGTATCAGCCGGCCTTCGGGCCGGCTGTGGATTGAAACTTCTGGAGCAGTTGGGCTGGGAACAATCAGAGAGTATCAGCCGGCCTTCGGGCCGGCTGTGGATTGAAACCTTCATCTCCTCATCGCCGAGACCACGCCCCTGAGTATCAGCCGGCCTTCGGGCCGGCTGTGGATTGAAACCGGCCA